>JAILQN010000129.1 GCA_024699005.1 Clostridia bacterium
AGGAAGGCGTCTTCAGGGCAACCGCTCTGGGCACCCATACCATCGGCAGCAAGCCTTCCGGAACGGACTGGGCGCTGAGGATAACCGCGAAAATCAACGAAAAATGAAACGGAATATCACGGAAAACAAGTTCGTCGGCGCGGGACTTCTTATAATTGCCCTGTTCGGTTTCGCGGTCTTTATCTACCGGCTGAGTTATTATATCTACGAATACGACCCGCAGTATTACCCGGTGGATTACGGCAGGTTCAACATCCTGTCATACTTCACCGTGCAGTCGAATTTCTTCGCTTACGTATATTTCCTGTTCGCGGGGCTCGCGATCCTCGGCGTAAAAAAAGCGGAGAAGATCGGCTTCGATCCGGTCGTCGGCACGCTGGTCACGCTGTACGTCGCCGTCGCGGGCGCCGTCTACTGCGGCGGTCTGCCCTTCGGGTTCGCGCCGCCCTTCACGCTGGACACTCCGTATCACCGCATGACGGTCGTGATACAGATCTTTTACCACATGTTCATGCCAGTCTGCGCGCTTGCGCTGTACTGTTTCCCGTTCAGGAACGATCGGCTCGGCAGGCGCACGGTGCTTTTAAGCGGCATATACCCGGTAGTCTATTCGGCCGTCTCGATGATACGCGGGCGCGTCGCCGTTCCGTCCTACTACCCCTATCCCTTTTACGATCCGGAATTCGTATGGCGCGCGCTCATGGGCGAACGCCCGATAAATCTTTTCGCGGCGTACGCGATCATCGCTGCGGCGATCCTTGTGATCGGGGGCGGCCTGTTCATGGCGCTCTGCGCGCTGCTGGTCCGGATACATAATAAACGGATAACAGCTTCTTAATACCTCAAAACCAGAAAAGGAAAGATTAACATGAAACCTGTAAAACGACTCCTTGCGCTTTCCCTGATACTCATCCTGATCCTGCCCCCGACGCTCTGCTTTGCCAGAACGGACGCGAAAGGCATGTCCTGGCCGGAGGACAGGATCTTCCCTGTCTTTTCCGAACCTGAGGGCGCGCTTATCGGATTCCCCGCCGATCTGTTCCCGGCGGAGGAGATGCTCGCCCTCGCCTGCCTGCAGGGCTTCGCCAACGCCGAAGACACTCGGGCGGTCATCCTGGACGGCGACGTTGAGGAATGGCTCCGGATATACGGCTATTCATATAACCGCGTAACGGGCGACGCCGCCTACGACGCGATCCGCGGACTCGCCGAAGGCGCGGTCAGAGGCGCGGTGCTGTACTCCGCCGATCTGAGCCGCGAATATATGAACCTCGCATCCTCCGTCGGCAACACGATGAAAGCCGTTCCGCTCACGGAGGAAGCATACGAACGCTGGGCGGAGCACGGGATCGAACTGCCTGTCCTTGCCGATCTGCGGGATCTTGCGTTCACCGAGCCGGCGGATATTTACGGGTGGTTCTTTGACAACTACTGGTCAGAATGCACCCACAGGCTGCTGGTCATACAGCGCACGGATCTGGCGTTCCAGATGAGGGACCTGGCTTCCGCGGCAGGCGCGGCGGTGATCTATCTTTCCAGCACCGGCGGAAAAGAGACGAAACTTTTCCGGAAGTATCTGAACACTATGACGCCCGGCAAATCGATCCTGACAGGCTGGTACGCGGACCAGGAAAAAGAGCTGATGTCCGTTGCGGCGCGGTACGGCCTGTCCTGCGTGCCTTCGGACTTTTTCCGCAATCCCACCGTCTTCGCACAGGATATCCACGTAAAATCCCCCGCCGAACCGAAGCAGCCGGAGCTTGAAAACAAGATATACATCGCCTATTTCCTGAGCGACGGCGACAACATCCAGTACGATATGGGGGCAATGCGTCTTTACTGGAACGACAACCTCCGGAACCGCGGGCAGGTCCCCGTCAACTGGACGATTAGTCCCGCGCTCGTCGATATTGGGCCGGGCATGATGAACTATTATTACTCCGGCGCCACGGATACGGAGTGTTTCGTCTGCGGTCCCTCCGGCATGGGCTATACCGTACCGGTGAACACCTTCGGGCAGTACAGGGGCAATCAGTTCCGGTCAGACGACAAGTTCCGCGCTTACGTCGGCATGAGCGACGATTATCTGCAGAAAGCGGGGCTCCGCGCTGTAACGGTATGGGACAACCTCTCTTATTCCCAGCGCAGTATATACTCCGGCTCGGATTATCTTTACGGCCTGACGGTTCAGAATTTCACGGACGCGTCCCTGCGACTCGGATACACCGGCGTCACGAACGATATGCTGTTCATGCAGATGACGCCCGGCTACTTCGCCAAAAACGCCGAGGGCACCACCCCGCTCACGCAGATAGAGAACGATATCGCCGCTGCGGTGAAATATCTCCGCTATGACGGCAAAGCCCCGGTATTCGTCGCGACTCAGGTCAGCGTCTGGGCTT
>JAILQN010000182.1 GCA_024699005.1 Clostridia bacterium
GGCGCCTTATTCATCCGGAAAGCTGAAACAGCGCGAGATCGATAAGGCTGTGGCGACCATCAACACCTACAGGTATATCGCAGGTATCAACGACACCGTATATGCCGATGACGCTCTTAACGCAAACGCCGCCGACGCCGCGCTTATCTCAGTCGTCAACGAATACCTCAGCCACAGCCCGGAATGCCCCGCGGGAATGCAGAAAGATCTGTATGACAGGTGTTATAAAGGCTGCGCATCGTCCCTGCTTTCCGCCTCATTTTTCGGCACGAACAACAGCATTCTCCGCGCTTACTCTTTCTCTAAACACGTATCATATCTGATCGCGGATTTCGGCGCAATAAACGCACAGAAGGTCGGACACAGAACGTGGCTGCTGTCGCAGAGACTGCAAACCGTCGGGATCGGCGCCGCGAGAAGCGGACAGAAGGAATCAGCAGCTGTCACCCCCCATACCGTTAGTACAGACGAGCCCTGCGATCTCGTTGCGTGGCCGGCGCAGAATACGCCCATCGAGTTCTTCGAGAGCACTTTCAAGCCTCTCTGGTCTCTCAGCATCAACGCCTCTCTCAACAGCGACGTAACGGTAAAGATCACCAACAAAAATACTCAGAACACATGGACGCTTACGTCAGGCAATACTTACGATTACTCCGCCGGCGCTGAATACCTCTGGGTCGATCGCAGTCAGGACACCATAATGCCGGTATCCACCGTTATTTTCCGTCCCGGGGACGCCGCCCTGATCAAAGCCGGAGATGCATATGACGTTGAAGTTTCCGGTTCCGAATTCAAAACCGTCAGGTACACCGTCAACTTCTTCGCACTCCCGGAAGATCTTCACGTTCACACCGCTCAGACGAGAATAACGGACAGGCAGCCCACCTGCTCCTCAGACGGCTCGGCACACTACGTCTGCACGACCTGCGGTCAGACCGTGAGCTACTCTCTTCCTGCCCTGCCTCACAAAGATGAAAACTACAACGGGATCTGCGACGACTGCGGTGCCGACGCCCCGAACCGCATCTATCAGTATATAGTTGACCAACATGCCGCAACGGTCCAGCCGGAAACGACCACGGCACAGCCGGACCCCGATCCGGTCACAACGCCCTCCACCCCTGCAGAGGACACAACGACCCCGACCACACCGGCCCCGGAACCGATAACAACGCCTGTCACACCTCCGGAAAGCACGACCGGACCGTCCGAACCGACACCGTCCGCGTCTTCATCCAACATCGGTCTTTCCAACCTCATGAGCTTTTTTATGAAGCTTATACAAGCCCTCATAGCCCTGTTCAGATAAACAGAGAAAAGGGGATGTGAAAAAACGTCTCATATTCAATGGGCTGTCAATCAAGGGACGGTTCCGTGATTGACAGCCCGATAAATACGTCGGGTTTTTTACATCCCCAAACTTCCTTATACTTCAACAGCACTGTAGCGAAGAATGCACCACAGATAATAAAGACGGAGCATTGCTTTACGGATAATGTCCTCCGTACGTATCATACCATACCTGAGGATACTTCGGGTCAGGGTTCTTTTTTGCAAGGGAAACGTCCGGCACGTCCGGTTCGTCTTTTCTCTGCATACGGGCGACGACAACGAAACGCGCGTTATAAAAATCGTAACCGCAGGTCGAGATCGTAAGGATCCTGTCCTGCTTTGTCAATTCCACACCTGTCGAATACAGTCTTCTCCTGTTGATCTCTTCGATGTATGCTTCAAAGTCTTCGTCAGTCGCATCCACGAAGTTATACTCAAAGAAATGCCCGTTATCCTGTTTCGGGTCAATATTAGTGACAAAAACGGCATATACGAACCAGCGGTATTCCCTGTAGATCGTGTCGACCTGAATAACAGGACACGCCCGGTAGCCATCGACCGTACGCAGATTTTCAAATACGCCGAACACGATGTCTTCTCTTTGCATATTGTGACCGTAGATCACCGTATTCCGGGGCAGGTTTTTAAAATCCCTGATCCTGTAATCAAAAAACGGCGTTCCGGACCGCGCCCACTCGCCGTTAAAACCGCGGCGCAGATAATAGTCATTATCCGGCCCCTGTACCACGGGCGAATCGATCTTATAGGCGGGAACTTTTATCCAGCCCCGCAGATCCGGATTCTGTTCATAAAGCGCCGCATATTTCGCAAGGATAGTAATGGTTTCTTCTTCCTCATCTTCCGCCGGCAATACCGTCGTCTCGTCGCCGAACCGGGATTCATACTCATGCTGCGTCACGACTATCGTGTTCAGCGCCCGTTTTTCCGCGGCAGGTTTGTAAACGGTAATAAACAAATATATGCCGATGCTTAAAACAAACACCGGCACGGCGATCAGGAGGATGATTTTTCTTGCTTTTGAAATACGCCTGCGACTGCTCATATAATCAAAAAACGATCACTTGCGTTCTTTTTTCCTGGGCAGCAAAAATACCGCAATGACTGCAAGCAGCGAGCCGCCTGCGACGTAAAGCAACCAGCGGTAATTGCCGGCACCCGTCTGAGGCGGTATTTCGACAATAAGATCCGGAGGAGGATAGTTCTTATTGGTCGTTGTCTCCCTCGGGGTATAGCGAGTCGTGGTCTCCCTCGGGGTATAACGGGTCGTGGTCTCCCCCGGAATATACCGGATCGTGGTCGTGACGTCGCGCGGTCCGGTAGTGGATTCGGTCCGGGGTTCGGTACTCGGTTCCGTGCCCGGCTCGGTATGAGGATCCGTGTGCGGTTCCGTATGAGGCTCGGTGCGCGGTTCTGTGCCGGGTTCGCTGTGAGGTTCGGTATCCGGCTCGCTGTGAGGTTCGGTGTCGGGTTCGCTGTGAGGCTCGGTGTCCGGCTCGCTGTGAGGTTCGGTATCGGGCTCACTGTGAGGTTCGGTATACGGTTCGCTGTGAGGCTCGGTGTCCGGCTCGCTGTGAGGCTCGGTGTCCGGCTCGCTGTGAGGCTCGGTATCCGGCTCGCTGTAAGGCTCGGAGCTCTCCTCCGCCGTTTCCTCCACCCGGAGGATCCAGTCGATGATTCCTATGGCTTTCTGATAAGTATTGTCAAGCGTCGGCGGAACCGTTACGCTGACCTCAAGATAACGCTCGCTCCCGGCGTTTGAGATCCCGAGGGATATGAATTCGCGCATGTTCCTTGCCGAACCGGAGGTGCCGTCCGAAAACCCGTCGAAAAGGCTCTTCTTCGCGTCGCCGTCAACAAGATCGATATGCATGGGCATTTCCCGGAGCAGCGCCTTCGACAGCTCCTTATCGGCGTCGTTGAGTTCGTAAGTCGCGTCATCGGGATCCGCTGCCTTCAGATACAGATTGACGGGTATTTTGCCCGAATTGCGTACAAGTATGCGGAACGTGACGGTTTCGCCGGGCATCAGATCTTTTGTATAATGCCCGAACAGACCCAGCGGTTTCTGATCTCCCGGCAGGATCTCTATTTCACGCGCGTCGGTATAGACCACCGTTCCCGCCGCGAATGCCGGCAGGATAAGCGTGAATAATATGCTTATCGCGGCTAAGAGAGCCGCTGCTTTTTTCCTGGTCAACATGTTTGCACCGCCTTAATCACCGGGCTTGATGTAAACGTAAGTGTTGTACACTTCCCATGCCCTGTCCAGCGCAGACAGTTTTTCGCCCGTATCCGGGTTCACGTATTCTTCAAAGCCTGCGGATTGTATGGCCTCCGCCTTCACGATAACGGAGAAGGCGTCGCCCAACTTTTCGGTCTCCTCTGCGGTCCATTCAGACGGGAACAGGACCTTGCAGAAAAGGATCTGCTCCTCGCCGGGCTCCAGAACGTTTTTGCAATAATATTTGCCGTCGTCGCGCAGTTCAAAATCGGGGTTCACCCCGTGAACGTATTCGCCGTTTTCGGCGAGATACATGAAAGTGCCGCGTATCATATCTATGATCTCAAGATCTTCGGGAACTGACGGGTCAAGATCCCGCTCGGGCAGCGGTTCTTCGCCCTCCCCCACGTGCGGCGTGGTTTTATACTCCAGAATGATGCGGATGTACGCCCCGGCAGACCCCACGTTTTTGACCGTGGGGTCTTTGTCAAAGCTTACACCTGGGTACACAACAGGCAGCGTGGCGCCGTTGTCCGTTGACGCGTTCCACAGAGGTTCGGTCAGGGTGATGTCAACGCTGCCGATGGTAATGATGTTTGTGGATTTGTTTTCCTTTATCCGAAAGGCGAGAGTCGCCCCCGTGATAAGGATACCGATGATCAATAATGCGGTCACCGCTTTTATGATTCTCGATTTCATACTCTCGCCCTCTTTTCTTGATACCCGGATAACAAAATCTTCAGAGAATTATGCGTCAGGGAGCCACAAGGCTGAAAGCGTCGTCGATCGCTTCGGCGGCGCTGTCAAAGCCGGTGGACTGGACTGCATAGCCCTTGACCGTGATGGTGAAGGGGAACACGGGTTCCACGTCGTTTACGTGAACGTTGGTGAACGCGGCGCTGTAATCGCCGGGATTCAGGACGTTTGCGTAAATGAATACGGCTTTGCCGTCAGCAGTATTGCCGGCATAGGTCCAGCCGTCGGCAAGACCGTCAACAAACGCGCCGGTTGTGCCGTGCTGCAGCTTGATAAGCTTCCACAGCGGAACGCTTACGTCACCGTAGTCGGCGTAGTCTGCAAGGGCGCCTGTAGCATCGTATGCCGGCTCGCCTGCATCGTAGGTCGCCTCTACCTTGTTGTATTCACCGGCGGCGATGGCGGCGGCGTCGGTCACTTCGGTCTCGGTGGGAGGCGTGGTGGAATCATCGATCGCGTAGTATTTCTTGCCCACGGCTGTCGCCTTGATGTAGTAGCCGATGTACTCGGAATCCTCTGTGATCCCGACATAATCTGCCTGTGCTGCAGCGTCAAGCGCAGCGTATTCGGCGGCGGAAATGATGTTGGAATACTTCAGTTTGCCGTCGGCATAGGTTTCGGGAGCGAAATACTTGAATTCCGCTGTGATGGCGGCGTAAACAGAAGAACCGCCTGCAGCAGCAGTGTTCTTGATGCCGACTTCTTTTTTGATGTTGGCGCCGGGATACACGGGTGAATCGGGATCGAAGATATCCACAAGGGTCACCTTCACGTTTTTGCCTACTGTGAATACGTTCTCGACTTCATCTGTTGAAAGCGAGAAGTAAGCGAGGGTGCCGGCAATAGCTACAGCCACGATGACGAGCAATGACACGGCAATGACGAGTTTTTTCTTCATGATAAAGAACCTTCCTTTCGATTGACCGGGGCAAAAGCGCCCGGATAATGGATTAGATTTTTTTGTGAGACCTGAGTCTCAAAGTCTTAGTAAGTGCTGAATAATTCGGTGTATGCAGATTGCCGAGATATTTTTTCGGCAGCTGAAACAAAAAGCGCAGGCAATACTTTGTGTATTAACGAGCATTTTTGTGACAGATGCCGGAAAAAGAGCCGGCAAGATGTATGCA
>JAILQN010000228.1 GCA_024699005.1 Clostridia bacterium
CCGCGCACAACAGAACGGAAAACAGTTTCTTGATCATAGATGTATCCTCCTTGAATCTTTCAGTAATATTTTGGGGGTGATTCCCTGATCGTCTGTGTATGATACTCTTATTGAGAAAATGCTTTTATGATGAACGGCCCCGTAAGTGTCCGACGCAGATCAGGCAGGCAGAAATTTATCGTCCTCCGTCAGCCCGAGCTGTTCAACGGCCTTCTCAAAACGCTGAATGGCATTTTTGAATTCTTCCGGCTTGTGGGCGTCGGAACCGCAGTAGAACTTACAGCCGCAGCGTTTCGCGGTCAGCAGCGGCCGCATGACGGTTTCCGCCTCCGATTCCGTGAAGCCCAAGTCGTCCGCGTTCAGTTCGATCCCGCATCCGAGCCTTGCCGCCTTTGAAAACAACCGTTCCATATCCGCTTCGGGCAGCAGGCGCAGGGTCTCAAGATACATTTCCCGCGATGGGGCGATCAGACTGCACACAGGGTGGGCGATGCCGATTTTGGAAAACGGAATATCCATTTCAAGCACCGCTTCAAGCCGTTTCACCCACAGCAAAGCGCGCTCGGCGGCGCTCTCTTTACCCGTGACCGTAAAATCGGACATGTGCAGATGTGTGGTCGGAATAATGACGAAATCAAGCTCCTCGAACCGCCCGGGCGAAACGCCGAGCGTCAGGTCCCTGCGCAGCTCCGTCTCGCATCCGAACAGGAACCTCACGCCCTCCGCCTGCGGCAGAGGCAGCGATCGTCTGATATGTTCGGTGTTCTGCGGTTCGTACCAGGCGGAAGCGCCGGGAATCGTCTCATCCCAGTAGTGGTCGGTGACGCATATAGTCTTAAGCCCGTTATTCAGCGCGTAACCGAGGATATTCTCCGTGGTCTGCCGGGGGTCCTGCGAGCAGCTCGAAAGCTTTGTATGGATGTGAAGGTCATGATCGATCGTGTATTTCATTGCGTTAACCTCCGTGTTACCGCTTATTGAAACGAGAGCTTGACTTTTGACGCCGAAACCGCCGGCCCGGCACTGCCACTGAAACGGTTGAAGCAAAGTCCGGACCTCCGGGTCGTTCCGGTTACTGCGCGGATTTTCTGGCGTTCAGTCCTTAAGCCATGATATCAGAACGATTGTCTCCACATGCCTTGGAGCAGCAGGTTAAATAAAACTGTTTGTATCCGACCTGATTTTTCATCCCAACGAAGGAATGGGGAATTCCCCGGCACTGGTTAGGGTTGAGACAGCAAGCTGAATATCGGCAGCGGAAATTTGACCCTTCATTATCCGTTTTAGCTTCCTTGTCGATTAATTATCAGAATTAATCCAATTATCATCAAAAGCTAAAGCTCCTATTTCGGCTTTCATCGAAGAGTATCGTTCATCTTCTAATGCGGCGTTAATGTCCGCTTTTATGCAATCATATTCCTCGGGAGTAATATTAGTCCATTTTGAAGGACACCCCAGTTTTTGTAAAACAACACTATCCAAAGGACACTCACACTTTGAAAAATCAATTTTTAAATCACCAATATGATCCTTGAAAACATACAAATATTTGTACGTCATATTAACGAGTTTTTGTGCCAGCCCGAATGGTTTGTAATTTCGCGTTGTACCGTTAACAGTTTTTGTTTTTTCCTCATCGCATTTCCAAAATATGTCTTCGCAAATCTTTATCTTATCTATTTTAGTATAAGCATAACTGTTATCATCCAATATTTTTATAATATAGGATACCCTCTCCTTTTTAGTCTTTAACTTAAACTGATTGGAAACAAACCTTCCGCCGGACATCATATCCCTGTCAGCAAGTTCGATACATTTTTTAATAATATCTTCAGAATTGTTCATATTTACTTGCTGTCCCAAAACAGACTGCTTTAAAAAACGAAGTTGATAATCGTTCATTTTTATCCATTCCTCTCATCATTCTCTATCTTCGTATTTACACTTGTTTTTTAGTGCATATTTACGGGCGTAAGTTCCTGCCGTGGCTTTTATCGTAATAACGCCGGGAATAGTCTTTCCCTCTATCTTTCGGAGATTTCGTCCGCAGGAAATGCTTTTTATTTTTGAATAACTAAATGAATCGTTCAGTTTATAAATAATATATCCCCTGAAAGCATGCCAACCGATGAAGCCGACGGGAATCGTCTCATCCCAGTAGTGGTCGGTGACGCATATCGTCTTAAGCCCGTTATTCAGCGCGTAACCGAGGATTTTCTCCGTAGTCTGCCGGGGGTCCTGCGAGCAGCTCGAAAGCTTTGTATGGATGTGAAGGTCATGATCGATAGTGTATTTCATTGCGTTAACCTCCGTGTTACCGCTTAATGAATGGGCGCTATTCTTTAGGTCTTGTTCTGACAAGGTGTCCTTCCTGTATCGCCGCGAACGTCGCGACCGCGCAGACGGCGGCCCCGCTGTATTTCAGGTCGATGAAGTTCAACGTCGGCACAAGCGCGAAGAGCAATACCCCCGTCACCTTATTCATTACCGTGTGCAGGATGACGATCTCTTTTCTTTGCCTATTCGCGGCGGAAACCAAAAAATGACGCGCATAATCCCGAACAAAAAACTCTCTATCAATATACCATAAATACCCGCGTTTTACAATGGTTTTCGTTTAAGCCGGTCTGATTATTGATGAGGAGCCGGTTTGCCTTTATTGCAGCATAACTGCGCTTCCCGATTTATCCGATATATAATATTTATATCTGTTTTGCTTTTGACTTTATATTTGCCGCTATGCTATAATAATCGCGGATAATAAAGACGAAGGGATGTGGTCTTTAGGAAAAGATAGCCTATTGTCAGAAAGTATTCTCCATTCCAAAGGTGTTACAGAGACGTTCCCTCACCCGGCGCTTGATATCGATGACAAATTACCCAAACCCCGTGGAAATGAAAAACCCTAAAGAATATATGGAAGGAGACCTGTTATGAGCAACGACCTGTCTTCATTGAAAAGGATCCCAAGTATCGACCGGTTCCGCGGATTTGTGATTTTCTGCATGATCGTGTTTCAGTTCGCTGAAAAATTCCCGAGCCTCGGCGTGATCGCCCGTTTGGCAAAACACGCGCCCGGCGAAGACGCAGTGTATATTCTTCCCAATCTGTCGCTTGCGGATCTGATCGCGCCCGCGTTCATTCTTGCTATCGGTCTTACTTACTTGCCGTCTCTGCAGCGTCGGATAGAACGCTTCGGGAAAAAAGCCGCGGTTCTGCATTTCATCAAGCGATATCTCATTTTGATCGGTATCGGTATTACGATGAACGGCATTAATGACATTCTTGACGGGCATTTTGATAAGCCTCTTGATCTCATGTTCATTGCCGTTACGGCGCTCGTGCTGCTTTCATCTCTTGTCGGGCTGGCGCTGAAGATCTTCCGTGTTAAAGCGCGGGCGAAGTATTACGTTTATCTGTCGTGGCTTGTTGCCGGCGCAGGCGTAGTGGGGCTGGCAGTCGCCTTAGTAAACGCCGTAATGTTCGTAACGGGCAGTACTTCCTCAAGCTTCGGACACTGGCTGGTGCTTCACCACATCGGTTTAGCTGGACTGATCGCGCTGCCTTTCGCGCTGCTGAAGGGGAATCGCGGGCACTGGCTGCGTCTTGTTTCGGGATGCGTAATACTGCTTCTGTATGCCGTTTTCCACGAGGGAAATCTCGCGAACGACCTGTTTAACTCCAACCGCGAGTTGATCGACGAGGTCGCGGACGGCGGCTTTATCGGCGGTTTCGCGTTCGGAGCGATGCTGATACTCTATCTTTTCTTCGCGGAGGAATTCAAACGGCGCAAAAACAAATTCCTGCCGCCGGTCTCGTTTTGCGTATTCGCTGTTCTTACGGCGGCGCTGATCGCGGTCGAGTTGCGCACCCTTCCCGAAGGAACTGAAACGTGGGCAGGCGCGCTTTCATCATTCCTGCCGATCAACAAGGGGAGCGAAAGCCCGTCCTATGTGATCATAACCGGCTTCATTTCACTTCTTGTATTCTATATCATGGATTTGTTCAACGGCTTTGCCCCGGCATTTGACCCGGCGGCATGGTGGGGCAAAAACCCGATTCTGCTTTACTGCGTGGAATTCGCCGTGATCGGAGGACTTAACGCTGCGCTTGAAGATACTTTCAAAACTCTTTCAGCGCCGATATCTGCCGTTATTGTAATTGCCGTAGCCGCTTTGCTTACGCTGCTGGCGTATATTCTTCACAAAAAGGATATTGTAGTTAAGCTTTGACGCATTTACCGGTTATTCGGGGATCGCGTTCTCGATTGTAATGCGGTAATACCCGAAACCGGATTTTGCGGGTTTTTCCCTGTAAGAAAAGCCTGCGTGACAACGGGACGGATGACGTATTACATAGGGTAAGGGGAGTCGAACCCGAATCGCCTTTGGCCGGGTCTTTTTGGCTCTTTCGCGCTCTTCATCCTTGCTTTGCGTCAGCAAAGCGGCGTCTTCAGAGCACAAAATAGCTCAACAATACCTTGTCCAAAGGTGC
>JAILQN010000268.1 GCA_024699005.1 Clostridia bacterium
ACCGCAGGAAACGCCCCCTCAGGAAGACGCCGCTCCCGCGGAGCCCGGCTGGTTCGATACTCACAAGGGCGACGATCAGGTGATCGCCGTCAATAAAAAAGGCCCGATCCACGCCTACGTAGTACCGGCGGAAGGGGAGTCCCATAAATGGGCGGTGCTGTGCCACGGCTACAATTCCGTTCCTGAATCCACCGGCGTTTTCGCGGAACACTATCATCCGATGGGATATAACTGTATATGTCCGTCCATGCGCGGCTGGGGCAACGACGAAGGCGTATACTGCACCATGGGATATCACGACAAGGATATCTGCCTTGAGTGTATCAACTATATCGTCGAGCGCGACCCGGAGGCGCAGATAATATTACACGGCTATTCCATGGGCGCGGTGACCGTTATGCTTGCCACCGGCGAAAATCTGCCCCCGCAGGTGAAGGCGGCGGTCGCCGACTGCGGCTTCACCAGCTGCTGGGAGCAGTACGCCCACGTGATAAAATCCTACGCGAAGCTGCCGCCGTTCCCGCTTCTTTACGCTTTTAACGCGGTCTGCATGCTGCGCGGGAATTTTGACGTCCGCAAAAACGTGCCGATTGACGCCGTCCGGCGCTCCGTTACTCCTACGGTGTTCCTGCACGGCACCGAGGACGATTTCGTTCCCTTCCCGATGATGGACAGGCTGTACGAAGCCTGCGCCGCGCCGAAGGCGAAACAGCCTATAGCAGGCGCAGATCACGCGAACGCGGTTTACACAGACCCGGCGCTGTACTGGAAGACGGTAGACGGTTTCCTGAAGTCATATATCAGCTGAAAGCCAATGCCACTCGCAAAACAAATCGATAACCTCCATCCGGCTGCGGACGGGGGTTATTGTTTATTCGGAAACCCGTGTGAAAGAGAACAGCCTCTGGAGAAAATCTCTCAGGGCGACGAAAAAGGCTATGATCTTGGCGAGGGAAATGAAGATGCTTCCCTCGGGAATGCCCACGTCCACAAGATCGTCGGTGCCCGGTATATCGTCGCCGGTGATCAGGCCGTCGTGCAGATTGCGCTCGTACATTTCTTTCGAGGTGATGACTGTCAGAGATCTTGTTTTAACGTCACTGCCTTTCTGACGTATAACGACGTCAAGATCGCCGGTCCCGGTTATTTCGCAGGTGAATATCTGCATTTCACCGCCGGGACGGGAGGCTTCCTTCTCGCCGTTTATGAAGATGTCTGCGGGATAAAGGCCGCTGTAATCCACGCGCAGGGTGTCGCCCACGGCAACGGTATCGTCTTCAGAACTGTAATCCCTGCGGAGCAGACTGCTGTATGCGTTGATCCCGACGTAGCCTGCGGCTTCCAGGTAGTCCGTTTCATCGTCGAAATAAACGCGCGGATTGCCGTTCCCGGAGCTGTCAAGCAGGCTTCCGGGCAGGATGGCGAGCTTCAGGCTGTAACCGGGGAAGCTGCCGTCGGAGATAGAGCAAGATGCCGTCAGCGTCAGATGAGTCTGCGTTTTTCCGTTAAAATAAAAATCGGTTTGTCCTGTCGAGGGCGTTAAAACCGTGTTTTCGGTCCGGTCCTCGGTATTGATCGTTTCTATCCGCGGGGAACCGGAAACGCGGGTGTATTCCGCAGGCGCCACGATGATCGCATTGAAAGTGTTCCCGTCGAAATTTTCGTAATAGATCAGCCATCCGTCGTCTGCAGGCCGCGCGAATACGCTCGGAGCGGCGGCGATGATCAGAATGATCGCGAGAAAGACAGCCAAACATTTTTTAGTCATGTATATCACTCCCTGTTGTTATTATAATTACCGGAGCGTGATAAATCAACAGTATTTCTGCAACAAACGGAAAAACGGGCGTTTTTTTGATTGAAAAACACGGTGCTTTCTGTTAAGATGAAAACAAATCTGATTTAAACGGGAGTTTACTATGGAAAAGACGTTTCCTCTTGATCACGATCTTCACATACACACCAAGCTGTCAAGCTGCTCACAGCATCCGGAGCAGACGACGGAGAATATCCTGAAATACGCGCAGAAACTCTCCCTCAACACGATCTGCGTGACGGACCATTATTGGGACGAAACGCTTCCCGGGGCCTCCGGCTGGTATGAACCGCAGAACACGGAGCATATCAGGCAGTCGCTTCCTCTGCCGCAGGCGCCGGGAGTCCGGTTCCTGTTCGGCTGCGAGACCGAGCTCAGCCGGGATCTCAGGGTCGGCGTATCGCGGGAGAGGTTTGACGAGTTCGATTTCGTTATCATCCCTACCACGCATCTGCATATGACGGATTTTACGGTCACCGGCAAAGAGACGGCGGGTGAACGCGCTGAATTGTGGGTACGCCGGCTGGACGCGGTGCTGTGCATGGATCTGCCGTTTTATAAGATCGGCATAGCGCATCCAATCTGCGGTCTTATCGCTCCCACGCATGAGATGTTCCTTGAAACGCTCCGTCTTCTGCCCGAGAACGAGATGATCCGTCTCTTCTCCGGGGCGGCGTCTCTCGGAGTGGGGATAGAACTGAACGCCGACGATTTCCGTTTTTCGGATGACGAGGCGGAAACGGTCCTGCTGCCTTTAAGGATAGCCAAAAGCTGCGGATGCAAGTTCTACTGCGGATCAGACGCCCATGAGCCGGAAGCGCTTTACAGCGCAAAAGCCCGCTTCGAACGGGCGATCGGTCTTCTGGAGCTTACAGAGGAAGAAAAATTCATCGTCTGAAGAGTGAAGAAAAGAAAAAAATGAACTCTCAACCGGAAGATAATGTATTTCTGAACCGGTATTACACCGAAGCAGAGAATGAAAGACAGACTTATGACCTCGTGATCCCGGCAAACGCCCGCGGCAGCGCGGGGCTTGTCCTGTGTATCCACGGGG
>JAILQN010000312.1 GCA_024699005.1 Clostridia bacterium
GGCAAAACCGTATTCGTCGTCGATCCATACGTAAGCGGTCTTGCCGTTTTCGCCGGAGGCGGGCTCGCCGTTCTGGATATACTTCATCGCTCTTCTGCCGGCGACGGGCTCCGGACCGACGGGGCTGACGTTCGTGTACAGTGGGAAATTCTGATCGGCGGCGCTTAGCATCATAAATCCGGAGTGCAGATCGGCAATATCGCTGTCCGTGACCACGGAGACCGCGCCGGTGTAATCTGCGGGATTGAGCATATATTCCAGCAGATAGCCGTCTTTGCGCTCGATATATACCACGCTGTTCGAGCCGGCGTCCTCCGCGCGGTAGTAATTCGCGCTCTTGCCCTCGGTTATCTCCGACGTTTCGTTTCCGTCGAAATATGTGTATTTAAGGGCGTAGGAGGTCATCCAGGAGTAGTCGGAAGTGAGCGCGCCTTCGGGCGCAGCGGGACCCGCTGAACTTTCGTCTCCGGAGAGGATATATTCTCCGAAGTCGTGGTTTTTGTTGTCGTCCCTGTTGCAGGCGGCGAACAGCGCGGCGATAAGCGCCAGCGCACATAAAACTGATATTGTCTTTTTCATATTATTATGATATCATATCGATACGGGATTTGCAACGGGAATTTATGCTAATTATTAAAAAAATATTAACAAGTTTTTAAATTTTCTATTGACAGGCGGTCCTTCTTATTGTATAATAACGATGAACTTTACTGCGGCTGATGCCGTAAACTCTTTCCTTCGGGGGAAATAATATGAAAAAGTCAATTTCAGTTCTGCTCTCCTGTCTGATGCTGATGTCGCTGTTCGTGATCGGCGCTTCGGCGGCAGGGGATGTGGTTATTGCGGCGAATCAGGTGTACACAGAAGACGTCACCATCGGCGCGGACGGCGTGCCGGTAGTTTATGAGACCGGTTTCACCGTTAAACCGGGCGTTACCGTGATACTGGCCAGCGAGGTCACCGTCAGAGGCTCCGTGACCAATGAGGGCGGAACCGTCATGATCAACGGCATGAAGGGTACGCACGGCAATCCCGATCAGATCGCGGGCCTTATTCTTGAAAGCGGCGCTGCGTTCTTCAACAACAATGAGGCGACCGGCCAGAAGCGGCGCGGCACCCTGCAGGTCGGCACATACGGCGGCTTAAGGGTCAAGCTCGGCGCGAGGATCGAGAACAGGGGAGACGTCATTGGCCTTGAGAATGAGAATTATATCACCGTAGAGGGCGACGTGATCAACTATTACAGACTGCCCGCTTCGACGACGGTTCCCTATTCCGCTGACGTCACCTACGACGGCGAGGCCCATTCCGTGACTTATACCGCCAACTATCTGCTTGACGGCGACATGCTGACCGACGACGCGTATAAATACACCGACGCCAACGACAGCGCGCGTTATCAGTATCAGGTATATCAGGACACGGAGATCCCCGTTCATTACGGCGAGCCTCTGTATGTTCTTATAAGGGCGAAAACCGGCAGCAGCGAAGCCGATTTTGTGGATACCTCCAGGCTCAAGCTCAATTGCGGCGGTCAGCTCCTTTATGCAGAGAACATAGAGAACACCCGCAGGGGCGTGTTTGTTATCATCCCCGTCAGCAAAAACAATAAACTGACTTCCCCCGCAAGCGCCCTCAGCTATGTCGGCAGCCTCAAATATGAAGACGTTGTAAAGCAGTTCACGATTACTCTGCCAAGGAACTCCAAAGCTTATTACGTTATCTCCCTTTCCGGCGACGTTGACAGGACTGTCGTCAACTACGGCGAGACTTTTGATTTCCGTGTAGTGCTGAGCGACGCTTACAGCGGCGCCGCCGAAAATATGACGGTTTACGCCGGCACCGATAAGATCAAACCCGACGACGCGGGCGTTTATCATCTGGACTACGGTCCGAACGATATCGGCGGTTACGGCATGCTTCGCTCCGGCGACGGCATCAGGAGCGACGTGAACATAACCGTGAACGGCGTTATTTCCGACGAGAATAACGAGCGGTTTTCGAATATAACCGGAGGTCTGCGCAATCTTCTGAACGTATTCAAGAAGATCCTGAGCTATTTCTCTGATCTGTTCTCCAATTTCGGCAATATTTTCGGCTGAGTTTTTGATTTGGTTCAATAAAAGAGTTTATAATAAAAATACACAAATCCCTTAAGGAGGGGCATATAATGAAAAAGCTTTTATCAGTTCTTTTGGCGGTCGTTATGCTGCTCGGCTGCGCTTCCGTCGCATTCGCAGACGGCGAAACGATTACTTTGACTACTACCACGAATACCGGTACGCTTGAATATACCGACGCCACGATCATCATTCCTGCGGGCGTTGTGTTCACCAATACCGGCACTATCAGGCTGCACCGCGGTGCGTTCATAGTAAACAGCGGCGGCACGTTTGACAATAAGGGTTCGTTCATAGTTGACGACAGCACTGCCGTTACCGTTCAGGGCGCATTCTACAATTATATCACCCTGCCGGGAAGCACGTCTGTGACCTATGCCGCGTCGACCCCGACTTTTGACAGAAATACTCACGTCGTCAACTTCGAGTACAGTTATCTGCTCAAGTCGACCATGAGTGCGGATGACGACTACATCAGAAAAGAGAATTATCACTCCGGCTCCGAGATCCCGGTTCCCTATCAGGATACGCTCTATATTATGATCAGCGCAAAAGAGGGCGCCAAGGACGTCAACTACCTTGATACCTCCCGCATCCAGCTTTGGGGCGGCACCGGTTCGATCATCAACAGCTCCGCTGTTGACAACACAAGGCGCGGTATCTTTGTCGTCACTCCCCAGAGCGCAGCGTCCTATAGCCCCGTATCACTCAGATATGCCGATCTGGTCACTCAGTTCGATATCGAGCTGCCTGCAAAAGAGGGTGTCTACACAGTTAAAACGGACAAGGGCGAAACCGGACATGCGGTAGTCAATTACGGCGAGATGCTTACTATCACGGTCGAGCTTGAACCGGAATATGATGAATCCGAGATCAGTCTGTATATCAGCGGTATAGAGATCAAACCCGACAAATACGGCTATTACGACATCAACACGGTCTATGCCGACGACGGTACGACTCTTATAGTCAATTCCAAAAACGGCACCGTCAGCCAGGACGGTGTGGTAGTTACCTCTTACGGTATCCGCGCTCCGTTCTCCATGATCGTCATGGGCGCGATGAAGAACGAGACCAAGCAGAAATTCACCAATGTTCTCTCTTACCTCAGACAGATCTTCGAGGTATTCATGGAAGTCTTTAATTCCCTTAAAGAGTCGCTGGGCGGTCTGTTCGGATAACCGATACGATCCGTTTTGAAGAGTAAAAAGAAAGGGGCTGTTGCAAATCCAGGAACAGGATCTGCAACAGTCCCCGATTTATATGGATAGACAGCTTAAAATGCAAAAATCGGCAAAAAGGACAAAACACTCCATAGCAAAGCGCGGCATCGGTATTCCGGTGCCGTTTTTCTTAAAAATGAGAGAAGTAATTAAGCCGTTTCGTTATTGAATAATTTCAGTCCGGATCTGCCGTCTTGCTGGCGATTCCAGAGTTTTTTGATATCAAAGGCAATCGCGATGAGGAAAAACTGTGATTCAGTCTTTTTCTTCCCTCTGGTCAGGAAACGTCTGAATGCCATATCCTGTTTGATAACTCCGAACGCTCCCTCTACCTGAATGGACCGATTCATTCTGAGAAGGATTCTGAAATCTGCTGATCGTTGTATGATCGGGTACCGGTTCGCCATTCAAAAGCCACATGAAACAGATGTCGCGACGACATGCTTTTTCAATTTCTCGGCTGGAGTAATATCCATTCATATATCCGTATACTACCAACTTGAACATCGTTTCGGGGCAGACTTTTCTCCACCTTCGATAATATGATGAATAGACCTTTGTATAATCCAACTCCTCGCATATCTTATCCAACATCTTCACCGGATCATCTCCCGGTATCTGTATTTCAAGATTTATCGGCATTACTACTTGATTCCTCATATTTTTCATAGTATAATGTCCTCGCTTTCAGTGTGGTTTTTCATCATTCAAATTATACTATGAAAGCGCCGACCGGACAACCCTTTTCGGGCTGTCCGGTCTCTTTTTTCCAGGGCTTAATGCAACAGCCCTTGTTTTTATAAAGTCTCTTTTAAAAAAAGTCTATAATTATAATTATCGGTCATGATCATAAACTGCGGATATTCGGCGAAGGAATCAACAGTCGGTTGTCCGTCAAAGGCGATAAGTCTGCATAGGAAGTCTCCGGAATCCGAGCCGTCAACAAAATCAACGTGACTGCCGTTTCTGACAGCCCAGGTATATTCCGGGAACAACACGTCCGATAAATCGACACAACCGTCAGGAGAGAGTTTATCGGGATCACCGGCAGTATAATCCGGACCAAGAGAGGAACCGACGGCAGAGACCGTCGCGCCGCCCAGCATCCATCGTGAATCAAGCACGCCGTCTCCCTGAAGAATGCCGCTCTCGTAAAGGGGAACGTTTGCAATATTATAGCCGGCGACAACGCATACGGTCACCCCGTTTCCGGTAAGAGCCGGGATGAACTCCTTTGAACGGGACATTATCCCTATAAGGGAATCGGTTTTTTCCGTAAGTCCCGCATGTTCAGCTTTTAATTCTTCCGTCGGGAACATATAATCGACGGCTTCCGGGTACTTTTCCGGCTGAACGTTCATCCAGAAGGCAGGCATGTTTGCAAAGCTGCGACGGAAATAATCATAGAGGATACTCAGATTTTCCTCTTTAAGGAGTCCCGATGCAAAATTCTCGACAAGCCTTATGACTCCGGTATATTTAAGCGCTTTTGCCAGAAATGCCGATCCGGTAAGCTTTATAACGTAATTATACAGCATCCCGGATGTGATTGCCGCCCTGCCCGTAAACAGATCGGTCGCAACGTCCGTTCCGCAGAATGTGGAGGACAGGAAAAGAACCTTTGAAAGGCTACCGCAGCCGTACTCGTCGATGTAAGCGTCGGTAACAACTCCGCCCATAGAGCAGTTGAGCATGATGACCTTATCGGTATCGTGATCAGATTTGGCGCGTTCGACAAGTTCATTCAGCTTATCTGCCGTATCTCTGTGATCGAGCCTCCAGTCGTACTGGAAATAATAGCAGTTTTCCGCACCGAAGGTATTTACACAGGAAAGCAGTATCCCGCGTTCATGATAGTTCCGCTCATAACAAAGCTCGATAAGCTCCGGATAATTCGATACCGCCAGCGGATATTCAGGTACTGCGACGTCATACACGGAATTGCCGTCATTATCACAGTACATCTTCTCCATGATGGAGTCGCAGTAATCAACGGCGTTATGCATCAATGACGGATAAAACCCGCCGTATTTACAGATACCGCAACAGGCTTTCGTAAGGGTCTTCAGTACGCCGCCGACGGTGACTCCCGCCATGCAGTTTTCCTGCTCGTCCGTACCGAGATTCACCCAAAGTCCGTGGAACTCCATTCCGCGGACGATAACGATCGGGTAAGGCGGCTGAACAGGATTACGCTCGGAAGCGTCTGCTATGATACCTACGCCGCCTATGAGGATTGCAAGCGAAAGGAGTAAAGAAACAAGTCGCTTTTTAACCATAATTCAGATCACAGTCACGTATTCCATCGCTCTTGCCGGAATACTCTCGATATCGGTGGATGCGGTAAGAACAAAACGCACGTCGGACATCTCGCTGAAGGCGCTGAGTCGCCCGAGGAAATCGGCAAAAGCCTCATAATCGCGGGGGCATATACGGAAAGTCGCATCGACCAATATATCTGTGACGTCATGATTCCCCGCCCAAAGTCCGACGAGAAGAGCAAACAGCTCGTCATAACCGGAAACGCCGTATTTATCTGTGGAGACAAGCCTTGCCTTATAACTTATATCGTGTCTGAGCGCTTCGCCTTTTTCTACGCATACGACATATCCTTTTGAAGCGGCAAGCGCCTGTTCGACACAGGCCAAAAGCTTCTTGGTCTTTCCGCTGCCTTTAGACCCGACAATTAAAGATATCATATTTGAATCCACTCCTTTTTTATATACATGGTGAAGAACAGCGTAACGTCCTCACTCTTCAAGTCTTTTATCAAGTCCGGGCTTCAACCCTTCATAACCCGGCTTTGCCAGAAGAACGTACATTATTGTCTTATAGTCCTCAACACCCGGCTGATCAAAGGGATTTACCAGAAGCATATATCCGGACACAGCGCAGGCTTTTTCGAAAAAGTAGATCAGGAAACCGATGTTATAGGCGTCCATACGCGGCAGCTCGATCACGATATTGGGCACATCGCCGTCCTCATGAGCGATAACCGTCGCCTGCTGCGCCCTGCGGTTGATGTGCGATACTGTCTTGCCGACAAGGAAATTGAGTCCGTCAACGTCCGTCTCGTCATATTCCACAGTCAGATCGCGCTTCGGTTCACGGAAGAAAACAAGCGTCTCAAATATAGACCGTTCGCCGTCCTGGATATACTGTCCAAGGGAATGAAGATCAGTTGAATAAATGCATGAAGTCGGGAAAAGCCCTCTGTGCTGCTTGCCTTCCGACTCGCCGTAGAGCTGTTTGAACCACTCGTTCATCATGGTGTAATCAGGTTCAAAGCAGGTAGCGCATTCGATCTTTTTACCGGAACGGTATAAAAGATTCCGCATGCCGGCATATCTGCATACGTCATTTGTCAGAACGTCAGGATTGTCATATTCCCGCATGGCGTCCGCTGCGCCGTTCATAAGCTCGTCTATATCGACGCCGGCTACGGCGATAGGCAAAAGGCCGACAGCAGTCAGAACGGAGAACCTGCCGCCGATATTATCCGGAACGACAAATTCCTCGTAACCCTTTTCATCCGCCATCTGTTTCAGCTTGCCGCGGGAGCGGTCAGTAGTAACAAAGATACGCTCCTTTGCGCCCTCTTCTCCGTATTTTTCGGTAAGCAGATTACGAAGAAAACGGAAAGCGATAGCCGGCTCTGTAGTCGTACCGGATTTCGAAATTATATTTACCGAGAAATCAGTGTCTTTGATCAGCTCCAGTGTCTCGCCAAGACTGTTTGAAGAAAAGCTGTTTCCGGCAAATACGACCTTGGTCTTCGTCCCGGGTAATATATTGTGGTGTCTGGAAATACAGGATTCAATTACAGCTCTGGCCCCGAGATACGAACCGCCTATACCGACTACGACAAATATCTCCGAATTTTCCCTTATCCTTGAAGCTGCAGCTTTGATGCGGGCGAATTCTTCTCTGTCATAATCAGCAGGCAAAGTCATCCAGCCGTGAAAAGCGTTGCCGCGGGCTTTGTCCTTGTTGGAATACAGCAGCTCGTATGCTGATTTCAACTCACCTTCAACTGAAGACAGCATGTCTTCGGTTACCTTCGTACCTGTATGTTTTAAATTCAGTTTTATGCCCATTTGCAGTTCCTTGCCCTTTGGTTTTGTTTTGTTTTTTTGTTATGATATTATAATACATAATCCTTTATTTTTCAACCGTTATTTTTCGGCAAGCAAAAGCTTGACGAAAAACAAGATATAGTGTATAATTAAAAGACAAGCCACAAATTATCAAGGAGAACACGTAATGGCAAAACGCAGGGCTTATGACGAACAAAGCATATCAGCGCTGAAAGGGGCGGACCGGGTCCGGAAAAGACCGTCAGTTATTTTCGGTTCCGACGGAGTGGAAGGCTGCGAACACTCGGTGTTCGAAATCATCTCCAACTCCATCGACGAAGCACGCGAGGGCTACGGCAAAAAAATAACCGTCACAAAGTTCCGCGACGGTTCTGTCGAGGTTGCCGACTCCGGCCGCGGCATACCCGTAGACTGGAACGAGAGGGAGAAAAAGTTCAACTGGGAACTTCTGTTCTGCGAATTATACGCAGGCGGCAAGTATGATACGAATTCCGGCGGCAGTTATGAGTTTTCACTTGGTCTGAACGGTCTCGGACTCTGCGCTACTCAGTGCGCATCCGAATATATGGAAGCCGAGGTCCACCGGGCGGGTTTCTGTTATAAACTCAGATTCCGCAAGGGCAATCCCGCCGGAAAAATGATCAAAGAGGAATACACAAAAAGGGACACGGGCACCCGTATTAGATGGAAGCCTGACCTTGACGTTTTCACCGAGATCGATATTCCCCTTGAGTGGTATAAAAACACCCTGAAGCGGCAGGCCGTAGTCAACGACGGCGTCACTTTCGTTCTTAAAAACCAGCTCACCGAAACCAGATTCGAAACGTTTGAATTCAGATATGAACACGGCATCACGGATTATCTCTCCGAATTTCTCGGAGAAGAAAGCTTTTCTTCCGTTCAGTTCTGGCAGGCAGAGCGCGAGGGACGCGACAGGGCGGACATGCCGGATTACAAAGTCAGGATCAACGTCGCCCTGGCTTTTTCCAAACAGAAGCAGATCAAGGAGTATTACCATAACTCCAGCCCGCTGGAATACGGCGGAGCGCCGGAGAAAGCGGTCAGAAGCGCATTCGTCTCGCAGATCGACGCTTACCTCAAGGCCAACAACAAGTATACCAAAGCGGACCCGAAAGTCACCTTTCAGGATATAGAAGACTGTCTGTGCATAGTTATTTCTTCGTTCTCGACTCAGACGTCTTACGAAAACCAGACCAAAAAGGCCATCAACAACAAATTCATACAGGATGCGATGACAGAATTCCTGCGCCACAATTTAGAGGTCTATTTCCTTGAGAACCGTGTGGACGCGGAAAAAATCGCCGATCAGATCCTTATAAACATGCGCTCGCGCGTAAGGGCGGAAGCGACAAGACTGAATCTCAAAAAGACACTGACCGCCTCCATGGGAATGGCGGACAGAGTCGAGAAATTCGTAGACTGCCGCTCCAAAGACGTAAACGAACGGGAATTGTTCATAGTGGAGGGAGACTCCGCTCTCGGCGCATGCAAACAGGCAAGAGATTCGTCCTTTCAGGCGATCATCCCCGTGCGCGGAAAGATTCTGAATTGCCTGAAAGCTGACTATTCAAAAGTATTCAAAAGCGATATCATCACCGATCTCATCAAGGTCCTCGGCTGCGGCGTAGAGGTGAACACCGGCAAAGCAAAGAACCTGTCATCTTTCTCACTGGACAATCTTCGCTGGAGCAAAATCATCATCTGCACCGACGCGGACGTTGACGGTTTTCAGATCAGGACTCTCATTCTCACCATGATATACCGTCTTATGCCGACGCTCATCTCCGCCGGCAAAGTATTCATCGCCGAGTCGCCCCTTTACGAGATCACCTGCGGCGACAAAACCTGGTTCGCCTACAATGAAACTGAAAAGGACGAAGCCCTTTCCGATATAGGCGACAAAAAATACACGATCCAGCGGTCGAAGGGGCTCGGCGAGAACGAACCCGACATGATGTGGCTCACGACTATGAACCCCAAAACGAGAAGGCTGATAAAGGTCGGCCCTTCAGACGACAGCGTCCGTACCGCGGAAGTATTCGATATGCTGCTTGGCGACAATCTTCAGGGCCGGAAAGACCATATAGCCGAATACGGCAAGGATTACATCGACCTTGCCGACGTATCATGAGGAAAACATAATGGCAAGGAAACCCAAAAATCAGGACAAAAAACGACCGGCGGACGACGCGTACGCCGCGAAAGCTCATATCTCCGGAGCAGGGTCCGTAGAAAATCAGGACATAACCGACACGCTTGAAGTCAACTATATGCCTTACGCGATGAGCGTGATCCTCTCACGCGCGATCCCTGAGATCGACGGCTTCAAGCCCTCTCACAGAAAGCTGCTTTACACGATGTACCTGATGGGGCTGCTTCGCGGAGGAAGGATAAAATCCGCCAATATCGTAGGCAGGACCATGCAGCTTAATCCTCACGGAGATCAGGCCATATACGAGACCATGGTCAGGCTCACCCGAGGAAACGAGGCTCTTTTACACCCGTTTATCGATTCCAAGGGAAATTTCGGAAAGGCGTATTCCCGGAACATGGCTTACGCCGCTTCCAGGTATACGGAAGCGAAGCTCGACCCCATATGCGCGGAGCTTTTCTCAGATATCGACAAGGAAACCGTAGACTTCGTCCCGAATTACGACAACACCATGACGGAGCCGAGACTCTTCCCCGTCACCTTCCCCACCGTGCTCGTAAACAACAACACGGGCATAGCCGTCGGCATGGCGAGCAATATATGCTCGTTCAACTTAAGCGAGGTCTGCGACACGACGATCGCGCTTATCAGAGACAATAATCACGACGTCTCCGAAACGCTTATCGCTCCGGACTTCCCGGGCGGAGGCGAGCTCCTGTTTGACAAGATCCGCCTGGACGAGATCTACAATACCGGCCGCGGCGGGATCAGGATCCGCGCAAAATATACGTTTGACAACAGGAACCGCTGCATAGATATAACGGAGATCCCGCCAACCACCACGTCGGAAGCGATAATCGACAAGATAATAGAGCTCTGCAAGGATAACAAGATCCGCGAGATCAGCGACGTGCGCGACGAGACGGACAAGACCGGACTCAAGATCACCATCGACCTCAAAAAAGGCGCGGACGCCGACGCTCTGATGAAGAAGCTATTCGCGAAAACCCCGCTGGAGGACACTCTCGCCTGCAATTTCAACGTGCTGATAGGCGGCACTCCCATGGTGCTCGGCGTACGCGATCTTCTGATCGAATGGATAGCGTTCCGCACCGAATGCGTCAAACGCAGAACGGTTTTCGAACTCAACAAGGCAAAGGCAAGACTTCACCTTCTGTTGGGCCTGAAAGAGATCCTGCTTGATATCGACAAGGCGATCAGAATAATCCGCAATACCGAAAACGAGGCCGACGTGGTTCCCAACCTCATGATCGGCTTCGGCATCGACAAGATCCAGGCGGAATACGTCGCGGAGATCAAACTGCGTCATCTGAACCGTGAGTACATCCTCAAAAGGCTGGAGGACATAGACGATCTGGAAAAGACCACCGCGGATATGGAGGATATCCTCGCAAAACCCGCGCGGGTCAAGAAGATCATCATCAAAGAGCTTGAGGAAGTCAAGAAGAAATACGGCAGAGAGCGCAGAACTAAGGTCATATATAACTATGATCTCGGAGATTCCGAGCCCGCGGCGGACGTCCCGGATTACCCCTGCAGGCTGTTCTTTACCCGTGCGGGTTATTTCAAAAAGATAACCCCGCAGTCCCTCAGGATGAGCGGAGAACAGAAGCTGAAGGAGGGCGACGAGATCATTCTCGAGACGGACTCCTCCAATACTGCTGAGCTGATAATCTTCACGGATAAATGCAATGCGTATAAAACGAGAGCCTCCGACTACGCCGATTCAAAGGCGAGCGTCCTCGGCGACTTCCTGCCCGCGCTTCTGGAATTTGAGAAGGACGAAAATCCTATCTATATGGCGGTGACTTCCGATTATTCCGGGTATATGCTGTTCTTCTTTGCAAACGGCAAGGCTGCGAAAGTCGATATGAGCGCTTACGCCACCAAGACGAACCGCAAGAGGCTGATAAAAGCGGTCAGCGACAAGTCAGAGACCGTCGCCTGCAGATATATAACCGAAGACCGCGAATATCTGCTCAGATCCAACGCCGGCAGACTGCTTCTCGTCAACTCTGCCGCAATTTCCTCCAAGACGACCAAAAACACCCAGGGCGTCGCCGTTATGACTCTTAAAAAGAACGGCTATCTCGCGTCGGTGGAAGATTACGCCGAAGGATCGTTCAAGCGTCCCGCGCGTTACAGGACGAAAAATCTCCCCGCCGCGGGAGCGACCCTTGCGGCGGAAGACAGAGGCGAACAGCTGACTTTCTGAAAATCAAAAACCATTAAAGGGGCTGTAAAAAAACTGCGTTTTTTACAGCCCCTGTGAATTGCGCCTTCGGCGCGTGAATTGCACATCGTGCATGAATTGACCGCAGGAAACCTGCGGTCGTGAATTGCGCTGACGCGCATTTTTTCATATTTCAAAAGGTCATTTATTATATTAATATGGGTGCGGGCTTTGCCCGCCCTTAATGCGTCGCTTCGCGACGCAATTCACGCCGCGAAGCGGCAATTCACGGCGACAGCCAATTCACGACGCTTAGCGTCAATTCATCGACTTTTGTACAGCCCCTTGTTATGTCTTATCATTCATTTGATTACAAATCCCTCGGTTTTCCGTTAAAAACCGGCTTATTTGTCATTCTCGGCTGTCCTGTCAAGCTTAACGTTTCTGATATAGAGCAGTATATCTATTGTGATCTCGACGATATTAAGCACGTAAAAAATGAGCGCTATATAAAATAGCCAGCCGAAATCTCCGCCCTGACATATCTGGATGATCTTACGGGTAAATCCGAAAACGTAACCTATCCAGATAAATACTTCAAAAAACAGACTTTTTCCTTTTGCGGTTCTTGACACGTAGGATTTGCGTATTGATACCGGCCAGGACAAACCGAAACAGACTATCATCAGAGCCTCGAGCAGATCGATCATATACTATTCCCCGAACGCAGCAGAAAGATCATCATCCGATAATCCCGTATACTGCGACTGATCGGCGAAAGTAAGGATAAGATACGCGCCGTCGCC
>JAILQN010000318.1 GCA_024699005.1 Clostridia bacterium
CTCATAAAGACCAAGGTGTAAAATGTTAATAACCACAAAAACAATACACGGAGGAAATTATGAGATCCTATACACATTTTACACTGAATGAAAGAAAATATCTACAAGAACTTTTGGCAGAAGGAAAAAGTATAAGAAAAATAGCGGATCATCTGGGAAGGAGTCCGTCCTCTGTCAGCCGTGAAATAAGCCGTAATAACTCAAAGACGCCATTAAAAGCATCAGACAACAAATACAATTATCACAGTTGGAGAGCAAATTCTCTGACTGTTGCAAGGAGAAGGAAAAACAAACCGAGGGCTATAGTCAAGGACAGTCCGGAATGGGATTTTATCATTGACGCGCTCAATCGCTATTGGAGCCCGGAAACAATATGCGGAAAATGGCATTCGACATTTCCGGAAAGAAAACCTCTGAGTATATCTACGATATACAGATATATCAAAAAGAAAAGGTTCCCTGGAATCAGAAGAGAGACCCACTTAAGGCGACGAGGCAAACGGCATTACAACAGGAATTCCAATTACAACACAATTCATCCGGATCGGCTTATCCCGGAATGGCCCGAGGAAATAAAAAACAGGCAGAGAATCGGCGACTGGGAAGGTGATACGGTATATGGCGGCGTGGGAAAAGGATTGCTGGTATCTATGGTGGACAGAAAAAGCCGCTTCCTTTGTGTTGGGAAACTGTCCAGCCGGAACGCAACTGAAACAAGAAATAAAATAACAGAGATGATGGCGGGGCTGCCGGTTAATAGTATCTCGCTCGACAATGGCGCTGAATTCTCAGAGTTCAGAGAATTGGAGAAAACGCTTAATACCACTATTTACTTTGCTGAACCTCACAAACCATGGCAAAGAGGCAGCAACGAAAACACTAATGACATCCTCAGGTTTTTCTATCCTAAAGGCTTTGATTTTCACACCTTGGATGATGAGGCTCTTCAACAGGTTGTCAATCTCATCAACAACAGACCACGCAAATGTCTTAATTGGAAATCCCCTTATGAGGTCTTTTTTTGTGTTGCAATTGATTGACAATCTACCGTACCGCCAAAGGCGGCGGAGGGGTCCGGGTTCGTTATTTTGCTTTGTTTTGACCGACAGCCCCTCCACCGCTACGCGGTCCCCCTACCCTTGTCAGGGGAGGCTTATATATTCGCGTTCGCTTCGCGAACGGTGATTATATAGTTTTTACGTCCGGATGACTGGAAGCGATCCGTTAGCCGATGCTCGGATATTTTCCGTCCCAGACAACGGCCCTGTAATTCTCCCGGTCGGTAGCTCCCTCCGTGCTGAAAAAGAGCACCCGGGAACGGCTGTCCAGCCCGAGTTTGTTCCGTATCCGCGCAAGTCCGGGATTAGTCATGATCTCGGCGGCGCAGCCGAAGGCGGAAGCGCCGCTCTCTCCGGAGACCACCCTGGCGTCCTTTCCTTCCGGGCTGCTCAGGATGCGCATGCCCTTTGCTGCAACATAATCCGGAAAAGAGATAAAGAAGTCTGCGTGAGAGCGCAGTACGTTCCATGCGACGCTGCAGGGTTCGCCGCAGGCCAGCCCCGCCATTATAGTGTCCATATCCCCGGTCACGCGGCGAAGCCTGCCGTCGTTTGCCAGGGCGGTGCGGAAGATACAGTCGGCCTTATCGGGTTCCACAACTACCACGGCGGGGCGGTCTTTGCCGTAAACGGAAGCGAACAGACCGGCAACGGCACCAGCCATGGAGCCTACGCCCGCCTGCAGAAAGACGTGAGTGGGTATTTCCGGCAGCTGCTCGCAGGCCTCCAGCCCCATTGTTCCGTAGCCCTGCATAATCCGGGTGGGAACGTCCTCATACCCTTCCCACGCGGTATCCTGCACAAGGACCCAGCCATGCTCCTCCGCCTGCCGTCTTGCCATACGAACGGTATCGTCGTAGTTAAGCGCGGTCACGGAGGCTTCGGCTCCCGCGGCGAGGATGTTCTCCAGGCGCTCCTGCGCGCTGCCCTTCGGCATATAAACCACGGACTTATGCCCGAAACGGGCGGCCGTCCACGCCACGCCTCTGCCGTGATTGCCGTCGGTCGCAGTGACGAAGGTGATCTCACCGAGCTGCCGCTTCGTTCCGGGAGCGGTCAGAAATCCGTAATCGGCCTGCGAAACGTCCCTGTCCAGTTTCTCCGCCAGATAGCTACCGATGGCGAAGCTGCCGCCCAGTACCTTGAACGCATTCAGTCCGAAACGGAAGGATTCATCCTTCACGTATATTTCGCCCAGCCCGAGACAGGCCGCGGTATCTTTTAAACGCACCAGAGGAGTCGGCGCGTACATCGGAAAGCTTTTATGAAAATCGCGGACAGTCTGCGCGTGTTCCGGGCTGAGAAAGCCTGGAGCAGCCACGGCGCCATCGTGTGTCAGCGAAACCAGTTTGAATTCTTCCTTCATAATGATACTGTTTCAAACAGACAGGAGCTGTAAAAAACCGGTTTTACAGCCCCTTGATTCTTATTACAGTTCAACCGTCGCGATCCTCGGTTCGAAGCAGCAGGTCGGCCGGACGCAGACAATACGCACGCCTGACGCCCTCTGGGGACCGACCTTCATGAAAGTGGCAAGCACGGAGGTATCTCCCCGTAGTCCCAGCGGCCCGATATCAGCCTCGTTGACACGCCTTGTGATCTCCGCTTCCATTTCGGACTGCTCGCCGTACTTTCCGTCGACCTGCGCCTGGAGCATCATGGACGCCGCCTCAAAATGAGACCGTCCCACGCCGACGGCAAGAGTGCAGGGGGAACAGCCGAGCTGCGCGACTCCCTCGGTCGCCCACTTCACTATCTCGTCCAGAACCACCTGCGTGTTGTGTTTGTGGAACACGCGATACGTTTTCGCCCTTATCGCCGGACCGCCGCCGAACATCAGGATATGCAGCCGGATAACGTTGTCTTCGCACCTTCTGAGCAGTATCGGGGCCGGCTCAACTCCCGCCGGATCCGGGTTCAGCCCGCCGGACTGATCGATCCTGTGACTGTCGTCGCCCATTATGCCCATCGGCCTCCCGGGGAGTTTTCGCAGCCCTTCGGCAACGCCTGTTCTGATCGCGTCCAGCATTCTGCCGGTCACTGCGCAGTCCTCTCCTACTTCCAGGACCAGATGGGGGATCCCCGAATCGTCGCATAACGGAGACTTGTGCTCCTGAGCCGCTTCCGCATTGGCAAGCACCTGCTCCAGCACCCATCTGGCTTTATCGTTCCGCTCCGATGCTATAGCTTTTCCGTACGCTTCTTTTTTATCCTCCCGGAAGGTCGACCCTGCGTCCACCAGAGCATCCCTGACAAGCGCGGTTATTTCATCGCAGTTCTTCATGCCCGCTCCTCCTGTTTGTAGATACTCTCTCCGTGCGCCGCGCCGATGATGGCGGGATACTTATCGACCCTGATCATATGCAGCGCCTCCATGCCAAGTTCCGGGAAGGCAACGACCCTCCGCTCGGTCGTCTTTGATTCAAGCAGAGCCGTTACGGGAGGGATCACCGCGTATACCGCGTTGTATCTATCAAGGGCGGCTATCGTTTCGGGATGAAGTTCGCCCTTGCCGAGGTGAAGCTTTATTCCCGCAGCGGACAACGGCTCAATGCTGCTCTCTATCTCAAGTTTATTGGAACTCGTCGGCCCCACCCCGGCGGGGCTGACCGCCGTGTGAAAAATGACCTGTCCTTTAAGATCGGCACCGAGGTCGGAGACCGTCCCGTCTTCGATCATTTTCAGCACCTTCGGCAGAACAGCGTCACGACCGCACAGGATATACCCGCTTATCTCAACGGTATCGCCGACACGCAGTTTTGCCGCGGCTTCCTCGCTGATCGGTGTGGTCAATTCAATCATATTTACCACCTCAGAAGCAAATCACTCATTAATTGCGAACAGTTTGACATAACCGCTCTCATTCTTGATAACACCAAATGCGCGGGCCCTGTTGTAGACTTTTTTTGCCCAATTGGTGTGGGGTTTGATCTCGTTCATCTTATTTCCGCCGACGCCCTTGACCACGCCGCCTCCGGTCCCGAGGATCTGACAGGCATCGTCATACTCCTCTTTTGTGACCGCCATCAAAGCGTTGACAAATTTGACGTGGGTCGGATGGATGACGGTACGGCCGACGAAACCGTTCGCCTTGTCAAGCAGAACCTCGCGCAGAAGACCGTCGATCTCGCCGTTCACCAACGGCTTACGGCGCATCAGATAATCCTCGATGCCGTAGTGCGGAAGCTCATCAAACATCAGTTCTTTCGGAGCGCGGAAGTACTCCCAGACCGGACCGGATATAACATAATCGTTATTTCTGGCGCAGACATTGATGATATCGGAAAGACACTCTCTCACGGTCATTATGTCGTAAAGACTGTATTCCACGCCGCGGCGCACACCGAAGACAGAGCTGAAGTCCGTACCGCCGACACGGACCTGAAGTACCAGATCCCTGTACTTATCGAGTATCTTCTTTATGCCGATCAGCTGAGAAATACGACTCTCCTTATAGGCGACTTCAGGATCTTCGATAATCGGCATACCGTAGAGGATCTCGCCGAAACGATTATTCAGATCGCGCAGATAAGCATAATACTCATAGCCGTTCTCCGCATTGAATTTCGGAAAATTGATACCGCACAGAGAACGGATCTCCTGTTTTGTAAGCTTATCGCCGAATTCCTTGAACTGTTCCAGATTACGGATACGCACAAATATCAGCGGTACATAATCCGGATTGAGTTTTCCGGTGTCAACAGCCTCCGTTACGCTCGCCAACAGATGATGTACATTCTCCATGGCCTCCGGAACCTTCTCCTCCGGACACGCATCCTCAAAACACAAGACCATCGTAGTCAGACCGGGCATGGAATGTTCCAGTATTTTCGGAGTAAAGTCCCTGAAGCCCGGCATATACATTGTTGCTCCGAGGCAATATTGCAGAAGTTCACGATCGGTATACTTATCGAAATGTTCAGGTTCAACCACAAATTTAAAATCAGGGTTGTACATATGATGTCTCATAATACTATTGTTTCCTTTCTTCCGGTCATATCAAGAATCCATGAACAGCTCCCGTTACAGACCAAAAACCCGCGGCAACCAAGGCGAGCCGCGAGCTTCTTGGAATCACAAAGCAAACTGTTCACGAAAAATCAACTGACGATGGCAAAAGTCTTTGTCACGGAACCGCTGTATTTACCCATTCCGGTTACGGTCACGGTGTATGTTCCGGGATCTTTGCAGCCGGCAGAAAACTCCACGGTATAACTGGTACCTTCCGTCAGTCTCAGCCCTGCGGCGTTCTTTACCGTTATTGTCGGTTTCTGTACGGCGCTGTTATAAGTGAACGAATCTGCGGAAAGTGTGACAAGGCTTGCTTTAAGCGGCTGCTTGTTAATTGTAAAGGTTTTTGCTGCCGTACCGGAATAATTGCCCTTAGCCGTAACAGTCACAGTATAGGTACCGGGATCTTTGCAGCCGGATGAATACTCAACGGTATAGCTGGTTCCCTCCGTCAGCCTCAGCCCGGCGGCATTCTTTACGGTTATCGTCGGTTTTTGTTCCGCGCTGTTGTATGTAAGCGTATCTGCGGACAGGGTGATCAGGCTTGCGTTCAGCGGCTGCTTGTTTATAGTAAAGGTCTTTGTGACAGTACCGGTAAAACTTCCCTTACCCGTTACGGTCACCGTATAAGTACCCGAATTCTTGCAGTCGCCGGAATAAGCCAGAGTATAACTGGTTCCCTCTGTCAGTTTCGTTCCTGCGGCGTTTTTGACTGTTATTGCCGGCTTCTGTACCGCGCTGTTGTATGTAAACGTATCGGCAGACAGGGTCACGCGGCTGTCATTGAGCGGCTGCCTGGTGATCGTAAAGGTCTTCGTCACAGAACCGGAGAACTTGCCTTTTCCGGTCACAGTCACGGTGTATGTCCCCGGAGCTTTGCAGCCGGCAGAAAACTCCACGGTGTAACTGGTACCTTCGGTCAGTTTGACGCCGGCGGCGTTCTTGACGGTTACTGTCGGTTTCTGCACCGCACTGTTGTATGTAAACGTATCGGCGGACAGGGTCACGCGGCTGTCGTTGAGCGGCTGCCTGGTGATCGTAAAGGTCTTCGTCACAGAACCGGAGAACTTGCCTTTTCCGGTTACAGTCACGGTGTAAGTTCCGGGGTCTTTGCAGCCGGCAGAGAACTCAACGGTGTAACTGGTGCCTTCGGTCAGTTTGACGCCGGCGGCGTTCTTGACGGTCACTGTCGGTTTCTGCACCGCGCTGTTGTACGCAAACGTATCGGCAGACAGGGTTACGCGGCTGTCATTCAGCGGCTGTTTGGTTATGGTAAAGGTTTTTGTTACCGTACCGGAGTAATTACCGTTACCTGTCACAGTCACGGTGTAAGTGCCCGGGTCTTTGCAGCCGGAAGAAAACTCCACAGTATAGTCGACGCCTTCCGTCAGACCTGTACCGGCGGAATTTTTAACGGTTACGGTCGGCTTCTGGACTGCGTTGCTGTAGACAAACGTTGCGGCGGACAGCGTTACGCGGCTGTCATCCAGCGGCTCAACGAGCTTCGGGATGGATTCTTCGCGGGTCGCGCCGCAAACGCCGCAGGTATAAGTCTTTATGCCCGTAGACGTGACCGACGGCGGAGCGGTGATCTCTCCGTCATTCCACTCATGCGCGGCTGTCTCGACATGAGAAGCGTCATTTGAACATACACGTTTGTGGGTATCATCGTCAACCGGCGTCCATGCGCCGTAAGCGTGGCCGGATGCATTGACGATATTCTGCGCCCTTGAGAGTTCTGTGCCGCAGGCCGAGCAGTAAACAACGGAGTCATAACTGCCGTTTGCGGTACAGGTCGCCGCGATCTGATTTTCCGTCACAGCTGCCGCGGGGGTATGACCGTTTGCAGGTACAACAGTATGATCGCGTGATAACTCTTCACCGCAGGTCCCGCAATATACGACCGTATCATAGCCGCCGTCGGTCAGACATGCTGCCGCAGTGTTGTTCTCTGTAACTGCTTCAAGCGGAGTATGTCCGGCAGCGTCGACGAAATCGTCGTTTATCGTATCGCCGCAGCGGTAGCATTTATATACGGTATAACCCTGCTCTGTGCAGGTGGGTTCTATCCTGTCTACGGGGATAATATACCTGTGCTGGAGAGGTTCTGTAGTTATTGTCTCACGCTCGAGTTCGGCGCCGCAGGTCTCGCAATAGACGACCGTGTCGTAGCTGCCTGCAACAAGACACTGCGAGGGGACCTCATTTTCCCTGACCTCTTCGGCGGGAGTGTGACCTGTAGCAGGATCGATCACATGCTCACGCGATACTTCCGTGTTGCATCTGACACAGTATGATACCATGTCATGGCTGCCGTCCGTGAGACATGTGGCAGGCACGACGCTTTCGGGATCAACTACCGGTTCGCCGCCGGTGTGACCGATCTTATCGATCTGAACCGAGATCTCCTGATGCTCGAAACCGTCTTTTGTGAAGTCCGCGGTATACCATATCCTGCCGCCTGCATTACAGTCGGGGTTGCCGCGTACGACATAATTGGTGTCAACAGTTTCGGCCTGGATGTGATGATTACAGACTTCATCCACGCAGACCATCATAGCGGTACAGGTCGAATAATCGTTCGAGAACTGATAATCCGGCTCGCCGTAGTGGTGTATAGGCAACCTCTGAACATCGCTCATCGCGGCTCTCTGCTCGGCGGTGTACACCACATCATTGCACATAAAAGCCGTGACCGTTGCCGTCACTTCGATATAGTCCGCGGCCAGAGCCTCATCAGCAAGTGTAAAAAGCGGCGAACCGAGGATGAGTTCCTCGTCATCTGTGAATCCGTCATCGTCCACGCACATAAACGCGAATTTGACACAATCTTCCTTAATGTTGGACACACAGCCGTAATACTCATCGACGTCCTCATACTCATCGGCAGCTACCGGGGTGATCACTGCAGGATCGAACTCCAGCGTTACGTTTGCAGCGTCTATACCCCATGCATTAATGAACTTGACGGTTATGGGATAGTTTCCGTCTAAGTCTGCGGCGTCAAATGTAACCACCAGTTCCGGACCGTCCTCTTCTGCCGTCGCGCTGAGCGCAGGCAAGGCTGTCAGCAGGAACACGGCAATCAGAATAACTGCACATTTTCTTAAAAAATTTCTCATAAGCTCTTTCCTCCATTATAAATGTGAAGGTGATAAATCCTTTGGACCTGCCTCCGGTTTTCACATAATGGAATCCGTTGAAAAACAGTGAAACTGAAAAAAATGAATCACTGTTATTTTAGACCATAAACGGTATTTTGTCAAGACATAAAGTCCGTTTTTGTTTTATTTTTGTTAATATTTTATTAAAAAATCCAAAACAAACATATTTACAGATACAGTCCGGGGGGTTATGCCGCTCAAGATGCTTTCAATCCGCCCCGTCTTCTCTTTGTGAACAAAGGAACCTGTAAGCTGACGCTTTGACGGGAGCGGAAACGACATATGCGAGTATGATCTTTATGCCATCCCCCGGAAGGAAATACAGGACACATGCAGAAAACGCATGCGGAAAATCGCTGTCCGACAAAATCATAAACCAGACGAGTCCGGCTGCGTAAAGGACCACGGTTCCGATAATCATTCCGGCAGGAAGCATCCGTTTCTTATTGCCGGATTTATCCGAAAGAAGACCTGTGATATAAGCGCACGGGAGATATCCCAGCAGAAATCCCCCCGTAGGTCCCGCCAGTCTCGCCGCGCCTGCAGTCCATCCCGCAAATACCGGCACGCCGACCGCTCCGATCAGCAGATACAGGAGCACTGCCAGAGTACCCTGTTTCCGTCCCGTAACTGCAGCGACAAAATAAACGGCAAATGAACCCAACGATATCGGCACCGGTCCTATGGGAAAAGACAGCGGAGCCAGAACACACAGGACAGCAGCTCCTAGAGCGATCTTTACCAAACGTATTATTCTGTTATGATTCACGTTGTTTCTCCGGTTCATTTCAGGCGGACACTGACATCGCCGGTCTCCACAGTTCTCAGGCTTCCGTCCTCAAGACGCACGATCAGCGCAGCCCGGTCGTCAATTTCGACCGCCGCGGCCGTATAGCTGTCCCGTATAGAATTCACTGTTATGTTTTTACCCAGAATAACCGAACGCTTCCGGTATTCATCGATATAATCACTGTTGACAAAGTCAGAGACATACAACCGGGTCAGGATCTCGGGAATAAAGGCCGATCTGGACACGCGTCTGCCTGTCAGTTCCTCTAAGCTGCCCGCCACTGAAGCAAGCTCAGGCGGAAACTGCGTCCGCAATACGTTTATGCCGATACCTATAACGACAATCCCGGGACCGCCCGATTCCATATCGAAGCTTGCCTGAGATAAAATACCGCAAAACTTTTTCCCGTTCAGGAACAGATCGTTCACCCATTTTATACCTGACTGCACACCGTAAAGCCGGTCTACGGCCCGTGCAACGGCAACGGCGGAAAATGAAGTCAACCGGGGCAGCTCCGCAGGCGGGATCTGCGGACGCAGAATAAGGGACATATAGATCCCGCATCCGGGCGGTGAAAAAAAACTCCGGCCCAATCTGCCCATGCCGGCGGTCTGACGGTCTGCGATCACAACCGTGCCGGCCGGCGCACCGCGCCGCGCAAGACCGAACGCTTCACAATTGGTCGAATCCAGCTCGTCATATAAAATGACATCAAATTCTTCTGCGCGTACGCCGAGACCGGATAGAATCACTTCTCTGTCCAGGATATCAGGCTGCCGCACCAGACGGTATCCGCTGTTCGTAGCGCTGTCGATCTCATAGCCCTGCGCCCGCAACTGTCTCACGGCATTCCAGACGGCGTTCCGGGTCACATTGTTCTGCCGGGCGATCATCTCTCCGGATACATACTCACCGCCGGTCAGATAAGCCAGAATCACATCTTTTAACATAACTCCCCCCTCCCCTTATTGTCACTTAATAACAAACCTTTTCAGGTGACAATAAAGGCGATAAACAAACCGCCGTATCGAACGACAGTTTGCAGACCATATGGAAAACCGGATCACCAGAAAGCATCTACCGATTTTCCGAAGCTGTTACAAGCCAGTACTTCATATCATTGTGAACAACGGTATTTTCCGTGAAACAATAACCCGGATCACACGTATCGATATAATCCGGATATCCGGTGATCCCCTCTCCGGTCATTTTTGCGACGGCTTCCTTCCTGCACCAGATACGGGTGAAGTCGCCGTCAAATACCGCCAGTTCATTTCCGGAAAGAGACCTGCCGACCATAAGCGGATTATATCCATCTCTGCATTTTTCGACATCAACACCGACGGGACAATCGGCTATCGCAACAGCGCAGATATCTTTTGAGTGTGAGAGACTGAAATATATGTCCGAACCGACCAGGAACGGCTTCCCTGTTTCCGAGAAAGATACGGCAGCTGTCGGAAGACCTTTTTCTTTCAGCATACTGTAAAGCAGATTCCACGCGGAACAGGACGAATGCCTGACAGCCCCTTTGTATCCGTAAAGATGCCTGTCAAGTTCATCTCCCATCGGCGGGATCTCCCCTGTCTCAGTTATCGGCGCCCATCTGACGATCGTCATCCGTCTGTCAGCCTCTCCAGCTCCGCAAACTTCACCTTTCCGTATTCATTACGCGGGATCTTATCTATAACAAATACCTTGAACGCGGAATTGTGAAGATTCGTTTTCCCGCTGATAAACGGGATTATCCCGTCCTCAAGCGCCTTATCCGTCACAAAAATATTCATCCGCTTGTCATCGCCGGTACAGCAGAAGTCAGCATTCGGATACTGAGTCTTGAGGATACGCTCTGTTTCGTCCAGACTTACACGCAACCCGAATAATTTCAGGAACCGTCCCTTTCTGCCGATGATATAGTAAAAACCGTCCGCATCGCGCTTTGCGATATCGCCTGTATGATACTCCCCGCAGAACTCATCGTCTTTCATCAGGTCATCCCGGCTCAAAGCATACCCCATTGTAACGTTGGGACCGCGATATCCGAGCTCGCCTGTTGCCGTTCCGTCGTCATTGATAACCTCGTCCAGCAGGAACAGTTCTCCGCCGGGGATCGCCTTTCCGATGCTTCCCGTTTTCTCCGATGCCATTTCGGGATCAAGGAAAGCCATCCTCGCGCTGGTTTCGCTTGTACCGAAGGTCGCGCAGAACCGTTTTCCGCTGTTCCCGGCATAAGACGCAAGCCATCTGAACATCCTGTCGGTAAGCTTTCCACCTCCTTCAGCAAGAGTATAGAGCTTTGGCAAGTCCATCTTATCAAAGCCGATCCTCCTCATGATCTCATAGCTGAAAGGAACGCCGCAGAAGCTTGTGCCCCCATTTGCTTTTATAAACTCCCAGAAATTCGGGTCCATAAGGTTGGCTTTCACCATAAGAACGGACGCGCCGACTGTCAGATGGCTGTTGATGACGTTCAGCCCCATAGTGTAGTTCATGGGCAGATCGCAGATGCCGACTTCATTTTCCGACCACGAGAACGCTTTCGCAGCGTTCAGCGCATTGGACTCAAGATTTCCGTACTTATGCCGTACGAGTTTGGGGCTTCCTGTGGAACCGGACGTCGTCAGGAGCATAGACAGCTTATCGTTCAAAGGATACGGTTCGTACCCTGTCCTGATCAGGACATAACCATACGCTCCGTAAAGCCTCTCGCCCCTGATCGTTTGTCCGAGATCTTCCGGCGCCCAATAATAACCCGGCGAATATATGGATTCCAGATTTCCCCTCAGGTCCGCATCCAGACCGGCGCTGAGGAGCAACGGGACCTGCTTGTTGTTTTCGAATGCCATATAGCCAATAAGGGATCCTGCACAATTCCGACAGAGACAGAAAATCACACTGCGGGGAATCTCAAGAGCATCAAGTTCCTCTATTGTCCTGCAGATGTCTGCGTAAGTGAGACTGTAACCGCTGTCATCCCTGATGGCGATTTTATTCTGATCATGCTTATCGACATTTAAAAACACAACACTGACTCCTTTGCGTGGGATATCACAATTAAATTCCGCAGGTCCACAGCACAGTCTACATAATGGTACAACCGTCCACCGCCAGAATCTGACCGGAGACATAAGAAGACAGATCTGAAACCATGAACAGACAGGCATTTGCAATGTCTTCGGGTTCCGCCAGTCTTCCCATACAGATGTTATTTATCCTGCCCTGCAGCTTTTCCGGATCAGCCTGCTTCATCATATCCGTATTCGTCAGTCCCGGAGCGATCGCATTCACACGGATATTCTTCTCCGCCAACTCTTTTGCCGCCGATTTTGTGAGTGAAACCACGGCGCCTTTTGTAGCGGAATACACAAGCTGCCCGCGGTTGCCCCGCAGAGCCGTCATCGAAGCGATATTCACGATGCTTCCGCCGCCTGCCTGACGTCCCATGATACGGCTGACAATCTGGAGCATGTTTATTGTGCCGTAAACATTGACGGAAAACATTTTTTCCATATTGTCATGACTGATCATGCCGATAAGCTCATTGAACTCCACACCGGCATTGTTGACCAGCCCGTCGATATGACCGCATTCCCTTTTGATCTGCATCACGCCGTTTTTAACAGCCTGCTCGTCGGAAACATCAAAATACAGGGAACGGACTTCGCCGCTGACTTCTTTATTGAAATCTCCTGACCATTCCTCTACGGTACCTTCTCTGATGTCAACGGCATATACCGTCGCTCCGTTCCGGGCAAAAACCTGCGAGATCGCTTTTCCTATTCCTCTGCTGCCGCCGGTTACTATACAGACTTTTTCCGAAAGCATTTCACATCTCCTCATCAACGGACCCATTCCACATCTATTTCGTGGATGATCAGGTCATCTCTTCTCTTTATAAAGTCCGGCGCCACCTGCGGGAACATGGCGCAGCTCAGGACATCCTCTTCCGTTTTTGCAATATCGCTGTATTGCGCTTTTATTTTATCCAGTTCCGGTTCCAGAAGATCGGCGGGACGGCACGTAATGATCTCATCGTCACCTATCGCCATCTTCCGGATCTCCTCGTTCACCTCTCCGGGAAGCGCGCCGTACTCACCGCGCAGCAAACCTTTGGACTCCCTGGTGAAACTCTTATACCTGCCCATCAGGACATTCATCACGGCCTGCGTGCCTACGATCTGGCTTGTGGGAGTAACCAGCGGAGGATATCCGAAATCCTTTCTGACTCTCGGCACTTCCGCAAGCACCTCTTCCATGCGCTCTTCGGCATTGGCCTGCCTGAGTTGGGACAGGAGATTCGAAAGCATACCGCCGGGAACCTGATAGAGCAAAGTGTTGGGATCGACCCGCAGCACTTTGGAACTGATCGTTCCGTCCTTTTCCATATTCGCCGCTACGGTCTTAAAGTGTACCGCGGCTTCATTAAGCTTTTCCAGATCGAGCCCGGTGTCTCTTGCTGTTCCCTTTAAAGTCGCGACAAGCGACTCCGCAGCAGGCTGTGATGTTCCGTTTGCAAAAGGAGACAATGCGCAATCCACGATATCCACGCCTGCCATCGCAGCCATCAGATACACCATATCCCCGGTTCCGGTGGTATTATGTGTGTGCAGATGGACAGGGACCGATACTTTTTCTTTCAGTTTCTTCACCAGGCTGTAGGCATCCGCAGGAAGAAGCAGATTTGCCATATCCTTGATACAGATCGTATCCGCGCCCATCTCTTCCAGCACCGCCGCCTTTTCCACGAAATACTCTTCACTGTGGACAGGGCTGAGCGTATAACTCATAGCGGCTTCAACCATCCCGCCGTACTTCTTCACGGCTCTGATCGCCGCCTCCATGTTCCGTACATCATTAAGAGCATCGAAGATCCGTACGATATCGATACCGTTCCCGATGGACTTGCGGCAGAACGCGTCCACCATATCATCCGCATAATGGCGGTATCCCAGAAGATTCTGCCCGCGCAGCAGCATCTGAAGTTTTGTGTGCGGCAGGGCTTTTCTCAATTGCCGGAGTCTGTCCCAGGGATCTTCATGCAGGAACCGCATACATGAGTCAAACGTGGCGCCGCCCCAGCACTCAACGGACCAGTAGCCGATGCTGTCAAGGATCTCACATACCGGCAGCATATCCTCCAGACGCATTCTTGTCGCCGCCTGGCTCTGATGGGCATCACGAAGAATTGTATCGGTGATCAGAAGAGGCTTTTTTACTTCAAACAAGTTGCTCATAAACAGTCCTCTCACTTTACCTGGAACAGCACATCTCCCCCTGCTACCGTCCCGCCGGCTTCGCAGTACATATTTGTCACAGTCCCGTCTGCGGGAGAGAGGATCTCGTTCTCCATTTTCATGGCTTCAAGGATCAGTACAAGATCGCCTTTTTTGACTGCAGAACCCTCAGGCTTTTCAATACGGATAACAGTACCCGGCATCGGAGCGGCCACCGCTCCCGTATTATTCACGGTCTGCTTCTGATGGGAAGGCTCCACGACGTTTACGTTTGCATCCTTCTGAACTGTCCTGAACTCTTTATACTCCTTTTTCTGAGCGGGCTGAGGTTTCGCATCTTCTTCAACAAGCTCGACCTGCATTTCGTATACTTTCCCGTCAATGGTTATTCTGTATTTGCCCATAAATAATTCTCCTACTGCACGGCTGTGCGTTATTTATTCAGTCGTTTGAACCATATCTTCTTCAGTTTCAAAGCCGTCTTGTACATCCCTAATTCTATCAGGAAAGAATCAACGGCTTTTGCCGAGCCATAACCACCCCTCATTCCTGTTCTCAATGCGGATCTGAAAGGTTCGCGTCTCACAAAATCGTGTACTTCTTTTCTCTTCCTGATACCGGTTTTCGGATTATCAGGGTGCAGGAACTCAAGACGCAGCGCGCGGTTCATTTCATAAAATGCGCGGTTCAAATACGCGTCATTCATCCTGGTCTGAATACCGTTCCCGATATTAAACCGATCCAAAGCGTCAAAGAACTTCTGCATTTCTGCAGAAATACCTTCTCTGTACCTTCGCGTCACGCTTTCAGTATTCACGACATAATGATATATGTACTTATCGACATATATGATCGAACCGGCACAGAGTATTATATTGACAGAAAACAACGTATCCTCCGCGAAAGTGATCGTTTCGTCAAATCTTATACCGCTGTTTTTCAAAAACCCGGTTTTATACAATTTGCTGCACGGGGAACCGAGAGAATAATAATTCTTATTGCCGGCAGGCAATAAGCCTACCGACATGGCGGATTCCATGATCTGATATCTGAGTTCTTCTTCGACGCCGTAATCTGTATTTTCTTTTACAAAATAACGATTTTTGAATAGCTTTCCATTGCTGTCCCTGTATCCGCTGAAAATAATAAGATCCTCATCCCGCTCATAATACGGCGCAAGCTCCGAGTACCATCCGGTTTCAAGCTTATCATCCGAATCCACAAACATCGTCCATTTGCCTGCGGCATTTTCCACGCCGAAATTCCTGGCGGCAGACACCCCTGCGTGGGGCCGATGAAAAACTTTCACCCGTTCATCAGACAAAAAACCGTCCGGTACGGAATGATACTCTTCAGACGAACCGTCATCAACTATAAGCAACTCGATATCGGCATCACGATCTTCAAGGATGCTTTCAACACAAGGTCTGAAAACCTTTTCAGCAGTCTGATAAAAAGGAACTATCACAGTGATAACTGGCATCTCCGGCCTCCTGACTGATATGCTGTCAAACATTCAGTTTGTACTTGGTGTATTCTATTCCGTTGTCTTCAATATATTTTTCAAGGCTGCTTTTCTGAACTTCCGAAAATGCTATGATCTTTACTCTTTTCGGAGCTATACCATTTTGTTCCGCTATCGCGGCGACAGCCATAGCCGCAATGGTTTTCTGATCCAATGACATATCGACGACCTCATTTCATTACAGCGGGATATTTCCGTGTTTTTTCACCGGAAGCGATTTTTCCTTTGTCTTCAGCATCCTGAATGCCGAAGCAATCTTTTCTCTTGTTTCTTCCGGAAGGATCACTTCATCGACATAACCGTGCTCTGCCGCGATATACGGATTCATAAACTTCCGATTGTACTCGTCCAGAAGTTCTTCCTTCTTTGCGGTCGGGTCATCCGCCTGTTCAATGGCCTTCCTGCCTATTATGGAGACGGCTCCGGCAGCGCCCATAACAGCAATTTCCGCTATAGGCCAGGCGTAAACCACATCGGCACCAATCCCCTTACTGTTCATGGCTATATAGGCACCACCGTATGCCTTCCGCATAATGAGGCTTACTTTCGGAACCGTTGCCTCGGAATACGCATAAAGCAGTTTGGCGCCGTGTCGGATGATGCCGCCGTGTTCCTGCTGGCTTCCGGGAAGAAAAGCCGGAACATCCACAAGAGTCAGGATCGGGATATTAAAGCAGTCGCAAAAGCGAATAAACCGCGAGCCCTTATCCGCCGCATTTATCTCAAGAGAACCGGCCATATACCGGCTCTGGTTAGCTACGATACCGATCGTATCTCCGTTAAGACGGGCAAATCCCACGGTAATATTCCTGGCGAAATCCGGCTGAACTTCAAGAAAGCTGCCTTCATCCGCAAACGTATTGATAACATTACGGACATCATACGCTTTTTTGGAATCCACGGGGACTACATCCGTCAATCCTACAGAGTTGTCCACGGACTTCCCCGAAACACACATGGGAGCTTCCTGATTATTCTGAGGGAAATAACCGAGAAGCCTGCGAACGCCGTTTAAACATGACAGATCATCGGGATAGACAAAATGCGCCACGCCGGAAGTTGAGCTGTGCACAGAAGCTCCGCCCAGATCGGCGGCGGAAATGATCTCTCCGGTCACGGATTTCACCACAGCCGGACCCGTGATATACATCTGACTGTTTTTTTCGGTCATAAAAATGAAATCCGTGATAGCAGGCGAGTAACATGCGCCGCCCGCGCAGGGTCCGAGGATAACAGATATCTGAGGGATCACGCCGGAAGCTACAGTATTACGGTAAAAAATATCGGCATATCCCGACAGGCTGTCGATCCCCTCTTCAATTCTGGCGCCGCCGCTGTCATTGATCGAAATAAAAGGCACCTTCAGCTCCAGCGCTTTGTCCATGGCGCAGCAGATCTTCAGGGCATGCGCTTCACCGAGCGAACCGCCGCTGACCGTAAAATCCTGCGAAGAAGCATATGCCAGGCGTCCGTGTATCATACCGTACCCGGTAACCACACCGTCACCGGGACGTTTTTTCTTATCCATATCAAAATCGGTCGCGCGGGATGAGACCATGCCGTTGATTTCCGTGAATGTTCCGTCATCGAACAGAGCCTCCATACGTTCACGGGCTGTCAGCTTTCCTGAATTGTGCTGTTTTGCTATCCGGTCCGGACCGCCGCCCTGAGATATTCTGCTGCGGCGATCCACTAAGTCATCAACTCTTTGTTTCCAAATGATATCCATATGTAATGAGACTCCTCTTGATTCCGTTTCCTTAGTTTTAAAACACTATTGTGCGAGATTATCAAGCAGATATGACTCCGATTCCGTTCTGAGATCCGACAGTTTTTGCCTTACGTCTTCATAATCCAAAGGCTGCTGCCACGCGCAGGAATCATCGTACCATAAACGGTCCGAAAGTCCGAGTTTACCCAACAGCTCGATCATCCGGCGCCCACGGGTGGTATGAGGAACAACAACAAAGTTTTTTTGATAAATAATGGAAAAAGCTGTTGCATGGAATGAATTGGACACAACAAAGTCTGCGTTTGCAATGTATGAGAGAAACTCACGCGGACCATAGTCGTACACTTTTTTATGATCTGTCGTCAGTTTTACCTTCGGAGAACCGTTGATAACTCTCAGGTGCAGTGAATCCGCAATGATCCGCACGGCATCATCGATCTCTTTTATGCCCTGAAAACCATAAACAAACAGATACGGTTCCGTTTCCATAGGCGAGGCCTGCAGAGCAGTATAATCTTCCAGATCCAGAAGCAATGTAGGGTCTATGCAGATATGTACAGGCTGCGATACGCTTATTTCAACATCATAGTTTTGTTCACGAAGGCTGATCGCATCCAGGTTTTTACTCAGTTTTTCAATCGTTTGTTTTTCTTCTTCGGAATATTTTTCTTTTGTACTTACGGCATATGTGATCTTTCTCGTTTCCTTCGGCCCGAAATCAAGGAAATACGCAGCATCCAACGATGCATCAAGTATAACGGGATTCCATAGCTGATCACTCCCTGAAATATACAGATCCAGTTCGGGCGGATTCCTTTTAAGAGCCTTCAGGGTCCGGTATTCCGCAGTTTCATTAAAATAATGTGATGTGAATTTCTGAAATATCCGATATCTTTCCTTATCGACATGTTTTATGTTGCCGATAATGCTTTTGACAAAACTGCCGAACGTAATATAAAGTCTGTTAAAAAAAGAACGTCTGGACATATTCCGCCATGTTGCGAGCGCTGCCCGGAACGGATTCTTATGCGGCATATAGCGGACGGTATGGTACGGCGGGCGGTAATTGATCACATAAACATCATGACCATGCATCTCCAGCCATGTTTTTAACGCATAGCATTGCATAACAGCCCCTTGGTTTGTAGTAAAATGGAAAGTTATTATACCGACTTTCATATTATCAATCCCCTGATTCAGTTTTCGCAGTCCGGTCCGGATATATCACAGATCACCGTTTTTTCAGCAACGTCCTTTTTATCATATTAAAAGATCCCTTAAACTCTTTTAAATTCAAGCTGAGGACGCAGATGATAGCACCGGCGGTAACGGCGCATACCGCAGCCCGGATCACAAAAGTCAGTATTGAAGGACCGTCAAACAAATTGCCGACGAAATAAGTCGCGACAATAGCGATAGCCGAAGTGGCGAAACACCTGCCGACCAACACAAGATAATCCTTGCAGCTGCGTTTGAATAAGTGCTTGAAAAGAGCGTAGGTTTCCCACGGGAAAAACACAAATATCATAACAAACATCGTCGGATACAGAACGCCCAGAACACTTCCGGTCACTTTGACCATGATTATACTCAAAATGAGGTTCAGGGCACTGCCGATGATCGGTTTCCACTGATCCGGTTCCCATAACCCCGCGGAATCCTTCATTGTAACACCGACATAACGGAACTGCCAGAGGAAAAAATAGATAACGATACTTATCATTGTCACAGTATCGTATACATATTTCTCTCCGACCCATAAACGTATAAACGGCTGATATAATCCGGCCATACAGGCTGCCGCCCAACCCACCATACTGATCCAGATAAATACTATTCTTCTGTATGCGACATATGTATTATCCATTGTATCGGTATAGATTTTATTTCCGATACTTGCCATTATCCCCTGCCTTAAAACAGTGAATACCGAAACGATCGCGCTTGCCACATAATAATAGTTATCATATTGCGTCAGAAAAGACACGCCGAGAATAGCGGAAATAATGATACCGTCAATTGAAATAATGACTTTACCGCCGATACGATGACCCATCAGCGGAAGTACTTTACTCTTTAATGTTTTGATCTGTTCTTTTGTAGGTTTGTCTCCGCAATCGATATCGGGGAATACTTTCTTTGAAACCACATAATACATAATATTCTGCGGTATGACCATGAGAGCATACACCAATAAGTAATAATAGTAATTTTTTGTCAGAGCAAGGACCGCAGCCTGGGCGGCATACATCAGGATCTCCCTGACCAAAGATATTTTTATGGTGATATCATTTCTCTGATGAGCGGTAAACAGCGATGTTCTGTAAGCGAACATCAGATAGCTCAATACCGTATGCGACAGATACATCGTATACAGTACATATACATTAACATCCGCGCCCGTATCGTTCTTTACCAGAATACCGAGAAACGGATATACACAGCAGCCTATGCCCAGGATAATAAGCCCGACGATCTTATAGACCTTACGCATCAGGGTCAGCAGCTGCCGGACCTCATCGTAATTGCTTTCGGATATCGGCTTATACATCATAAAAACTATAGATGTATTAAAACCGAGTTCCGTCATATTCAATACGTTCAGAATTGATTTAAACAGACCGTTCAGTCCGACATACTCGGCGCCGATATAACGAATAATGATGGCCCGGAAGATGAACGGACCCAACATCATCACTATCTTATTCAGAATTCCCCAGATTGAATTCCGCATCGAATTCTTAACTCTGTTATTCTCCATCGGTCAACAAACCTCTGTCTTATAAATTATTCTGCCATTGATCGCTGCAGATCAACAGACGCAGATTCAGCCTCGGCTTTGAATCCGATAAACGCGATCCCCAAGAAATAAATAACCAGAAAGTTGTAGTCATACAAAGGATTACCGGTAAACGCGTATGTCAGGAAAAGCATCTGCTGGAATAACGAAAAACCGTATAACCGTGTCTGAACACTCCGGCCTTCAAGCAAACTGGTGCGATATTTCTTTATTGTGCGGAAAAGAACAGCAAATGCGGCAAAAACAAAGGCCAGAGCACCGAATATACCTGTCTCACAAGCCAGCTGAATATAAACGTTATGCGTCTCCATTTTAGTGCCGTTGTAAAACAAGCCTTCTGTCAACGCTCTGTAATTCCCCCAACCTATACCCTGCAGCGGATGTTGCCTGAAATACCGGAAAGCAAGCTGATAAAGCTGCAGCCTGCCGCTGCCGGTCGAGTCTTCGGTGACAAAACGCAGAGCAAACAAGTAAAGCGACTCACGGAATACCGGTACGGTAAAGTACAAAACAACGAACAACAGTATTATACCTATCGGGATCAGGATATATCTTACCGGTAATCGCGCGCTGTTTTTTTTGTATTTGACTACCAATCCGATATATAAGAAAACAATTGCAATAACAATAAGATCCACAGCAAAGCCGCGTTTACGGGTATAAAAGAATGCGGTTGCATACAGCGCAACAATCAGTATCTTAAAGATCAACAGATAACTTTGCCGTTTTTTCATAAAAAGAAACGCTCCGAAACCGCATACCAGGAAACCGGCAGTGTGCCCGGTAGCCACGAACAATCCCAGACTTGATGAGGGACTCCGTCTCCTGATCTGTTGAGCGCTTTCGATATAGATCCCCATAAGGGATTTTGAAAAAACATGTGTAATAGCGTCAAAAACGACAAAAACCGCAACAATCAAACCGAAATAAAACAACAACTCCATCAATTTTTCCGGATCAATCTTTTTTCCTATTACCACAGAGCAAATTATAATACTGCTGATCAGCACGATCATATCCGATATCAGAGCATTTCTGTTGGCGGAAAAGAAGCCAAACAAAACAACCAACAGAAACGGTATCCACACTCCGAGGATATCCATCCTGATCTTTCCGCGGTTAAGCAGCAGCAAGACCAAAGCCAGAAACAATATGCCGAAGATCAATATTCTCGAAATACTTATTGACGCCAGCTTTGTCTGTGTTAACAGAGGCCAAAAGAAAGCCCATAGGATCATACAGAACAATCCTATTTCAAAAATGCTTTTTGCTGAATGATTTCTTTTGTACATCATTTGACTTGATACACTTTCATTATTCAGATACTGCCGTTCAGCCCTCAAAGTCCACGCCGTATCTTTTGAGAATTTCGATTCCGTTCATAAAAGACCCGTAATGAAGTATATCCTCCGATTCAAAAAACACATCAAAGGCTTCTTCTATTTCCGATATCAACGACAGATGTGCAACAGAATCCCACTGCGGAACCGATGCAAATGTAAAACTGTCATCAAGAACAGCCTCATCAACTCCGAACACCTTTGTAAAAATCTGTTTATATTGTTCCAGATTACTCATAATCCCCTCCGTTTATCCGTATTCCCTGCGCCGCGAAATGGAAGAAGGATCTACTCGCTTCTTCCATCTGCGCAGCACACGAAAAAAACATCTCAGCTCAGTCTTTCTCCATAAGCTTCAGGATATCAGAAACGGTTTCAAAACCCTTGATCACATCGCCTGTAAGCTTAACTCCGAATTCATCATCCATAAGAACGATAAGAGAGAGTTTTGCCATGGAATCATATTCATCCACGTCAGCAAGAACCGTGTCGGCAGCAAGCGTGCCCTCGTCCAGTTCCCATGTTTCTTCGAGCATTTCGATCTTTTCCTGATCAGTCATTTTTAAGTCCTCCTTAATATATTGATAATTAATTACACCCGGTCATCCGGGTTATAACCGTCTTTATAGTATTCATCCGTGTGTATCAACGGAAGAATATCGTTCCTGTTAAGTTTTAATCCGACTGTAGCCCAGGACAACCCTACGCCGAAGCCGCAGCAAAGCGCGGAAACAGCCGTATCCGCTTCATCATCGCCGTAGAGGTCCACAAGCGTGAGCGGAATCGAAGATGAGCTTGTATTGCCGAAACGCTTCATTGAGATCGGTATCTTTTCGATCGGGAAGCCGGTCTTTTTGCCGATCCGCTTCAGGATCATAGCGTTCGCCTGATGCAATACGAGGCAATCATAGTTTTCCGGTGTTGTTTCAGTACGGTCCATATATTCATTTATCTGATCCGGCACTTTGCCGGTAGCGAAATTGAATACACCGATCTCGTCCATCAGAGAACTGTTTCCCATATTGGCGGGCGGATCCGGATTGCGCCAGAAACCGAACGGGGCAAAAATCGCTTCATACTGATTGCCATCGGTATTCAGCGAGAAGATCAGATCCTCCGAATCATTTTTTGCCAGAAGGGTCGCCGTACCCGCATCGCCGAAAAGCAGAGAACCTGAATGCGTGTTTTTTGTTTTTTCCTTTGTGGAAAATTCACGGGCGGACGTATCGCCGGCAAGAAGCAGAGCGTATTTCATACTGCTTGTCTGCAGGATCGCGGAAATGACGTATAAACCGTATACGAACCCGGAACAGCCAAGGTTGATATCAAACGCCAGAAGATTTTCGGATAAACTCAAACGGTGCTGCAGCACACAGGCAGTTGACGGGATTCTGTAGTCCGACGTCTGAGTCACGTAAATCAAAGCGCCGATCTCTCCGCGGTCTATGTTTTTCTCTGCCAGGAGCTTCTCGGCAGCAGCATAGCAGAAGTCAGACGTCGTCTGCTTCGGAGATGCCGAATATCTGCCTTCAACACCTGTTGTTTTGATAAACTTGTTGATCACGGCTTCCGGTTCATCGGATAATTCGCGAACGGAATCCCAATGACCGGAAACGGCTGCTGCCATACCGATTATTCTGATATCTTTAACTGAAGAATACATACTTTTTCCCGCTTTCTGCGATAACGTTTAACACGCCGTATATCCGCCGTCTGCCGGAACAGAAGCCCCTGTAATGAACCTTGCTTCCGGACTTAACAAAAAACATATTACGTTCGCGATATCTTCCGGTTCTCCGATCCCCAGATACTGGCGCTCAATGATCTTACGATATGCGTCGCTGTCTTCGCCGTTATTATCAAGGAACCCCCTCATCATTTCCGTTCTTGTCAGTCCGGCAACCACCGCGTTTATATTGATGCCCTTTTCCGCCAGTTCATCCGCGAGACAACGTACCGCGCCTTCTATAGCGGCTTTCGCGGAAGCATATGCCGTATGCCCTCTGTCGCCGCATTTTGCCGAAACGGAAGACATAACGACGATACCGGCTTTTTCGCCGTACCGTCCCCTGCGGCTGAACTGACGCACGGCTTCAACAAAACTGAAAAAATGAACCGTCATCACGTTCATCAGTTTTTCGGGCTTAAGCATATTCAGAGGCATGGTTGCCGTCATACCGGCTGTATATACCATTCCGTCCAGCACCCCGAAATTCTTCCGGATCTCCCTGAACATACCGTCCAGAGACCCGACGTCGGACATATCCGCAGTCATACAGCCATGTCCCTGTCCCTGAAGCAGATCCAGGACCTCCTGAAGTTTGTCTTCTCTTCTCGCGACAAGAAACAACGTCGCTCCCTGTCTGCTCAACTGGATCGCCGTCTGTTTTCCGATCCCGGACGATGCGCCGATGATCAGTATTTTTTTCCCGGTAAACTTATCCATATCAATTATTTATACTTTCAGATGCACTTCAGGCAGAATAACCGTCATCATAAAGATCGGTCCCGACTGTCAGGGGCAGAATATCGTCAGTATTGATCCCGAATTCACAAACACCCCATGACAATCCTACGCCGAATCCGCTTGTGAGCAGCTCGACATCTTTGTGATCATCATCCGAGCCGTAACGGTCGACTATGGTGAGAGGCACAGATGCTCCGCTTGTGTTGCCGAATCTGTCAAGAGAGACCGGAACTTTCTCCAACGGCATACCTACCCGCTTAGCAATGTTTTTGATGATCATCATGTTCGCCTGGTGAAGGACAAGAGAATCATAATCCGGCACAGACGTGCCCACGGTTTCAGTAAATTCGTTTATAAGCGCCGGGACCTCATTGATGGTAAAATTGAACACGGCGATATCATCAGACGGAATGCCCTCCGGACCGGAAGGGTGTTTCCATGCGTTAAAAGGAGAACACAGCGCCCTGTATCCGGAACCGTCGCTCATAAGCGCCAGTTTTACGGCACTGCCGTCTTCCTTTTCCAGAAGAACAGCCGAACTCGCATCACCGAACAAAAGCGTGGTATTGGAACTTCTCTCGCTGTCCTCTCTCTGTTTCCTGCCTCTGGCCAGCGTATCGCCGATAAGCACAAGCGCCTTTTTCGCCGAAGAATTCATAAGCAGGCTTGCAGCAACGGAAACCCCGTATACAAAGCCGGAGCAGCCAAGGTTTATATCAAAAGCGATACAATCCTTTTTGAGGCCCAGACGGTTGTGAAGCGCAAGCGCCGTAGACGGAGTACGATAATCCGGAGTCTGGGTGATATTGATCAGCACACCGATCTCGTCCGGCGCATATTTCCCTGCCGCTTCGATCTGCTTTGCCGCGGAATATGAGAGATCGGCCGCAGTCTGATCCATCCCGCATTTATGCTTACCCGTTATTCCCGTCTTCTTCATAAAAGACTTCACGAATTTGGGATCCTCGTTGGGATCATCGAGCATTGCTGCAATATCCACACGATTATTCGGAACAGACGCCGCAATACAAGCGACCTTTATACCTCTGTATTCGCTGAAAACCATGTCTGACTCCTCTCTTTCAGCACGACGTAAAGCCGCCGTCAACAGGCAGCTCGATTCCGGTGATCATTCTGGAAGCAGGTGAAAGCAAAAAAGCGATCGCGTTTGCCACGTCAGAAGGTTCATTCATCCCCAGATAATTCCTCTTGGGTCTTTTATCGTCAGCATCCTGTTCAACGCTGCCTTTCAGTTCCAGATGAGCGCGGTACATCTCTGTATCCGTCGGACCGGGCAGGATGGTATTGACTCTGATTCCCTTCGGCGCAAGTTCTCTTGCCATGCAGCGCATCGCGCCGTTCATCGCCGCTTTTGACGCTCCGTATGCAGACTGAGCGACCGTACCGCAGTTAGCGGTGGATGAAGAAAGAGCCACAATGCTCATTCCTTCATTAAAGAACTTTTTTTTGCTCGCGACCCGCACCAGCTCGAAAAAGGCGTAGAAATTCGTCATCATTATCCTGTTCAGCCGCTGATATTTGTAACTGCTGAACGGAAGATCCTCTGTTATGCCTACGCAGTGCGCCACGCCGTCCAACGGACCGCCGCACTGGACCATTGTCTTTATCTGAGCTTCTATACCCTCGATATCGGACAGATCAAAAGCGTAAGAACGCTTCGCTTCTCCCGTCATAGCGGAAAGAGTATCGGCAAGTCGCGCTTCATTTATATCGGCGATGGATACGTCTGCTCCGATCTCATCAAGTAAAAGCGCGGTCTGACGGCCGATCCCGGAAGACGCGCCGGTAACCAGAATATGCCTGCCTTTCAGTTTCAGATAATCCATACTAATCTCCTTATCCCTGCGACATGCCGCCGTCTATCAATATGGAAGTTCCTGTGATCGTCTTTGCCGCATCACTTAACAGAAAAGCGACGGTATTGGCTATCTCAATGGGTTCGGTCACGCCCATATACTGTTTTTCCCTGATCTCCTGCACCTCAAACGTATCCGGGTAACGGTCGATATACCCCGAATACATCCTTGTGTTCACCCAGCAGGGCATAATGGAATTGACCCGGATCTTCTGCTTTTTCAGATCACATACCAGGCAGCGGATCGCCCCGTCCAGACCGGCTTTCGAAGCGCTGTAGGCGACCTTTGCCTGTTTTCCCTGGATGCTGGCGGTGGAAGAGATGGCGACTATGCTGCCTTCATCTTCGAAACAGCCTTTTTTGGTTATACATCTGACGATCTCAATGAATGAAAACAGGTTAGCGTTCATCACATTGATGATGTCGTCTTTTTTCGTCATTTTGAGAGGACGCATGGGAGCTATACCCGCGCAGTGCGCAAAACCGTGAAACACTCCGCATTCTTTAACAATCTGTTTCACAAGAGCTTCTATACCGTCCACGTCGTTGAGGTCAAAACAGTACATGGCGTGTCCGTCGCCCTCAAGCTGAGAGAAAACGTCCTTCAGCGGATCTTCGACCATATCGCAAAGAACCACCTTCGCCCCCAATTTGCTGAGCTGAACGGATGTCACACGCCCCATACCGCCGGCTGCACCGGTCACCAGAATACGTTTTCCGGTCAGGTCCATGGGATTGATCATTGTTCCGCCTCCTTAAAGCATATCCGGCGTAATCTTGCCTTCTTTGTAATAATCAGCCGTCTGAGTGATCGGATATATCTTGTCAAGATCAACAGCCAGACTTGTCACACCCCAGGAGAGACCTATCCCGAACCCCGCCATAAGTATTTTCTTTATTCCGTTTCCGCTCTCTCCGTAAGCGTCGCACAATGTCAGCGGGATGGAGATGCCGCCGGTGTTGCCGTAACGGTCAAGAGAGATGGGCACAGAGTCCTTCCTGATCTTCAGTTTGCGGATAAGCTGTTTTATGATGAACTCGTTCGCCTGGTGGAATACGAACGAATCATAATCATCCACGGAAGTCCCCGTATATTCCAGATAATCAACGAGGGCCTTCGGCACGTCAGTAATCGAAAAAGAGAACACGGAAGTTCCGTCCATAAAGATATCGTACAATGAACGCTCGATACCGTCGCTGCAGACAAATCTCTCATGACCGGCATTCATATCTCTGAACCCGCCGGCAGGAAGGATTATGGCTTTGTATCTGGCGCCGTCGCTCCTCATAAGGGTAGTAATGCTTATGTCCTCGTTCGTTTTCTCCAGCAGAACTGCCGCGCCAGCGTCGCCGTACATCATAACAATGGACTTATCGCGCGGATCGACCAGTTTGGAGGCGGTCTCTCCCATCAGAAGGAGTCCGTATTTTCTGTCTGAAGACGACATAAGGCTCATGATAGTCTGAAGCCCGTAAATAAAACCGGAACAGCCGAGATTGATCTCCATACAGGAGCAGTCAATGGGAAGCCCGAGTCTTTTCTGCACCACGCTGGCGCTCGACGGTCTTCTGTAGTCGGGAGACTGCGTTACCAATACCATCAGGCCGATATCGTCACGGCTGATTTCAAGCTTTCCGAACAGTTCTTCCGCAGCAGCGGTCGCCAGATCGCTGGCCGTCTGTTCCGGAAGCGCTTTGAACATTGCCCTGATCCCGGTCCCCGCGGAAAACTTCGCCGGTATTTCGTCGCCGAATACACCGGAGAAGCTCTCGACCGTAACTCTGTTTTCCGGAACGACACAGGTCATGCCGGAAATCTTTATTCCGTTACTCTTAAAAAACGACATCTGCTGTCTATCCTCCGTATTGCATTACCCTTACCTGTGTAAGATATAGTTTTCAAAGTGCCCCGGCCATACTCTGACGCCATCCGGGATCGACCCGATTCTCTTGCTGCCGATTTCCCGCCACATTTTTCTGCTTCCCCCGGGCAGCCGGAGCTCGATATTGTTGTTTTCCATAAGACTGTCACCGGAAAAGAAGTTTTCACCATCAAGGATAATGCCTGTGCTTCCCTGTGAATGCCCCGGGATCTCAAATAATTCAAAGACATGTCCCTGCCAACTAACCGCCGTTCTATCATCAAACGTCTGATCCGCCGAACATGTGTATTCCGGATCCGATTCAGGCAGCTCATCAAGTTCCATCCAGGTCTGAAGGACACAGAACTCCCTGAAGTGTTTCGCCAGATTCTTTTTCGGATCCCTGATATTCTCTGCGCATGCAGCGCTGCATAATACCGGCGCGCCTGTGGTATTCTTCCAGATATTTACTCCCGATATATGATCGTAATGCTCGTGAGTCAGGAAGATATAATCAACCATGAATCCTTCTGACGGAGATACGTCATCAAACGGATCGATCACGATCGCATGGTTCCCTTCGATGACGAAATACATGTTTGAAGCCAGCAGCCCCGACACATATCTTCTGATCCCGATCAAGCCTGCAGTGCCTCCAGAGTACTCTGCAGCGTTTTCAGATTCTCCACGCGAAGGATATTTATGCCCTTCAGCGTCTTCTTCACGAGCCCCGACAAGGTCTTTCCTGCGCCGCATTCGATGAATGTATCGATCCCGTCAGCCTGCATATTCTCAAGTGTCTGCACCCAGCGCACGGGACTCATGGCCTGTCTGACAAGAAGACCCGGAATCAATGCGCCGTCCTGAACAGGCTTGCCGTCAACGTTCATATAAACAGGAACGGTTGTATTCCGGAAAGATACGGACCTGAACTCTTCTTCAAGTCTTTTTGCCGCCGGTTCCATCATAGCGCAGTGGAACGGGGCGCTGACCGCCAGTTTCACACAGCGAAGACCTGCCGCATCTGCAAGCGCACAAGCCTCATCTACACCGGCCGACGAACCCGATACGACCGTCTGAACCGGGCTGTTATAATTAGCTGCAACGACATAGCCTGTATTGACCTTTGAGCATATATCTTCCACCTGTTCCGCTGAGGCTCCGATAAAAGCCGCCATAGCGCCTTCACCGGGAGCCACGGCTTCCTGCATCGCATCAGCACGGATCTGAATAAGGCGGAACACTTCGCCCAAAGAGACAGCGTCCGCGTATGCCAGAGCGGCATATTCACCCAAAGAAAACCCCGCAACGGCGTCAGGCTCAATACCGTGGGCTTTAAGAACCATTCCGGCAGCCAGATCCGCCGCAAGTACACAGGGCTGAGTATTATGAGTCAGATTCAGATCTTCCTGAGTCCCCTCAAAACACAGACCGGAAACGCTGCGGGCGAGCGTTTTGTCAGCGGCGTCAAAAACAGCCTTCGCCGCCGGTTCGGTATCAGATAACTCCTTTGCCATGCCGGGATACTGAGCTCCCTGACCGGAAAACAAAAAACCTATTTTCAAAAGTATAATCCTCCTACTCAAGCGCCTGGATTCGTTTTGCGGGATTGCCGAGAACCGTCGTTCCGGCTTTGACATTGGTAAATACCACGCTTCCGGCGGCTACCCTTGCGCCGTCGCCGACTTTTCGGCCCGGAATCATGAATGCGTGTCCGCCTATGTTGACCCTTTCGCCGATAACGCATCCGCCGCTTATCCCGGTGCCGGGCATAACGCATGAATAATTGCCGATCACGGCATCATGACCGACAGTCACGCCGTTATTCAGAAGAACACCGTCGCCTATCTTACAATTGACAGAGATACCGACATTCCGGTAAAAAACGCAGCCGGCTCCGATCTCACTGAACTTGCCGATCCCAACGCCGGAAGCGATAATGGTTTCGAATCGCACGCCCTGCCCCATGAGACGTTCCTGGATTTCTGCCTTTAACGCAGCGTTTCCGATAGTACAATTACATACGGCTTCGTCTTTATGCTCAACGATCCAGTTGCTGTTTCCCAACCAGGGATAACCGTTAATACTGCTGTCAGGACCGAATTGGCTGCCGTCATCAAGAAAACCAATCAGGTCATACCGTTTTTCCTCGTCATTCAGCCGTTCTATTATATGCGCGACTTCACGCCCGAATCCGCCGGCTCCTATAAGAACTATTTTTTTTATCATTTTTCTTTAATTCTCCCGAACAGACATAAAAATACAAAATGCAGCCTTTAAAAAATCATTTCGTCTTTTCTTTCAGATACTCCTTATACGGTGTATTCAGATCGTAATAAGCAGGTGTGTCCTGCGGTTTTCTCTTTTCAACAGGAGGCAGATCATGATAACTCTTTCCGAATAATCTGCTGTTGCCGTATACGGTATTCAGATAACCGTCATAATCTTCAGGAACGGAAAATTCCTTCCCGTGGAACGGAAGCCTGGTCAATTCGGTAAAAAGCTCTTTTTTAAACGTGAGTCTCCTGCCGACTCCGTTTACGGAAATCTTGGCGCATCCGGTGCCGTTGTATTTTTTGACCTGAGGCTCCGTTATCCTGATGATCAGGTTCCTGATCTTTTTGCCTCTGAAAACATCCAGCAGAAGACCTGCGCCGATATTCATATATTTGCTTTTCCTTTCATGTCTGGGTTTACGCTGGGTCAGGAAAAGGACATACATTAACGCAAAATACTTCTGTTTTTTTCTTTTTTTCGGATCTTCCGGAATCTCATCCAGAGGTTCTATATCGATCTTCACGCCTAAATTCCGATCTGTCAGACCTTCTTCAAAGTCCCTGATATACGTCGTGTTATTGTTCCTCAGCAACCCGATGGGGACATAGGCGCAGAAATCCTGTGTCGTACGGTACAGGGAAAAGTTTTCCTTGTCTCCGTACTGATCCCAGAGGTCAAACAGCTTATCAAAGTCCGAACGGAGAACCGCGACGTCCAGATCATCATCCCACGGAATGAAATCCTTTTCTCTTACTGCTCCGAGACAGGTTCCCGCAGCGAGGATATAATGAATATCATGCTCTTCGCAAAAACGGTCGAAATAAACCAATGTCTCGAACAATCTCTCCTGAAGAAGACTCATATCTTCAGGCTTTACCATTCCCGTACCTTTTCCGTCGCCGCCAAGCTGATGATTCTCATAATTACAGACGTTCACTGTATCCATAATTATTAATTACCTTTCTTTTCGGTTATTGATGATTTATCATTATGCAGAAGAAATCGCCGGCGCAGACGACGCCGTCAAAGCAAAACAGTATTTATCTCAAATCGATTCATTGCTCCTTGCTCTGACAATAATCGACAAAATCCTCCATGGTTGCCTGTCCGTCCTGCGATATCCCTTCACGCTTCAAAACAGCTTTTATCGTATCAAGAATGACCTTCGCATCCCCTCTGAAAGTAATATGTTTCGCATATTCGATGTCCATTGCGAGCCTGTCATCCCAGGAAACCGCATTTCTTCCGTGCGCCTGCGCATAACCTGTCAGGCCCGGACGGACAGAATGACGCTCGTGCTGTTCCTGCGAATAATACGGAAGATATTTGACCAGCAAAGGTCTGGGACCGACAATCGCCATATCTCCTTTTATGATGTTGATAAGCTCCGGGAGCTCGTCTAATGAGGTTGATCGCAGGAATTGTCCGAATTGCGTGAGACGAGCTTCATCAGGCAGTAATTTTCCCGATTCATCTTTCTCATTTGTCATTGTACGGAACTTATGAAGCTTAAACGTTTTTTCGTTTAATCCGGGGCGATCCTGAGAAAACAATACTGGACTCCCCAGTTTCACACGTACAAGTACGGCAACAGCGGATAAAACGGGAGACAAAACGACAACAGCGGATGTGGCCAAAAAACAATCCAAAGGCCGCTTTATATATTTTTCATATTTTCCAAAGGATTTATGTGTGATCATTTACAAGCGCTCCTTGTCAAGCCTGCGGATATGAGATTGCATCCGCAGTTAATATCACAAACTGTTTTTCATTGCCGCGCTTCCGGCAACCCCATGCATCAAACAGTATCCGTGTTAATCTTCCGGAAATATAATCCTGGTTGCGGGATTGTGGCTTACACGCTTCTCTTCCGGAGGAAGTTTATGATAATCCCCGTAAGAAAGAGTCAGATATCTGTCGTATTCCTTAATCGCCATGAACGGCTTACCTTCAAACTCCAACTCGGTATATTCATCAAAAACCTCGCGCGGAATTCCGTATTTAGTCCTTTTTGTCGGGAAATATAAATGATGTACAACCCCTGTAGGATGTTTTATCCTGAGCGATTCTGCGAAACGGAATACTGTTTCTTTCGGGATTCTGGACAGTACAGAGTAAAAATGCCTGAGCGCGGCTTTTTCCGCCGAAAGTTTTCCGACTTCGGAATAGAGGGTTTTTCTGATAACAAAGAAAAGGGCAAAGTATAATTTTCTGAGCGTCATGTTATCAGGAAGATAGTGAAGCGTAAAAACGTCGATACATATGCCGTTGTCATACTTCATATGCTCCTGACCGTCACGAATGAACGCGGAATCCTTTCTTCTGAGCTTACCGTACCCCCAACGATAATACTTGTCGGTTCTGTAATCCTGCAGAAAAAACTTGTCCGTATTCAGATCAGTCTTGCAAGCCTCGAAAAACTTGTCGTACTCTTCGGGCATAAATGCAACGTCAGCATCATCATCCCATGGTATAAATCCCTTATGACGGACCGCCCCAAGAAGCGAACCGGCATAAAGCGTATAATTAATGCCGTTTTTCCTGCAGACCCGATCCACTTCGCTGAGCAGGTCATATTCGACCAGCTGAAGCTTACGCAAGTCCTCATTTGATAATTCCATTATAAAACCTCCGCCTGAACAGTCAGTTTTTATCAACGAATGATGAAGCGTCCGATTTCAGTTTTGTCAGTTTCCCGGCATAAAAATCCTCGATCACCCCGACAATCGATTCAGACAATTCATCACTTGTATTATAATAGCTTTTCCCGGTTTCCACAGCTTTTGCAAAAGCGACTATTTCGTAACGAATTCCCTCTCCGTCTAATTGATAAAAGTATCGTTTGTTCTCGGACTGATTCTCAAACCGAATTTCGAAATAATCCGTCTTCCACCACGGAGCGGGAACATATATATATCCTTTCGTCCCCGTAATAATCAGTTCTCCTTCTGCTTTCGCAGCTTTTGCGATTTTAGCGGAAGCTACGGCTTTTTCAAATATAAAGTCGACTTTTGTAAAACCGTCAAAACAACGCCCTTCATCTATGAATCTTGAAGTAATGTGTTTGGAACAGTAATCCGTCCCCAGAAGCTGGAATATCGGAAGCATAGCTGTAGGGCCCCATGCACAGATACTGTTTTGACTCTTGGACAAATCCGCGCCTTTGATTCCGACTCCGCTTTCAAGACTTGTACAAACGGCGTCAACCGAAACGACATCTCCGATACGTCCGCTTTTTGCGATAACCAACAGACGTGAATATGCGGTAGAATACACCGTCTTGATACCGTCAACAAGAATCAGGTCTTTTTTCCGCGCCAGATCAATGAGTTCTTTACATTGCTTCTTCTGTAATGCGACAGGTGATTCACAAATCACATGCTTTCCGGATTCTATCGCGCGCTTAATATCCGCGTAATGTCTTTCCGGATGCGTGGCAATGTAAACCGCATCGACACCGGTGAAAGTATCGTCACATTCCCTGTACTCTACGCCGTTCACATATTGCATTTCACGGATAAATTTTCCGCATAATCCCTTATCACCAATGGTGCCTATGATAAGCTTTCTCTTTTCCGCTCTGATTTCTGAACTGGAAACCCCCTCGGTTCTCGAAAGATAAATAACTTTACAATACTCATTCAGATAATCAAAATATCCGGACCAGTCCGACCCCACGGTAAAAATATCAACATTCAAACGGCGGATATCGTCAATTTTCTGACCTTCATATTCCTCAACAATAATCTCATCGGCTATACCGGTTGCTTCAACAGCGGCGACACGTTCCATCAGGGACTGCCGGTTATTGATTTTACCTCTGGTCATATCATAGTCGTCACTGGTAATCCCGACGATAAGATAATCTCCCAGCGCTTTTGCCCGCTCCAGGAGCCGTATGTGACCGTAATGAAGAACATCAAATGTTCCGTAAGTGATTACCTTGATCATATTCGTTCCATAAAAGCGTTCGGAATCAACTCTCTTAAATCAATCCTCTCGCCTGCATATCTTTCAAAGCGTTTATCAACGTGGTATTGTCCTCATGAGTAAGATGCCCTATATGTCCCACGCGAAAAACTGTACTCTTCAAATCCCCGCCATTCGGGCAGATCCATATATTATAATTATTCTTCAGCTCGAGAAAAATCTCAAATGCATCTGCATTGACAGGATGAACAGGCGTTACACCGTTAGCAGGTGATTCGGAAACAAATTCAAAGGGCAGCTCCGTGATCTTTTTTCTGAAATCATCTGCCTGAGCCGCGACTCGGGCAATCTCCGCGTCGGCACCGCCATTCGAATCTATTTCCTTCAGTCTTGTGTTGATCTGACGCAGGATACCGACAGCGGGAGTAAACGGGGTTTGCCCCCTTTCCATGTTCTTGAGTGCATCTGCAAGATTAAAATACATGGATCTTACTTTGGCGCTGATCACGCGATCCACGGCTCGCGGCGCGAGAATAATGACCGAAATACCCGGAGGACATGCCAGAACCTTTTGTGAGCCGGTGATCATAACATCAGCTCCGCAGCGGGACATATCAAAAGGATCGGCAAGAAACGCCGAGACGCAGTCACATACATAAAACATATTGTTCTTTTTACAGAACTCACCTATCATCTCAGAATCATACAACACTCCGGTAGATGTTTCATCAATATTGACAAGCAGCCCGGTAAAGCCCTGATCATCATATTCATAAAGACGTTCCCGCCTTAATTTTTCTCCATGATTCAGTTTCAGAACGGTGTGCGGCACTTCATGAATCTCACAGAGTTCAACGAATCTGTGGCCGAAACTGCCACCATCGATAACAAGAACATTATCGGAAACGTCAAAACAGTTCATTACCACAGCTTCCATAGAACCCGTGGATGAGTTTGTCATAAAAACGGCTTTTGAACGTTCCGGGGCCTTTGCGAATTTCAGCATAAGCTGTTCGTTCTCAAACATGAGATTTGAAAACTCAGACGTTCTGAAATACGGAACCTGTTCTCCGCCGACAGCCCGCACCTCATCACTGCACATTACAGGCCCAACCGTGAAATTTAGCATCTTCACCATCTCCGTAGTCAATGGTCTGAAATAATAAAACGGTTCATCAGGAAACTACCGGTTTATTAAGTTTTTTTATTATCAGATTCTGTATTTTTTAGTTGAAATTCCTCTGTGTGTGATCGGGATCTGCACTTTCTCATGTATGGAAACTGTTTCAAATCCCAAAGAACGATACACTTTTAATGCGGGAGCGTTATTTTCCCTGCAATTGAGAGACAACGGGCAATCGACACTTTTCGCCGATTCACTGATCAGCATTGCGGAAATACGTCTTCCTCTGTAATTCGGATCAACATACACATATTTTATGGCAACACCGCACAAAAACGGTTTTATTATTTTTGTGATAAAGCTGGTATTATCAGCGATAATGTAGTATAATAAACATATGAACAACAAGCAGATCAGTTTCGCCGTATTCTGTGACGAACTCGCGAAAGTAAACACCAA
>JAILQN010000020.1 GCA_024699005.1 Clostridia bacterium
CGCAGTTATACTCCGGGCGTCGATACGCCGGTTACGCTGAAATGGCTTGCAAAGACCGTTTATCCGGATTTGTTTGCCGATATCGATATAACCGCGGAAACAGTTGAATACTATAAAGCCGTATTCGGAGTTGAGTTGACGAACGAACAGGCTGAGATGATTTTTGCTCCTTTGAACGGCGCGGGTGTAGCGATGGTAGGCGGGTAATAATTATGAGTTTAAATGATATTCCGTCTTCCGAACGGCTCCATATAGGCTTTTTCGGATGTCGTAACGCAGGCAAATCGAGCGTTGTCAACGCCGTAACGGGGCAGAAGCTCTCTGTAGTATCCGATATCAAGGGAACGACTACAGACCCCGTCCGCAAAGCAATGGAAATCCTTCCGCTGGGCCCTGTCGTTATCATTGACACGCCGGGATTCGACGACACGGGCGTTCTTGGTGAAGAGAGAGTAAGTCAGGCCAAAACGATACTTGCCAAAACGGATATAGCCGTTCTCGTGGTCGACTCGACTGTCGGTCTTAATGATGCGGACAGGCAGCTGCTTCAGATATTCAGGGATAAAGAGATTCCGTATATAATCGTTCTGAATAAATGCGATCTGCTTTCCACTGTCCCGGAAGCCGCCGATGACGAGATATATATCAGCGCAGCCGATAAAACCGGAATAACGGATTTAAAAGAACGTCTCGGGAAACTTAAGCCGGAACAGACAAAAGAAACAAGGATCGCAGCTGATTTTCTGGAACCGGGCGATACAGCCGTGCTTGTATGTCCGATAGATGAATCCGCTCCGAAAGGCAGGCTGATATTGCCGCAGCAACAGACGATCAGAGATATCCTTGATGCGGGGTGTATCGCACTCGTGACAAAGGAAACGGAACTTGAAATGACCCTCGAATCGCTTAAAAAACCGCCGGCTCTGGTCGTTACGGACAGTCAGGCTCTTTCTGTTGTCAGCAGGATCGTTCCCGATTCCGTCCCGTTGACGACGTTTTCTATCCTTATGGCGAGGTATAAAGGGTTTTTGAAAACCGCTGTGCAGGGGATCGCCCGGGCGAAGAATCTGAAGGATAATGATATAATACTTATGGCAGAGGGATGTACTCATCACAGGCAGTGCAACGACATAGGCTACGTCAAGATCCCGAAACTTCTGAAAAAGCTTACCGGTAGGAATATTATATTTGAATACGTCTCAGGAACAGAATTTCCGGATGATCTGTCTGTTTATTCCATGGTCATACATTGCGGCGCTTGTATGAACACGGACAGAGACGTTCAGGAGAGAATGAACAGAGCCGTTCTGCAAGGTGTTCCGTTTACCAATTACGGTATCACTATAGCGCAGGCGACGGGAACTCTCGAACGGACGATCAGGATTATGCCGGATATCCATTCATTGTTATAAAATCGGGGCTTGGCCCCGGTTTTTTACTTGACTTGATCTGATCCGATTGATACAATACAGATATAAAACAAAAGGAGAATTTGTTATGGATCGGTATAATCCGGTAAAGCTTGCCGACGTGGATATCACCGGCGGATATTGGAAGAAACGTCAGGAACTCAACAGAAAAAAGACGATCTTTGCCGTCGAAAAACGCTTTCGCGATACCGGCAGATTTGAGGCTTTTAAATTCAACTGGTATGAAGGATCAGCCGTTCCCAAACCGCATTATTTCTGGGATTCGGACGTGGCAAAATGGATAGAAAGCGCCGCTTATATTATTGCGAAGAACGATTCACCTGAGCTCAGGGCTTCCGTAAATGAGGTGATCGACAATATTGAAAAGAACCAGGATGAAAACGGTTATTTCAATATCTATCATACAGTTGTGGAAAGAGAAGAACGTTTCCGCTGGCGCGATCATCATGAACTGTATTGTCTGGGGCATCTGATCGAAGCTGCTGTCGCCTGGTATGAGGCAACCGGCGAAGATAAGCTGTTTTGTCTTATGGACAAATATATAGATCACGTTATCAAGGTTTTTGTTGAGGAAAAGCTTTCGGCGTTCAAAACTCCCGGTCATGAAGAGATCGAGCTTGCGCTTATCAAGCTTTACCGCCTGAAGAGAGATAAAAAGTATCTTGATCTGGCGATGTTCTTCCTTGATAACAGAGGGACCTGCGATCTTGCTTTAGGCGGCTGGTGCAATAACCTTTATAATCAGAGTCATACTCCGGTCAGACAACAATTCACTGCCGAGGGGCATTCCGTCAGGGCGTGCTACCTTTATTCCGGTATGGCGGATGCTGCAAGGGAGACCGATGATGAAGAAATGCTCTGTGCCTGCAAAAAGATATTTGACGATATCCGTAAACGCAAGATGCATATCACAGGCGGTATAGGCGCAACACACCACGGCGAAGCGTTCACCATTTCCTACGATCTTCCGAACGACACTGCTTACGACGAGACCTGCGCCGCTATTGCTCTTGCTTTCTTTGCTGACAGAATGAAGGATATCGACCTTGATCCAAAATACGACGACGTGATCGAAAGGGCGATATATAACGGAATCATGTCCGGAGTTTCTATGGACGGAGAGAGCTTTTTCTATGAAAATCCTCTTGAAATCAACCTCGAAGACAGAACAAAGGATGTTTCCGTTTCAAGTGGAGACCGTCTGCCGATTACGCAAAGAAAGACTGTTTTCGACTGTTCGTGCTGCCCGCCCAATCTGACAAGGTTTATTGCCGATCTCGGCGAATATATAGCCTCTTATTCTGACGACAAAATCATAATACACCAGTATATCTCTTCAAAAATGAAAGCCTGCAACATGGATATTACACTCGAATGCGACGGTTATCCCTCGGACGGCGATATCAGAGTAAACGTGAAAAATGCCCGGGGCAAAAAACTGCTGCTGCGTTTGCCTGAGTGGGCAGAGTCGTTCAGCACTGACGGCGATAATGATAAATATAACGGTTTCTTGTTGTTTGATATCGATTCGGATGATTATACAGCCAGGCTTTCGCTTGACGTATCTCCCGTGATATATTCCGCCAATCCGAGAGTAAAATATGACTGCGGAAAGGTTGCAGTGGCGCTCGGCCCAGTCATTTACTGCGCGGAACAGGTGGATAATCCGGACGTTAACCTCGCAGATATATCGGTTGACGCCGACGCAATACCGGAAGTTATCGGCAGCGATGAATTCTTCGGGATTCCCGTTCTGAAGGTTCCGGCTTACGTTTCAGAGACGTCGGCTGACGAACCTTTATATAAAAAGGCGTCCGAGCGCGCCGAAAAAACGGTCACACTCGGACTTGTTCCGTATTTTGCCTTTGCCAACAGGGGCGAGAGCAACATGAGGGTCTGGTTCCTGAGACATTAATCCCAGGGATTTTCGGTCGGA
>JAILQN010000106.1 GCA_024699005.1 Clostridia bacterium
TTACGCGGTAATAAAAGCCGCCCCCGATTTTGAAGGAGACGCGCTTGTTATTCTGGGAGGCAAGGACCCGGCGAACGACAACCGCTCGAAGGGCAGCAACTACTCCCTGACCGGCGGCATAATAGACGGCAGCGGCATCGCCGACGGCGTGGAGATAGCCGGAGGCCGCGAAACAGCAGTCCAAGAAGTTTCCATAAAACGCGCCGTCGTCGGCGTGCATATCCTTTACGGCGCTAACAGCGGCTCATCCGACGCCGATATCCGCGACCTGAACATCGTCGGCTCGGGCGGCACCGATTCCGTGGGCATACTTGTCGAGGGCTATGACAATACGATAACGAACGTACGCATATGCGACGTTTACACGGGCGTCCACCTGAAATCGGCCGGCAACTGCCTGCGCAATATCCACCCGCTGTTTACCGTATATCCCGATTATACCGGCAGCTGCGGCTTTATCTCCGAAGGCGGCGCGAATCTGTTCGATTTCTGCTACAGCGACAATTTCCACACGGCGTTTCTCATAAAGAACGGCGTCGAGAACCGGTTCAACGACTGCTTCACTTACTGGTATTCAGCCGAAGGCGGCGAGGAGATATGCTTCCGCGCCGAGGGCGGCTTCAATTCGATAGCGACGAATACGGAGATCGGCTTCCGCTCCGAGACGAAAAACGTCGTGCTCAAAACCGACAAGACCGGCAGCGGCATCATTCAGAATCTTATCGTCGACGAGAAAAGAGCCGCAGACGATCTGACGTACAAACTTTATATGGAAGATAATCTCGCCGGAAGGATCAGGCTGCTGATCGTGCGTCTGTATAATTTCTTCCGGACATTCTCGGGGCTGTTCCGATAAGAAAAACAAACAGGTGACAGTTTGCATCCGGCGCTGTCACCTGTATCTTTTTTCCTGTCACCTGTTACCTGTCACTTTTTTCAGTTTTACCGTAAAGGTGATCACTCCGTCCTTCCAGTCGGCGCCGATGGTCCCGCCGGACTTCTCTACCACGCTCTGCGCCATGGAAAGCCCGATACCGTAGCCCTTTTTGGAACTGTTATGGCTCTCGTCCGCGCGGTAGAACCTGTTGAAAAGCTTCCCGCAGTCCAGAGAGGCACCGTCCGCGTATGAATTCGAAACCTTGAAAACGGCGCGTTTGTCCGCGGACAGTTCCACACGGATACTGCCTCCGTCGTCGCAGTATTTGACGGCGTTTTCTATAAGCGCGGACGCCATCGAGCGGATAAACCGTTCCTCGCCGAGAACATTGATCCCCTCGCCTATCTCCGAGGCGAGGGTCTTTCCCTGCCCGGCTGCTACAGTATTGAAAGACTGCGACAGGTCGGTAATGACGGCGCTGAAGTTGACTTTATCCTTCGCCATTTCCGTTTTTTCATCCAGCCGGGACATTATGATAAGATCGCCGATAAGCCCGGTCATACGCTCTACCTGCCGCGAAGTGGACTCCGTCCACTCCGTTTTGCCGGACAGCATCTCGGTCATCTCGTTGTTCGCGGAAATGACCGCAAGCGGGGTCTTCAGTTCATGACTGGCGTTGGTGATGAACTCCGACTGCCTCGTCCGGTTCCGGACAAAGGGCCGTACCGCCGCACCGGCGAACAGATTGATCACTATAAAGAACAGGACCACGAGGCAGAGCATGATGCTGGCCGAATAGGCGAACACTCTGGCCATAGTAAGCCACTCGCTCGTGACGTCCACGCAGACCATAAGCGTTCCGCCGTCGGGACGGGAATACAGCTGATACCGGAAGCAGTCGATATAGTCGTTATAGAAGTACAGCCGGGATACGGTTTTTTTACGGTTTATGATCTGAAAAGCGATATTGTACGCATCTTCCTCCGAGACCGAGGCTATATTATCGTTATTTACGCCCTGGATATGCCCGGATCTGTCGAAGGTCGCGGAGAAAAAACGGCTCTCGAAGCGGGTCTCGGGAGTGATCCTGAACTCGCGCACGCCGCGACCGGTCTGTTCTTCGCTGTAGGCGGGAATAACGCCGTCGTTTTCGGCGATAAAGTCCAGCAGAGCGTCCTTCTGGGAAAATACGCTTACTATCCCGACGAAGTAGAACTCCACGGCGAGCAGTATGATCACCACGACCAGCGAGCCCATAGCTATACGCACGAAGCGGCGTCTGAGTTTTTTCTCTGATTTATTCATCTTTCAAGTAAAAATCTCCGCCCTTCTCGCCCTCTATGCGGCAGGAAGCGCCGATGCTTTTCAGCTTCCCCCTCAGGAAGGATATATACACCCATACGACTTCGGCTCCGGCGGAGGGATCGTCCGACCAAACGCGGCGGAAGATATCCTCCGTGGAGAACGGCTTCGATGGATTCTGCATAAAATGCTCCATAAGCCTTGTTTCGCGCGAGGAGAGGCTTATCGAATTCACCGCTGCAAGATCTCCCGCCTCGACGTCAAGAGTCAGATTCCCGATCTCATAACGGGTCTTCGTATAATCCGTTCTGCGGCGGGTCATGGAACGGATACGCGCCAGCAGCTCCGGAAAGGCGAACGGCTTTGTAAGGTAATCGTCCGCTCCCGCGTCCAGCCCTGCAACGCGGTCCTCGATCTGCGATTTGGCGGTAAGCAGCAGCGCCGGAGTGGTTATTCCGGATGAGCGCATGGTTTTAAGAGCCGTCACGCCGTCCATAACGGGCATCATAACGTCCATTACCATGGCGTCATAGGCGTTTTTCTCCGCGAGTGTCACAGCCTCGCGCCCGTTCGCAGCGCGGTCCACGGAATAGCCGGAATGCTCCAGCATAGCCTTCTGCACACGGGCAAGGTCATCCTCGTCCTCGGCAAGTAATATTTTCATGAGTTTGTACCTCGTGTTTGAGTTCCAAGTTCCAAGTTCCAAGTTCAAAGTTCTAAGTTCTGAGTTCTGAGTTCTGGACTACGAACTCCTTATAAGATCGCGTATCGTCTGCATGGAAATATCGCACGCCGCAAGTTCATCCGCGCAGCGCTTGAGCTCCGCCCTTATAAGCTCCTCCCCCGGTATATCGCGCTTATAGCTCATCTGATGCTCCAGCGCCGCCCAGGAATCCATAGCGATAGTGCGGAGCTGTATCTCCACAAACCATTTGCCGGGATTATTCCCGTCGATATCCGTATACGGCGCCGTAACCTCCAATATAAGATGATAACTGCGGTAACCGTTGGGTTTGGCGTTGGTGATATAGTCCTTACGTTCGATGATATTACAGCCATCCAATTTTTCAAGCTCGCCTATGATGGCGTAGATATCGTCGACAAACGCCGTAACGATCCTCATGCCTACAGCGTCGCTTATCACCCTGAGCGCGCTTTGCGGAGTCGCAGGCAGCCCTCTGCGGCCGCACTTTTCGAGCATGCTCTCCCCGGTCTTCACCCGGCAGATAAAATGCTCGTACAGCCCCTCGCCGGTATCCTCTTTATGCCGGCGGTTTATTTCTTCTATCCTGCCGGCAAGCCAGTTCATGACAAGCGGCAGTATATCCTTCTGATTTCCGTAAATTGATGAGTCCATGGTTATCAGCTTATCATTTATTCTTTAAAAATAAGTTAAAGAATCAGATTCAAATATACGCAAATCATACGAAAGCCTTCGTATGGATTGCTTCAGTTTGAGAGATTGATTTTGATCCGCATTACTGATATAATAAGTAAAAACCGAGGGGAGCTGATTTCTTATGGCGGAAGAAAGAAAACTGGTCTACGTGGCGGACGACGACGACAACATCCGCGGCATAGTGAAGACGTTTCTCAGCAGCGACGGATACGAGGTGGAGGATTTTCCCACCGGCGATCTGCTGCTGGAGCGTTTCGCGGAGCGTCCGTGCGACCTGGCGATCCTGGACGTGATGATGCCCGGCAAAGACGGCTTTGCCGTCTGCACCGAACTGCGTGAAAAAAGCACCGTTCCCATCATCATGCTCACCGCCCGGGATTCGGATAACGATTACGCGATGGGACTCGGTCTGGGCAGCGACGATTATATCACGAAGCCCTTTTCCGCCATGGCGCTTATGCTGCGCGTTCGGGCGCTGTTCCGCCGCGTGGAATTCGAGAGCCGGAAATACGCTCCGGACGATGCACAGGAGCGTAAAATAGGCAATCTGACGCTTGACGAAGACAAACGGCGAATCCTGAACGGCGGGCAGCCGCTCGCTCTGACTCCGACGGAATATGAAGTATTGAAATACCTTATGGAGCATGCGGATCAGGCGGTCTCCCGCGAGGAGCTGCTGAATACCGTGTGGGGCTTCGAGACTGCCGTGGAGACCCGTGCGACGGACGACACGGTGCGCCGTCTGCGTCAGAAGCTGGACGGCAGCGGCGTGAACATAGCTGCAGTCTGGGGCTATGGTTTCCGTCTGGAGGAGAGTTGAGGGAAAATTCCTTTCGGAATTTTCCAAATGAATAATGAATAATTATGGTTTATCTTTATAATAATCATAAGAAACGCAAGTGGCGTATCAAAACTCATCTGCTCGTAACGCTGATCGGTCTGACGACCGCGCTGCTGCTGACGGTCGCGCTCGCCTTCAACGTCTCAATGTACGGCTATATCCGCGGAAGGTTATCGGAGCAGCTTTCAAACGTCTCCGGCAGCGCGTCGGAAGACCGAATAGACAACCGGCGGGAACCGGGAGAGAAGCCGGGAGAAAAACCGGATCAGGAGCCGGAACAGGATCCGGGAGCAGAAAACGAGGCGCCGTTTGACGAGCATCCCGACCGGATCATGGGCACCAGGGGCAGCGCGGTTTTGCTGAACGCCGATGGGACTGTATTTGACAACCTGCACGGGGAAGCGGCTGTTGCCGAGGATCTGGCGGAGTGGTACCGCGGACACGCGGGGAAAACCTCCCTTCAGAATAAAATGGTTTTCCTTAAAAACGGCACTTATATGATATCTGTCAGAGACGATCCGGTAACGGAGGGACAGATCCTTCTCAGCTACGTGGACGTGACCTCGATCATGGCTTTTACAAGTCAGATCAATATCGTTCTGCTGACAGTCATTCTTGCTGCGATCCTGATCTGCATTCTGCTCAGCCGCAGGTTTGCCCGTTCGTTCGCGGAACCGGTGCAAAGCCTTTCGGATTTTGCCGCGCAGATCGGCAGCGGAGATACGGAGCCCCAGGCTCTCAGCTTCCGCGACGTGGAATTTGACGCGCTGGCGGACTCCATGAACCGTATGGCTTCAGATCTGCGGGAATCACAGCGGAAGCAGGAAGTCTTCTTCCAGAACGTCTCGCACGAGCTGCGCACGCCCCTGACCTCTATCCGCGGCAACGCGGAAGGTATAGTTTACGGTCTGATGGAGCCGCAGGCCGCGGCGAAGGTGATCCTTTCAGAATCCGATAAACTCGGCGGTCTGGTGGAGGACATCCTGTTCCTGTCCCGCGCGGGGAAGGAAAAGCCGGACGACAGCGCAGAACCGCTGGATATGCGGGACGTCATCTCCCTCTGCGTATCGGAGCAGCGAACAGAGGCGGAAAATAAAGGCGTTTCATTCGTTTTCGATTTTGACGACGAGCCCGTGGAACTGCGGATACGCGAACAGGATGCGGAACGGATGATCGGCAATCTCATTTCCAACGCCATACGGTACGCCGAAAAAACCGTTACGCTGCGCTGCCGCCGTGAACAGGACGCCGTTGTGATCGAAGTGAAGGACGACGGGCCCGGCGTGGCGGAGGAGGATTTTCCCCACGTTTTCGAACGGATGTATAAAGGAAAAGGCGGAAAACACGGCATCGGCCTTGCCATCGCCCGGGCTGCGGCGAAGGCTGCCGGCGGAGAGATAACCGTCCGGAATGAAAACGGAGCGGTGTTCGAGGCGCGTTTTCCTGCTGCTGCAAAGAACCGGGTATAACAACCGGTTGACTAACTGGGATTTGTATAAAAAATTGTTTTAGGAGGAAAACACAATGGCAAATATTCTTATTCTTAACGGCTCGCCGAGAAAGAACGGCGCCACCGCATCATTAATGAAAGCGTTTATTGAAGGAGCGAAGGAAAGCAGCAAC
>JAILQN010000033.1 GCA_024699005.1 Clostridia bacterium
TGACGGAAACGCTGATTTTCACAAACCTTCAGAGAGCCGGTGTCTGGTGCGAACCGGCGGTGGAAAAAATCACAAAGCTATCATTCCCGAGCAGAGTCTTCGAACACGCGTTTGTATTTTGCGTAATTAGCTGACTACGGCAGTCCCCGTTACAGGACAAGGCGTCCGGGCTCGTTCCCACGCGCCGTTGAGTGACCGTGCACAGCACGGTAAGCAGGGTGGTACCGCGATTTCACAGAAGTCGTCCCCGCAGGCATTCGCTTGCGGGGATTTTTTTTTGGAAACCCTGCCGGACAATCTCAAATCTGTATAAAAGAAAGGAGCAGAATATATGGGCAAAACAACATTTCTTGAAAACACATGCAAGGGCTGCGGTCTTTGTGTGGACGCCTGCCCCAAGCACATCATTGAGCTTCGGCAGGACAAAATCAACGCAAAGGGTTATCATCCGGCGGGGATCATCCCCGGAAAAGAGGGTGAGTGCATCGCCTGCGCTTTCTGCGCCACGATGTGCCCCGACTGCGTGATCACTGTGGAGAGAATATAAGGAAAGGAGACTCGAAATGGCTGAAAAAGTACTTATGAAGGGCAACGAGGCTCTTGCGGAAGCCGCTATCATGGCGGGATGCCGGCATTATTTCGGTTATCCCATCACGCCTCAGACCGAAATTGCAGCCTACATGGCAAAAAGAATGCCGAAAATAGGCGGCATTTTTCTCCAGGCTGAAAGCGAGATCGCCGCTATCAATATGGTTTACGGCGCAGCTTCTGCCGGAAAGAGGGTCATGACGTCATCTTCATCTCCCGGGATCTCTCTCAAAAGCGAGGGACTGTCTTACCTCGCCGGCGCAGATCTTCCGGCTCTCGTAGTCAACGTGCAGCGCGGCGGTCCCGGTCTCGGCGGTATCCAGCCCTCCCAGTCCGATTATTTCCACGCGACCCGCGGCGCCGGACACGGCGATTTCAGAATGATCGTTCTGGCTCCCGCTTCCGTACAGGAAATGGTCACTCTTGCATTCAAGGGCTTTGATCTCGCCGATAAATACAGGATGACTGTTATGATTCTTGCGGACGGCACTATCGGGCAGATGATGGAGCCGGTAAACCTTGAGATGGGCGAAGTGACCGAATACGACAAATCCTGGGCGACCATCGGCACCGATATGAAGAGGGAGCACAATATCGTCAACTCTTTATTTTTAAAGCCCGAAGAGCTTGAGCAGGGGAACGTGGAGCGATTCAGAAGATACGAGCTCGTCAGACAGAACGAAGTCATGTATGAGAGCTACCGCATGGAAGACGCGGACCTGTGCATAGTGGCGTTCGGCATCACCTCGCGCGTGGCGAAGAACGCCATCGACCGCGCCCGCGAAGCCGGAACGAAAGTCGGTATGATAAGGCCGATCACGCTCTGGCCCTTCCCGTCCGAAGCCATATACGCCGCGGCGGATAAGTGCAGGGCGTTTATCAGCGTGGAGATGTCGATGGGACAGATGATCGAAGACGTGGAGCTCGCCCAGAAGTGCCGCCGTCCGGTATATCTTTGCTCCAGAGTCGGCGGCATGATCCCCACCGAACAGAACATTCTTGATTCCATAGCGGAAGCAGACAAAACAGGAGGTGCGATATAATGGCAACAGTATTCAGTAAACCCCACGCTTTGACGGACGTTCCGCTGCATTATTGCCCTGGATGTACCCACGGCATAGTACACAGACTTGTGGCGGAAGCCATAGACGAGCTCGGCATAGAAGGCAGGACAATCGGCATCGCGCCCGTCGGCTGTTCCGTTATGGCGTATGATTATTTCCGCTGCGACATGATCGAAGCCGCCCACGGCAGAGCGCCGGCTGTAGCGACGGGCGTCAAAAGAGGCCTTCCGGATCGTATAGTCTTCACGTATCAGGGCGACGGCGATCTCGCGTCCATCGGTACGGCGGAGACGGTCCATTCCGCGGCGAGGAACGAGAATATCACCGTAATATTCATCAATAACGCGATCTACGGTATGACCGGCGGCCAGATGGCTCCCACGTCGCTTCCCGGACAGGTCACGCAGACTTCGCCCTACGGCAGGGACGTTGATCTCTGCGGTTATCCCGTAAAGATCTGTGAGATGCTGAGTCAGGTGGACGGGGCGACCTATCTTGAAAGAGTGGCCGTAAATAACGTAAAGAATATCAGAAACGCGAAGAAGGCCATAAAGAAAGCGTTTGAGTACCAGGTCGAAGGCAAAGGATTCAGTCTTATCGAAGTCATTTCCTCCTGCCCGACGAACTGGGGCATGACTCCGCAGAACGCTCTTAAATGGATCGACGAAAAAATGATCCCTTATTATCCTTTGGGCGTTTACAAAGACAAATTCGCGGAGGAGGCGAAATGATATGACCACACAGATACTTATAGCCGGATTCGGCGGTCAGGGCATTCTGTTCGCCGGAAAGTTCCTCTCTCACGAAGCGCTTATCGAAAACAAAGAAGTCGCCTGGCTGCCTTCCTACGGTCCCGAAATGCGCGGCGGCACGGCCAACTGCTCCGTCACAATAAGCGATTCCCCCATAGGGAGCCCGATAATCGCGAATCCCGATATCCTTATCGCTATGAACCTGCCCTCTCTTGATAAGTATGAGGACGCGGTAAAGCCCGGCGGTTTCATTTTCGTCGACTCCTCGCTCATAGAGCGCAAGGTGAAGAGGGACGACGTCACCGCCGTTTATATCCCCGCGACAAAAATATGCTCGGCGGACGAGAATCTGCGCGGCGGCGCCGATATCATCCTGATTGGCTCTCTTATCAGGCACACGAACGTAGTAACCTTTGAGGACGCGGAAGCGGCGTTCAGGAAAGTCGTGAAGGCGAACAAGCCTCAGCTTCTGGCGAACGATCTGAGAGCTTTGAAGATAGGGTACGATTATTGACGTAATGTGCAATCAGTAATGAGCAATGTGTAATCGCGTTGAACAGATCGAAGGATGAAAGCTGTTTACCGCCACGGAAGAATACGGAAATACAAAAGTTTGCGGGGCGGTGACAACCTTACCGTTATGATTTCTTAAGCGCAATTGCACATTGCACATTGCCAATTAAATTGGTGGAGGAAAAACATGACAGAACAACTTAAAGAGATCGGCGAGCGCCTTGCCACTATGCGTGATATTTCCGATATATCCGTTGACGATATGGCGTCAAGGCTCGGCGTCCCGCCCGAAAAGTATCTTGAATACGAAAAGGGGGACGCGGATTTTTCCTTCAGCTTCCTGTATAACTGCGCCGATATTTTCGGTATCGACGTCCAGGAGCTGATAAGCGGCGAGAGTCCCACGCTTTCTTCTTGCTCCGTGGTCAGAAGAGGCAAAGGTTATTCGATCAACAGG
>JAILQN010000059.1 GCA_024699005.1 Clostridia bacterium
CAAAATATTTCTGGACGTCTATCAGCTGTATACAGTCGATCGGCGTGCCGAAGCCGGTGTACGGCGCCTGACGGATCTTCCCGTCCGCAGCGTAAAGATAAGTCTCCGTATCGGGATAATTGCTGTCGTATACGTAGATCCGCTCTTCGCCTTTGACTTCCTTGTAATACAGGAAGCTGACCATGTGACCGCCGTCTTTTTCGCTCCATATGCCGACCATCAGTTTGCCCGAGCCGTCGTATTTTTTATCACGGACCGCCCCCAGCACGGAGTTCCATTCATCCATGGCACCGGTCCTGTCGAAATCGTTGATAAAATGCCCGCCGGCGATAACCGCGTCGTTCACGTATTTGCCCTGGATCTTCTGATATCTGCATATCTCCTCTTTTATGCTCTCATTGTCGTATTCGGACTTGAGTTCATAGAGCGAGCCGAGCCCGTCGGGCATTTCAAGCGCCTCAATACTGTCAAGATAATATCCCTGGCTGGTTGCAGCCATTCCGAAGCAGTGGCCGACGCTGTCCGTGTCAAGATAGTTTTCGAAACCGTAGGTCTCTTCGCCGAGGTTGTAGATATTTTCGGCGGGATCGGGTTCCTGCTCGCCGGGGTCCGGAATCTCTTCGTCAATGATATCGTAGTTTATTTCATCCTGTGTAATATAATTCACTTGAAAGTATTGATCATCGTATTCAACCGTAATACTGTTGCCGGTCATATTTTTGATCGTTTCAACTAATTCTTCTGTTTTCGGTGAACCTTTCATCGCTGTAGGGAATACAACCGTTTTCAGATTGGAACACCCCACAAACACATAGCTATCTCCGAATCCGGTCACCCCCTCGGGAATCGCGACTTTTGTGACGGCGGCATTGTCTCTTACAGCGCACGCAGGAATAATGGTTCTTTCCTCTCCGCCTTCAAATATTACAGTCTTAAGCCTATCCATTCCGTTAAGAGCGGATGTTGACATGCTTGTACCAAAGAATGAGCCGTCAATCATCGTTCCCACACTCTTTGGTATGACAATCTCTTTAATATTTGTACCTGCAAAAACCCACCCTCTGAGTGTTTTAAGATTATGAGGAAGAACGATTTTCTGCAGATTTGTGCCGGAAAATGCATAATTTCCTATCGATTCAACATTTTCCCCGAGTCTGATCGAACTAATGCCGCTATTACAAAAAGCATACCCTTCGATTGTTATCAATTCATCTAATGGACCTATTTTTTCAAGCAATTTACAATTCTCAAATGCATGTGCTCCGATTGTTGCAAGCTCGGACATGCCGTCAATTGTCTTTGAGTTCTCTGTCCTGACAATATATCTTAAAGATGTACATCCATAAAATGCGTAATTTCCGATTGCATTCACACTGGCGGGAACGACAACCTTGCTGAGGGAAATGATTCCTTTTGCCGCGGCGTAAGGTATTGTTTTTATACCGTCCGAGAAAATCAAGGTTTCAAGCTCATTCATCCCGTTAAGCGCGGAAATGATATAGTTCGGATCAGATCCCACAAAATTGTTATTTACACCCATACTCTCAATATATTTCGGTATAGTCAGTTTGGTAATACCCGATCCCGAGAAGGCATCTGTAGCTATTGTCGTTACAATTCGCTTGTTGACTGTTTCCGGTATCGCAACCTCGGTTGCGGTTCCGGAGAAACCTGTGATCGTGACTCCTTCATCATTCAATGTATATGTCCAGACACCGTATTTGTTTTTATATGTATCATTCTCCGCGAACCCAAGCGGCACGCATCCGATCAGCAGCGCTAAAGCCGTAAGAAGAAATACGATTTTTTTAAAAGTTTTCATGATAAATACCTCCATGTAATAATGTTTATTCAGTAAATAAAACAACAGTTCCAGATCGTTTACTTCGCTTTATCAAACGTGCTCTGAAGCTTTGCCGAGTACCGGAGTATCTGCCTGGCGTCATCCGCAAGCACCTTGCCGTTCCCGTCCACGTCGGCGGCTCTGAACTGCTGTTCATCAAGTTCTTCAAGCTTTGCGGAATTGCGCAGGGCGAGCCTCGCGTCGTCTGCGAGCACCTGACCGTCGCCGTTGACGTCGCCGGCTATGACGACTCCCGTGCGGATGAACGCGCCTTTGCCGATCTTCACGTCCTGCGGGTATCCGACGCTGTCATTATCAAGCGCTTCGCAGCCCTCGAACGCATAGCTGCCTATCGAAGTCACGCCTTCCCCGATGACGAGGGATCTGACGGACTTGTCGTTACGGAACGGCGATCCGTTCTTTTCATAATCCGTCATTGCGCCTTCGCCGCTTATGACAAGCTCTCCGCTCGCGGTGTTGAACACGTAACTTACTTTTTCGCCGCAGGAACCGGAGATCCTGAATTCGACATTTTCCTTCTCCTCCACGGTCCCGACCGTCTCAAAAGTCCCCGTCGTGATACCGTCAACGTAACCGAAGGAGTGCTCCTCGCCGCAATAGATGAACGTCGCGAAGGAACCGTCGTCCGCGGGATCGAGCGTGACCTTTGCCGCATCGCCGGGCAATTCATACAGCGTATAGCTGACGCCGTTCACGCTGCCCGCCATCGGATAAGAGTTTACCGCTTCCTTCGAATCCGTCGTCACTTTGTCCAGAGTCCCGGACTCGGCGTAGACGCAGCGGGTCTCGTCATAGCCTTTCACCGCCTCAAAATATTTCTGGACGTCTATCAGCTGTATACAGTCGATCGGCGTGCCGAAGCCGGTGTACGGCGCCTGACGGATCTTCCCGTCCGCAGCGTAAAGATAAGTCTCCGTATCGGGATAATTGCTGTCGTATACGTAGAT
>JAILQN010000113.1 GCA_024699005.1 Clostridia bacterium
GCTGTTCGAGAAGCACAATATCTTCACTGCCAAAGAGGTGGAGTCGCGCCGCGACATACTGCTCGACACCTACGCGAAGAAGATCAATATCGAGGCTCTCACCATGGTCGACATGGCGAAGCGGGACATCCTGCCCGCCGCTGTCGCTTACGAAAAGACAGTCGCCGAGGCTCAGACCGCCAAGATGACGCTGGGATTCGGGACCCGTGATGACGCTGAAGCAAAGCTCGTCAAAAAACTCACCGACCTTATCGGCGAGGTTTACGACGGCGTCGAAGCTCTCAACGCGCAGATCGCCGGAGCGAAAGATATCGGAACGCCCCTCGCCGCCGCTCAGTTTACCCGCGACGGCATACTGCCCGCAATGGAGCGCCTGCGTTCCGCCGCCGACGCGCTGGAAGTGGAGATAGGCTCGCAGTATCTGCCCTATCCCACTTATACCGATCTGCTGTTCAGGGTGTAGTTTTTAGTGTTTAGTTTTTAGTGTTTAGATAAAAAAAGGAGAAATACTGCTATGTCTGTAATAATCGGCAGCCCCATCCCCAATCTCCCCTGGCAGGACAAGCCGCAGGGATTCCCCTACCCCGTCTGGCGCTATGACGGCAACCCTATAATCACCCGTGATAACCTGTTCTTCGCCAACAGCATCTTCAATTCGGCGGTGGTGCCCTTCAGGGGAAAATTCGCCGGCGTGTTCCGCGTGGACACCCGCACCCGCGACCAGATAATCGTCACCGGCTTCAGCGACGACGCGGTAAACTGGAACCTCCGCGACCGGAAGATCTTCGAGGGCTACGATCCGCGCATCTGCGAAGTCGACGGCGAATATATCCTCACGTGGGTCAAACTCACGCCCCACGGCACCGTTATCGGCGTGGCGAAGACCGTTGATTTCAAAACGTGGGAGGAGCTGGAACCGGCGTGTTATCCCGTCGCCCGCAACGGCGTGCTCTTCCCCCGCAGAATAAACGGAGAATACGTCATGCTGATCCGTCCCTGCGACCGCGGCCATACGCCCTACGGCGATATCTTCCTGATGCGCAGCCCGGACCTGACCTACTGGGGCAAACACCGCTTCGTCATGGCGCCCGTAAAGAACTGGGAGATGACCAAGGTCGGCGCCGGCCCCACGCCCATCGAGACGGACAAATACTGGCTGACCTTCTACCACGGCGTGCTGACCAGCTGTAACGGCTTCACCTACAGCATGGGCGCCGCCCTGCTTGATAAAGACGAGCCCTGGAAAGTGCTGCACCGGGCGGACAGCTTCCTTCTGGCTCCGCACGAGCTTTACGAATGCGTGGGCGACGTGCCGAACGTGGTGTTCCCCTGCGCCGCCCTGGCGGACGCGGACACGGGCAGGATCGCGATCTATTACGGCGCGGCGGATACCTCGGTCGCCCTGGCGTTCACCACGGCGGACGAGGTGATCGGCTACGTGCTGGAGCACGATCTGAACGGAGCTTAATCAAGAATGAATAATGAATAATGAATAGTGAATAATTGCGGGCGGGCTCCGCCCGCACCCGTTTTTTATTAAAAGAGAACGGGACAAAGAAAACCGGAACCCTCGTCGGCTCCGGTTTTTTGTCCGTCGGTCACGCCGTGCAGGGCGGCATATCGCCTGCCCGCTGACGGTCATGCCTGCGTAGGGGCGCACCCATGTGTGCGTCCCGCCTTCCCGTCAACAGGCATATCCCGGTAAAGAGGGAAAATCACCCGCTGACGGTCATGTATGCGTGGGAATATGCATTGCGATTTCCCACCTTTCGCAAGGCGTGACCGTCGGCAAATCGGCGGGACGCACACGCGGGTGCGCCCCTACCGGGTATGGGATGAAGGTCGCGGCTTTCCGTCTTTCGCAGGGCATGACCGTCGGCGGGCAGGAGGGTTCTTCAGCCGAAAAATACCATCTGTCTTATCTGCGTTTTATCAAGGATCGTTCTCCATTGATTGCACATTCGTTTCAATAAATTCGATCTCGTCTTCGGAAAGACCGTATTTTTTATAAAGCTGAGCATCGATCTCAGGAATGGAAACAGACCAATCAATATCAGAGTTGGGAGTGAAATCTTGAAGTGGAATCATTTCCCAAACACCAGGTGGACAATGTTGAGTTGCTTTCTTAACGCCAAGTAAACATCTAAAGAATTTTGTTTTAAAATAACTTATAAAATTAAAGCATTCATCAATTGACTCAAACAAACCTCCACATAAATAGGTGTCTGCACTTCCATCGTTTGGATTACCAATTACTGGTTCTGTTAGTATTTCTCCAAATTTACCAGTGCTATTTGCTTCTGGAAGAAATACCTTAAACTTATCAATATATTCATTACCAACAATGTACTTCTTTTTAATATATTTATAAGAACGTTTTCCGTCTATTCTTCCAAGCATTCTGATATGTTCTTCATTTGAATCTGGTAAATCAACAAATATTCCGGGCATTTTTTCCATCACACTGGATACAATTTTGTTTCCTGTACCAGCCCCAATCATATTTATTACTTCTGGGTGCTCATCAAAGAAAAGATTAGAGAATCTGAAAAGACCCTGTGACGCGATAATAGAGTTCAATTTCTTGTTTTCTTTCTCTTTTTCATTAACCTTAGATACTATAGAATTTAACTGTTCAAAAACCGCAAATACACCAATCGCCCCAAAATCAATTTCTTCATTACGTATGGTTATAACTACACCGCCTTTAATATCAACCGTACTAAATACATCTGTAGAATTCGGAAAATACTTAACAACTTTAAAATGCTTATCGTTCAGCATTTTTGCGTTCCATTCTTTCGGAGTCTGTCCTGCATCAAAAAGAAAACGTCCGGGAGTTATCAATGAAACCAAAGGAGAAAGCTGAAACGCTGTATCATAGAAATAATGATAAACTGGTTGTTTTCTTGTGCTTATACCTTCTTCCTGATACGGCGGATTCCCCACTACCGCGTCAAATTTCATCTTTCCTTCACCTTCTTTTCCCCATGTTGCCGGGTTTCTGAGTTTTCTTGCCAGTCTCGGAATATCCTTCATCCGTTCTTCGATAAGTTTCGGCAGACATATCGCGTTGACCGTTTTACCCGAATATCCCGCCAGCGTGCGTATCGTTATAGTCCGCGCCATCTTCGTTTTGCACAGAACGAAGATATTCTTCTCAAGTGTGCGGAACCATATCTCCTGCGCTTTTTCCAGCGGCAGCTTCATCTCGTCCCCGTCCACGTACATCATATAGATGCTGTAGGTCATATACAGCGGATAAAGGCCCGATTTGGAATTCATCTCCAGTATCTTCGCGTCTTCATTGAGCAGTATATCCGCAGTGACCGGATCATGGTCGATAAGGTGGGGGGCGTCGACCTCTTTCGTATAGGTCTCGTCGTAGAAATTATAACCGCCGATTGTATCGCCCAGATGCATGTTTACCACGCGCCACGGGGTCAGGACGGTCTCCTTGTCGGGATTCTTGAACCGGGACATGATCTCGACTATACGCCTTGCCCGCAGAGTCGGCGGCAGTTCGTCGGCGGCTTTCGCCAATTTGCGTATCCTCAGTCCGGCGCCCGTCACTACGTCCTCGTCATAATAACGCAGAATATCGAGGAATAACGGTTTGCCGAGACCTTTCGGCATAAACTCCGACCAAGATTCGTCGTCCACAAGATTCACGAAATCCTTCAGATGAATGATCTCCGTTATATCGGCGTCCGCGCCGTAGAACAGCAGGGGCAGACGGATAGAGACCGCCCGAAGAAGATCGAACATCTTTCTCTGTTCTTTCTTCTGTTTTTTCAGTTTCTCAAGGGCTTCTTTCTCTTCCGGCGTAAGGTCTTTCTTTTTCTTCTTTTTTGCTCGATCCGCGGCTTTGCGCTCCTCGTCGGTCATACCCAGATCGTTGATATTGATCTCGCTCTGCTTTTTGCTTTTGCCCTTGGGAACCACTACGTCGGACAGCTTTTTCAGAATACTCGCGTCGTAATCGGTGACAACAAGACCGGCGTCTGATTTGTATATCGTATCGTCGTCAAATCCGCTGTTGATAGCCGCCTCAACGGAAATACGCTTGATCTGCCGCATCATTTCGGGCACGTCATAAGTATGCATCACGGTGCCTTCAACGG
>JAILQN010000187.1 GCA_024699005.1 Clostridia bacterium
GGCAAGGTCGGGAGTCTCCCACGCAGCGATCTGCGGCAGGATATCGCCGTGCCTTGTCATCAGGAAATTCCGGACGTAATTGTAATTCTCTTCATACGTAGGCAGCGCGAACGTGTTGGGAGTATCGTCAAACGGCCAGACCGTGAAATTCATCTTCTGCGCCGGTTCGATCAGAGCACGGTACCCGGAAAGGGATCGCAGACCGCCGTTGACCGCAGGCGTTTCGGAAAATATCGTACCGTAAAGAGAACCGACAGCCGCCGCCTTTTCCTTTGCGTAGCTGCGCAGCACGCTGCCCCGGAACATAGTGCGGCCCGCCTGGTAAAGCCCGTACGGCGTCCGGAAATAATCCGATTCCGTACGGTTGCCGAGCGAGGTGTCGAAATCCCATGCCGGCCCGCCGTAAAACTTGTGGTCATAGGTCGCGTTCCCCTCCTCCGGAAGATAAAACCATGTGGAGGAATAGCCGTAATCTATGTTGCGGGTATACTCGTTGACCATATATATCGCCGCGAGGGAGTCGAGATCGAACAGCTCCGTCACGGACTGTACGCCGTATATATCCGACTGAGCAGCCATGTAAGCCTTGTTGAATTCCGCACTGATATACTCCATCTGTTCCCTCGTGCAGAATTCGGGGGATTTGACGACGACCACGTTGCCGTCGGACAGTCTGAACCAGCTGTTCTCGCTGCGGTAAAACGCGCTGTCCAGCTCCAGAAGATATCCGCCGGAGATATCCTCCGTATCGCATACGGCGGTCGGATTATACTGATACTCATAACCGAGACTGTTGACGCCTGCGGCGGCCGCAGTCTCGTCCGTTACGGAGTTGTGTTCCTCCAGATCGGCGATCTCCACGCGGCCGGAGTTTATCTGCACCTTTTCCGCAAGCTGATACAGACCGCGGTATTCGCCGTCCGTGTAGAGATTGACAAAGGTATATTCCGGCGTCGCGGTCAGCCCGAGATAACGCGAAAGGTCGAAAGCGAAAGCGTTTTTGAACAGGGTCTTGTCCAGAGCGTTGGCAAGCAGGATCCACGTTTTGTTCTTGTTCGCGGAATTCCCGGATGCGAGCAGATCGGTCTTTTTATCGAGCTTGATCTGATACGGCTTCTTCGCGGAAGAACCCCAGGTCGTATTGCCGCGCCCCTTGAAGGAGATCAGCTTTCCGTTGTAGATGACCGTCGAGTCGGCGCCGAGCATAGTCATGCGAACTTCAGTCTTCTTGCCCGAATCGTTCGAATGACCGGGGCTGGCGTCCACCCAGGCGCGGCCGTAGGCGGAATCGGCGAAGGTGACGAACATCGCGGGCACGGTTTCCGACTTCATGAAGTAAAGCTGTCCTGTCCGCGCTTCTCCGCCGGCAGACCCGGTCGTATACGGCAGAATATATACGCCGCTTGCCGCGTCGTACGCCGCATTACCGGCGACGTCGATCGCGTCGCCGTCCGAAACGTCCGCTCCGCCTATACCGAGAGCATACCCCTCCGGCAGACCGAACCGCAGCGTAACGGCGTGAAGATCCGCGTTCGACGGCAGCAGAAAGTAAGTCCCGCCGTTTGCGGAAGCAGGCAGGATCGTCTGCCCGTCGACCGTAACGGACAGCTCCTGCAGATCACCGTCCGCCGCAAAAGCGCATACAGAGAATAAGGCGATCAGTAAAAGAGTGAAAAACAATACGGGAAAATAGCGTTTCAACATGTGTATCCCTCCTTTTTTGAATTCATTTTATCTGTTCGGGAAACCGGTGTATCACGAAAATGCAAGTTAAAAATACTCGGATCGTCACAAAAATGCAGGTTGAGCCGTTATCCGGCGGTCAGGACCTTTGAGTTTTTGCCGTTGTCCCAGATGACCTCGACCGTTACCGGACGGTCGGACGCGATATAAACGACGGGCTCGTCGCTTATATCGCCGCGTTCTTCGCAGATCAGCGACAGCGTAGCGTCTTTTCCGAACGGATAGTTCTCCACGCCGAAGCGGTCCGTCAGGTCCACGCGCCAGCGGATAGTATTGTTCTGCGCATCCGGCTTTATGCCGAACACGAACTCGAACAGCACGGATACGGGCGCCAACCCCGTCCAGCCCACGAAGTCCGCACGGGCGGGCTCGCCCTTGCGGGGCGATCCGTTTTCATCCGGGAACGGGGCGTAATTCTCGTAAAGGGTCCCGCTCTTATTGAATACCCTGACCACGTTGTCGAGGAAATTGACCGCGATATCGTGGGACAGGGCGTATTTTCCGTAGCGGTCGAGGCCGCAGAGCACCATATAATCCGTCGGAGCCCAGATACCGCCGTTCCAGTAATCCCCCACGGGCGAAAATTCCGGATGATCCTGCGACAGGGCGGGGATCATACACGGCGCGGCGAACTCCCTGGGATCGGTCAGGTGCGCGATGAACCTCTCCGCGCGCGCCTCGGGCACGATGCCGGCGAGCAGCGCCCAGTAAGCGCCTATATGCTTGACGCGGTTCAGCGTCCCGTCCCGCCACATATCGTAATAAAACGCGCTCTCCTCATCCCAGAGCTTATCGTTGACCACCCGGATAAGATTTTCCCGCTCGGCGGCAAGAGGAGCGGCGTCCGCCTTTCTGCCCAGGACTTCCGCCATCCGGGCGAGGATATCGCAGTTCATCAGCTCCTGCATGCAGGCGTCGTTCCAGATCATATGCCCGTGAGAGAAGCTTACGTGATAGCCCGGCTGCATGCGGGGCAGATTGTCCATACCGCAGCCCCAGCCGCTGGACCAGTAGGTCCCGTCGCGCCAGGTCCGGAACTCCCGCATCCATTCGTGATACGCCATCAGGCAGGGGAACACCCGCGCGAGGCGGTCGGTATCGCCGAAGTTTTTGTAATACTCCCACTCGCACCACGCCATGACGTCCGGACCGGTGGACGCCGGATCGAAGCGGGTGAAATGCTCGAAGCCGGTATCCTCTTCTATCTCGCGGCAGATGTAGCCGTCGGCGTACTGATGGGAATACATGTTGTCCAGCGTCCCCTGGAAGTTGAAAGTCCGGGCGCCGTATTTGCCGAACATCAGGATGAACGACGAATCCCACATGAACAGACAGCCGTTGAACGCGGTGTCGATATAGTTGGATACGAACCCCGTGCCGGGCAGGGGCCGCCGCAGATTCCCGAACGCCAGCTCCCACGCCCTGTCATAGCAGGCAAGCGCGTCGGGATGCGCGTCCCAGACCGGGCGGGGCAGCCTGCCGCGGGCTTCCTCATAAGACGGCAGCGGCGTGTTCTCCGGCTGCATGGAGATAAAGACGTTCTCCTTTGCGAATCGGTTTTCTTTTACGGTGATTTCCTGTTTTTCGGTAATGCCCATGACGGTTCCTTTCATCAACAAGCAGGCGACCTTGTGCGGTCGCCCGTAAGAAGAGACTTTTTATCAGCTTTTCGCCAGTATCTCTTTCAGTTTTTCGATCTCCGCGGCGGTAAGGGATATCCCTTTTCCCATCTTCTCGTGATCCGGCGCCCAGTCGCGGACGTCGAATTTCGGGGCCGCGCCGTTCCATGAAACGAGATTGACCTCTCTTCTCCAGCCGCTTTTGCTTTCCGATAGAACTCCGAGCTCCTCGGTGATGTCATAAGTGAATTCGGCCATTGTAATATCTCCTTTTGGCTGATTTTTGCAGAATCCGGAATTACGTTTCTGTTATATTGCAGAATATCATAAATTTTATTATTTCGCAACTGTTTTTCGTTCAAAAGTAAAGACAAGACCGTAATTATTCATTATTCATTTGGAAAATCCCATCGCCGATGCGGCAGGATTTCCGCTTTTCACTCCCCGGAAACGACTATTCACTCCATTTCGGCTTCATTTTCGTCTTTTTGTGTTAAAATCCGGTCGAACAGGCAGAAAATCTGTCAAAAATTCCACAACACAAGGAGACATAGAAATGAAGCACGTCAGAAAAACATTATCCATGATCCTGAGTCTTGTAATGATATTCTGTCTTTTCATCCCGGTATTTGCCGAGGGCGAAGAGGCGATAACCTGGACCTGGGACGAACAGACCAAAACGCTGACATTTACGGGCAACGGCGATATGGCAGACGCGGACATGTCGGCACTGTCGGAAGCGCCGACAGCTGAAACGTTACAGAACATGATGCCCTACGGCTACGGTGA
>JAILQN010000196.1 GCA_024699005.1 Clostridia bacterium
GATTGCGAAGTAGATTTTTTCGTCAGATTGTACAGATTTCCCGCAGGTAACCTGTCGGTTATCAAGGGAAAGATGTGCAATATGACGGAATAAAGATCAAGCAAGGCGCGTGACCGCATTTGTGCGGTGTTGCCTTAAAAGTTAAAATGCGGAAGGGCTTTCGCCCTTACCCATTATAAAAAGCCGGCCGCAGGCCCATCATTTTAACTTTCAACTTTTAACTTTTAACTTTTCATGCACAGGTATCGTCATAGGAAAGGAACACAATAATGGCAGAAATTACGTTAACAAGTGCAAATTTTGAATCGGAAGTTCTGAAATCCGACATCCCCGTGCTGGTGGATTTCTGGGCTTCCTGGTGCGGTCCCTGAAAATGCTCTCTCCCATCATCGACGAGATCGCCGTGGAATACGAAGGCCGCGTCAAGGTGGGCAAGGTCAACGTGGACGACGAGCCGGCGCTTGCCAATATGTTCGGCATTGAGAGCATTCCCACCGTGATGGTGTTCAAAGGCGGCAAAATCGTCAACACTGCTTTGGGGTACCGCCCCAAAGAGCAGATCACTGCGATGCTGTAAGCAATCGCAGCAAAACAACACATTCAGCATATGATCCCGGCGGAAGGTTAAGTCCTCCGCCGGGATTTTTGTATCGTGATAGAACATCGGGGAGAATACAACAACGATCAAAAACGTCAGGAGCTGTACATCCTGCGCGCGGGTGAGAAGAAAACTTTGTTGACAATCAATAGGTAGTATGATATTATTTTTATAAATATAAAGAGGAAAAACAAATGCTTGGAATCGTTTTGGCGGGCGGCAACGGCACCCGTTTCTCGGAATCCGGATGCTGTAAACCGTTGTTAAGAATCAACGGGAAATACCTGATCGAGTATTCCCTGGATAACCTTATCGCATTGCATATCGATAGGGCTGTGATTGTTGTCGGCAAGTACGGGGACGATATCAAAGCGGCGCTTGGCGATAGGTATTCACATATGGCGCTCAGCTATGCCCGGCAGGAGATACCCGCCGGATGTATCCACGCGCTTTTTTCCGCGTTGCCTCTCTGGAGCGGAGAAACGGTTGTTTCACAGCTGAGCGATGAGATTTATATCCGGTTCGACGCCGACGCCGTCATCCAAAAAGCAGGCGTTGACTTCCTCTGCGGCTATACGGAGACAAACAACATGGACGCCGTTCGGGAGAATTACGCGGTGTACTGCGAAGGACGAAGCGCCCAGATGATCCGCTGCGAAGAGAAGCCGAAAGTGGTGCATAACCGTAAAAAGGGAACCGGTTTTTGCGTGTTTAATCCCGGTTGTATTTCATTCCTGAAAGAGCAGTATCCGTCTGCCTGCGACCATTTTGTTACCCTCAGCGACTTTATGAATGGCTTGATCTCTGAAGGAAAAACGGGGTTGGCTGTTCCGATCGCGCAAGAAGAGATCAACATCAACACATTGGAGAAAATGCAATACGCGGAACGAGTGTTGCGGACGGAGTCTGAAAATGCGTAAAGTCATGTTGCTTTATCCGCCGGGAATACTTCTCCAGCGCAGCGAAGACAGGGCGCAGTGCAATATCAGCGAATCGGCGACTGTGACGGTTCACGCGTGCAACGATCTCGGTTACTGCGCCGCCGTTCTTTTGCAAAAAGGGTATGAGGTCTTTTTGCGGGATTATCAGACGGAAGGGGCTTCTGTTGAGGACGTCGAGCGTGACGTGCGCCGTTTCCGCCCGGATCTGATCGCGCTCAGCACGACCAACACTTCCGTAATAGATGATCTGGCTTTCCTGGATCAGATCCGCCTTTTTCATCCGTGTATCTGCGTAGTAAAAGGCGCTGTTTTTTATGATATCGATCCTTCTCTTCTCGGACAGCTGGATCTGAAGAGCGTCTCCTGCCTGATCGGCTGCGAAATGGAATTTGTGATCGGGAAGATCGCCGACTATTACCTCCGGCAAGAGGGAAGTCTTGCCGATATCAACGGCATCTTTTATAAGCAGGGGGATCAGTTCCATAAAAACACGTTTATTTGCGGTCTGAACGATTTGAATTCGCTGCCTTTCCCGGCGCGTCAATTGATGAACAACAAGCTGTATGTGCGCCCGGATACCGGCGAACCGATGGCGACAATTCAGACGGGATTGGGCTGTCCTTCAAACTGTATTTATTGTCTGACGCCGATCATTTCCGGCAAAACCGTCCGTAAGCGCGATGTGGAAAGCATTTACCGGGAGCTGGAGGAGTGTTATTATTCCTACGGTATCCGCAATTTCTTTTTTAAGGCGGATACCTTTACGATCGACGAGGCGTATGCCGGTGCTGTCTGCGACAGGATCATCCGGTCCCCGCTCTGCGGAAAGATCGAGTTTACCGTCAATTCCCGGGTAAAACCCCTGCGTTCGGAACTGCTGAAAAAACTGAAACAGGCGGGGTGTTTTACTGTTGCCGTCGGTTTCGAGAGCGGCAGCGATGAAACGCTTCGGCGGATAAAAAAGGGC
>JAILQN010000234.1 GCA_024699005.1 Clostridia bacterium
TACAGGCGATACCGATATTCTCAGAGAGAACGCAGACGCTATAGCGAAATATCTGGAATACACGTTTTCAAGACGCAAGCCCTGCGGGACGCTCGATCTGTTCCTCGGCGACTGGGTACCGGTCGGCGGAGTCAGGCGCGCTTCCACGGAGTTCACGGATTCCGTATCGTTCCTCAGTATCTGCAGAAAAGCCGAGTTCATATTCGATGTCCTGGGAATGACTGAAAGACGCGAACTCGCCTCAGAGATTGCCACGGTGATAAGAGACGCCGTAAGAAAGAATCTTGTCAATTTTCATACCATGCTTGCCGACACCGCATGCCAGACCTCGCAGGCGATGGCTATATACTGCGGCATTTTCAACTCCGACGAATACGAAGCGGCTTTCAATGCCCTTGTGAATCTGATTCATCAGAACGATTATTCTTTCGACTGCGGCATGCTTGGCGTAAGATACCTGTTCAGAGTGCTTGCCGAAGGCGGGAAGGAAGACCTCGCATACGAACTGATAACGAAACCGGAATGGCCTTCCTACGGACATTTTATAGAGCAGGGCTTCACCGCGATACCCGAGAACTTCCCGGCAGACGGAGACAGTTACGATTCGCTGAACCACCACTTCCTCGGCGATATCAACGGCTTCTTTATCGCCGATATCGCGGGGCTTGTATTCAACCCGACCGGCAGGAATGTGCATGAATACAGCGTACGGCCGCATCTGCCGTCTCAGCTTGACCGGGCCAGAGCGTCCTTCCGTGCTCCGGACGGTCTGATCGAAGTGGAGGTCCGTCGTGTTGACGGCAACGTCGAAGTCAAAGTTACCGCTCCTGAATGCATGAGACAGATATGAGCGAGGTCATCTTTCGTCCTTTCAAAAAGGAAGACAAGCCCGGGGTCGAGTCCTTTTTCGCCGATATGGGAGAGAAATCCGCCTCCTTTTTCAACGTCGGTCACGGGAATGAACGGCGTACAATGGAGTTTTTCGAAAACGGCAAACCGGATCACCTCTTTTACGGTCTGTTTGATAATGAAAGACTTCTTGCCTATGCTTTCATATGGGATACAGACAAAACGGCAGTATGGTTCGGGATAGCCGTAAGGGACGGCTATCAGGGACGCGGTCTCGGAGGCAGACTTACAGGCCTCGTTCTTGAGGAATGCCGGAAAGCCGGACACTCCGCCGTACTGCTGCGCACGCGTTCCGACAACGTATCAGCCAGGAAATTATACGAAAAACAGGGCTTTGAACAGCTCGGAACGCATCCTTCCGGCGAGATTCTTTACATCAGGAGGTTTTCTCTGAATGAGCGTTCTGATTGATTTCGGGACTGTGACCGGAAAAATCAAACCTCTGCACGGGGTAAACAACAGCGCAAGGAAAAGCGATTACGGCGATCTTCTCGACGACTTCGTAAAGCTGAAACCTCCCTTTTCCCGACTGCACGATACCGCCGGCGTTTGCGGCGGAGGGCATTACGTAGACGTCGCAAATATCTTTCCGGACTTCTCGGCGGACGAAAATGATCCGGACAGCTACGATTTTCTTCTGACCGACAGATATATCCTGCCGATCTCCGAAGCAGGCATAAACATAATGTTCAGGTTCGGCACGACTATAGAACACGAACCGAGGAAATACAGGATATTTCCTCCGGCAGACTTCGGCAAATGGGCGAAAGTCTGCGAGCATATAGTCAGGCATTATAATGAAGGCTGGGCGGACGGCTTCCGTCTCGGCATAGAATACTGGGAGATATGGAACGAGCCTGACGGGCTTACCCCGGATATCGAGCCGTACGGCCCTCCGAACTGGCTGGGCTCCGCAGAAGACTATTACAGGCTTTACGCTATTACCGCAAAGACAATCAAAGAAAGCCATACGGACGTTAAGATCGGAGGCTACTCAAGCTGTTTTATACTTGGCGCTTATTCTGACGGCCGTTGGCGCGAAGGCGACACGGGCTTCTTCGAAGGTTTTCTTAAATATATAACCGCCCCGGAAACTGCCGCTCCGCTTGACTTTTTCTCCTGGCACTGTTATCTTTCTCCGGATAATTTCGATAAGATAAGACGCGAGTGCGAGCTCGTCGATACGATGCTTAAGCGTTATTCGCTTGATTCCGCTCTGCGTTTCAATACGGAATGGAACGTATGCGTGTGCGACCGGGAAACACAGGACAGGCGTTATGAATACTACAAAAATTTCAGGAATGAGAAAGGCGGCGCAAACGTACTCGCAGCCATGATTGAAATGCAGTGTCAGAAGATCGACGCCGCCATGTACTATGATTCTCAGCTATGGTTTGAATACGGCGGTCTGTTCGACGTGCCGTCTCTTGAGAAGACGCCGTCATATTACGCTTTGAAAAACTTCTCTATTCTCTATGAACTGGGAGAAGAATGTCTCACATCTTCCGGAAAAGAAGTTTTCGCATTGGCGGCAAAAAACGAGGATCGAAGCGCTTTCTTACTGTGCAATCCCGGACCGGAAGAAAAAACCGTCAGACTCACCGTCAAAGGCTCGGATGAAGTTTTCGATTCTTATATAACCGACTCAAAATCTCCCGAAAAAGAGTATATGCAGGTTCACGGAACAGCAGAACTGACACTGCCTCCTTACAGTCAGATCCTTTTCCTGAGTCCGGAAGGCTGAGTATTTGTCATATCGGAGACAGAAAAATGAAAATACAGAACATGGATCCCGGCGTTTGCGATTACGAGATATTTCCTCAGACAACGCTTCTTGGCAAACCGACCGGCTTTGTTATTCGCGGCTTGGGTATGGAAACTGCCTTCAAGCCCGGCGGCCGTTATCTGATTCGAATTATCGGGCAGGAGGAAAATAATTCCGCTCTGCTCTGTGACTTCAGCGACTGGAAACGCTATGACGGGGTCGAGACGGTCGCTGGCGAAAACGGAACGATCCGTTTCACATGGACGTTTCTTCGTGAGCAGATATACACTTTGCGTCTTGCCCGCATCGACGACAACGGAGAGATTATACGGCTGAACGATTTCCGTGTGTTCTGCGCCGCTGACGATCTGTTTCACAGAACGCCGATGAGGGGGAACACGCACTGTCACGTCTTTACGTCTGTGGACGGTCATGAGGATCCTTTCCTTGCCGCAGCCATGTACCGCAAGGCGGGATTCGATTTTCTTGCCATCACGGATCATCACCTTATCGACGGTTCGCTTCATGCGATACGCGCGGCGAAGGATATCCCCTGCGACCTGACGCTGTTCCCCGGTGAAGAAGTGCACGTTCCCAACGCCTATATCCACGCCGTAAACGTCGGCGCGGTATTCCCGGGCGGAACAGGGCTTGATAAGTGGTTCCACGCAGACGAGGACCGCTGCCGCAAGGAAGTCGCGCATATAGCCTCGGAGTACGCAGGCGCGGTGCCGGACGGAGTGGAGCCCATGGACTTCGCGTGGCGCAAATGGATAGCGGACAGGATACATGAATACGGCGGCGTAGCCATACTCGCCCACCCTTTCTGGGAATGGGACGCGCATAACACAAGAGACGATGTTTTCCGTTATCTTTCGGAAAAGAAGATCTACGACGGCGCGGAGATACTGCACGGACAGGAACCCGGCTGCCGCGACGCCAATATGCAGACCGCCTTCTGGAACGACATGAGGGCAGACGGTATATTCATTTCTCCTCTCGGCGCCGACGATGCTCACCGCCGGAATTACCGCTGGGATTATGAGAGCTGTTTCAACCAGGCTTATTCCGTCATTCTTTCCCGTTCCGCCGATCTGGACGGATTCTCCGAGACGCTTAAAAACGGATACACCGCCGCGGTGGAAAGCTACGAGGGCGCTCCCGAACACGTAGTCGCCACGTACCGTATCGCCAAATTCGTTATTTTCCTTCTGGATCAGTATTTTCCGAAACATGACGAGCTTTGTTTTGAGGAAGGACGCCTGATGCGCGAAGCGTATCTCGGCGATGAAGACGCGAAATCGATTCTGCATTCGTTCTCAGGCAGAGTAAAATTTTTCACGGACAGGTTCTTCGGCAGGAACTGAAGAATTCCCGTAACGAAATATCCGGCAATATAAAAATGAAGTTTATTCACACTTATACCGAACGGGCTTTTCCCGCGATTATCAAAAGCGGACTGTGGCGCGACGGAGACGGTCTGAAGCTTATGCACAAACCCGGTTTTCTGCCGCCTGATGATTTCAACACAGCCTGCGCTCACGGTTCGTCTCTTGATCTCCTTCTCAGTGAACTGCAATGCCCGTTTTACGTTGACAGACTGCAGGGCGGACTCGGTTGCACGAGGAACTACCCCTTCATCCGCGAACTGACGTACTATTACAAAAAACTTCTCGGCGACGGGTTTCTCGGATTCCAGATGCACGAGTGGGCTTCCAACTTCCGTTCAGACCAGCTTCGCATTGAAGAATTATACCGTGATCAGAATGTCAATAAAAACGATCCTTCTGCGCTGCGGGATATATGGGACAAGATCAGAAAAGGAACTCTGTCACTGTTTCTGGAAGCGTACTCTCCCGACGAATGGGCGGAACTGAAATACTCTGACGGTCTTACCGGTTTTTTCAATGACTGCGAAAAACTGTACGCGCTCAGGATTGCGCAGACGGACGGCTTGCTTTTCCCCGCGGACAGTTATTATATGGCGCCTGCAACGGAGATCAGACACGGCGCGAAGCTTCTGCTTCCTGAAGCAGGCTGGCAGATACCGAACCTCAGGGTTCAGATTGCTTATACGCGCGGAATGTCCGCGGCGGCAGGCATCCCCTGGGGTATTTACTGGGAGTGCTGGCAGAACACGAATGACGCGGGATTCACCATTCCATATTCTCTGCGCGAAGGACAGGATGAATGGCTGGAAGATCTTCTGAACAAAGCGAACGGCCATGATCTCCCCTTCGAAAATCGCGAACATGGCGGCTGTTCCTTATCGCTGATGGAAAGGGCATGGCGGTACGCTTATTTCTGCGGCGCATCCCTGATCGCGGAAGAGTACGGCGTCTGCAATACTTTCCGGGATCTCTCCTCCGCGGAACTGAGCCCTTACGGACAGACGAAAAAGGATTTTCTGCGTTTTATCGAAAACTTCAACGCAGTGGGCAAATCCTTCAGACCTTTTGCCGTCGTTCTCCCGAAGGATCTTCCGATGATAGATATCCGTCTGAGCGAACGGTGGTTCGACCGACCGGCCAATGAAGGCAACAACTTATTAACAAAAGAACGCATAAAAGATATAAACGATACCCTGAACCGTATTTTCGGCGAAAACGGAAAATACGGCAACTACGGTCACGTACTCAAATGCGGCGGTTTTCCGGATGTTTTTGATATCATTCACGCTGATACTCCATCCGTATCAGAATACGACTGCCTTATCGATCTCACCTGCGATCCGGACTTTTCAAAACGCCGCGAAAACTGCGTTCCTGTTTCAGATATTGATAAGCTTCTTGAAAAAATACTCCCGGTACAAATATCCGGCGGTCTTCATACGGCGTACAACAGGACCGGAAACGGCTGGCTTTTGCTCTGCATGAATAACGACGGTATTTTACACGACGATTTCCAGCCGGACGTATTTCTCCCGGAAGCCACAGTACACACCAAGATACAACTAAACAGGACGAATCTGTCAATATTTAAAACCGGAGGCACCGGGACCCTTCATGCCAGCGGCAACGAATACGCCGTTACTCTTTGCGCAGGCGAATGGCTGCTGCTGGCAGTTCCGGATTTTTAAGGAGACAAAACATGAAAACCTGTTATGACCCGCAGAGAAAACAGTGGAACAGAAGCACGTCGGCACGGGTTCCTAAGCACGATCTGTTTTTCGGCACTCCTCAGAACAAACCGACTGCCGGCATACCGATAGGAGATGGAGATACCGGTTCCCTGCTCTGGCTTGAAGAAAACGGTCTGCATATCCACGTCAACAAATGCGATCTCTGGCAGGACGCGCCGCCCGGCGTGACCTGGGACGATTCCTGCTACTGCTCCGGGCACGAGGAGGAGCTTACGTGCGTCAAACATGCCGGCGAGATCACACTTAAGCTGGGCTTTCCCGTTTTCAATTATCTCTATCAGAAAGCTTTTACAGCCAGACTCGCTTTAGCGGACGCCGCGGCTTATATCGAAAACGATACGCCCTTCGGCTCATTTCGCCTGCGCGCATTCGCTCATAACGGGGTGAACGTCCTTACCTGCGATCTGAACTGCGTCGAACCGGAATCGCCGGAGATCACGTTATCCCGGTTCGGCAGCAGAACGCTGTGGCGCTGGTACTGTCAGCAGAAATTCACCCCGGAGACCGGACTTGATGGCACAAATGCGATCTCTGATAACGACTCTCTTTATATAACTCAATCGCTTGAACCGACAAAATTCTGTATAGGCCTGCGTTTTATTTCATGTAACACGTCGGCGGAAATACGGCTCAGAAACAGCCGCAGCGCGTGCCTTTTTCCTGACGCAGCGAAATCGCACGATTTCACGATAATCTGGTCCGTAAAAACCGCGGAGACTGTCGAAGGCGCCTTATCCGTCTGTAAATCCGCGTTGGATGCCGCGCAAAGCCTCGGCGCGGAAGCGATTTTTGAAAGGCACAAAAAGGAATGGCATGATTTCTGGGATAAATCTTATATTGCGATCCCGGATGATTATCTTGAAAACATCTGGTATTTATATCTGTACTATATGAACAGCGAGAGCCGCGGAGCTTATCCGCCGCATTTTACAAGCGGGCTCTGGCGCTTTAACCACGATTACGTTCCGTGGAATTACTATTTCCACTATAATACGCAGCATATGTATCTGCCGCTGGACGCCGCAGGTCATCCCGAGCTTGCGAAGAATTATTTCGATCTTCGCAGAAACGGTATGGAGAAGTGCCGCCTCTACGCTAAAATCGTGAAACGTACGGGCGGAATTTTTCTGCACGACGTTACGGACCGTTTCGGTCGCGGCGCGGAATACCACTATATGAACTGCTCTCCCGGCGCTCAGGTTGCGATGCAATGCTGGCGGCGCTGGCTGTTTTCCGGCGATGAGGAGTTTTTACGCGGGACTGCTCTTCCTTTCATGCGCGAAAGCGTACTGTTTTATCTTGATATGCTCACCCCCGGAGACGACGGGTTATACCATATCCACGCGACTTCTGCGTATGAATCAAACGAGGTTTTGGACGACTCATGCACCGACCTTACTATGATACGCGCTTTGTTCCCTGTCTATCTGCCTTTCGCAGAAACAGACCTGCGCGAAAGGATCGAAGACGCTTTGTCGCATCTGCCGCCTCCGCTTTATCTTCCGATGTCTGTTCCTGTCGACTGGGACGGAGAAAAAATTTCTTTCGGTATAGGAAAAGGAAAAAAGCCGCTGGGCGACGCCATGATATTCGGCGTTGGATATAAAGACGGTCAGCCAGTACGCAAATCATTCGGCGATCCGGACGTACCGGAGCAGATCGAAGCATTCCCGGACGTGGAGCTGAGTCCGCTTTACCCGGCAGGGATGACCGGCATGGGCGATCGGGGCTCTCCGATGTATAACGCGCTGATGAACCAGCTGCTGCTGCATCGGACGGGCGACGAAACAGGTCACTGGAATATGCTGCCTGTATACCTTGCCAGGATG
>JAILQN010000203.1 GCA_024699005.1 Clostridia bacterium
CCCTTGCCGAAGAGATGGGCGTGGGTTATTTTGACAGGCCCGACAACAGCGGCGCTAAGGCCGGCAACCTGAATCACGCCCTCGGGCTGACGTCTTCGCCGTATATCGTCACCTTTGACGCCGATATGATCCCCCAGAGCAAATTCCTGCTGAAAACGATCCCCTATTTTGTGGACGTTGAGCTGCGGGAGAAGGAGCGCCCGGAGAACGAGCGGCTCCGCCTTGGATTGCTTCAGACGTCGCAGAGCTTTTACGATCCCGACGTGTTCCAGCACGCGCTGTTTTCCGAAAAACGCGCTTCGAATGAGCAGGACTTTTTCTACCGCACCATCGAACCGGCCAAAACCGCTTCGAACAGCGTGATCTACGGCGGTTCCAACACCGTGCTTTCCAGAAAGGCGCTGGAAGACGTCGGCGGGTTCTACACGGAATCGATCACAGAGGATTTTGCCACAGGTCTGCTGATCGAATCAAAGGGGTACGTCAGCCTCGCGCTGCCGGAACCGCTGGCCAGCGGCCAGACGCCCCACACCTTCAAAGAGCATATCAAGCAACGTACCCGCTGGGCGCGCGGCGTGATCGTAACTGCGCGAAAGCTGAAGATCTGGCGGAGGAGAGAATTGACTCTGACGCAGAAATTCAGCTACTGGAGCTCCGTCGTATACTGGTATTCCCCCGTTAAAAATCTGATCTATATACTCTCGCCGCTGTTGTATGCGCTGCTGGCCGTGCCGGTTTTCCGCTGTACCTGGGCGGAGCTGCTCGTGTTCTGGCTGCCGATGTTCGCCTTGCAGGATCTCGGGCTGCGGATGAACAGCAAAAACGCGATTTCAACAAAATGGAGCGGCATTTACGAAACGAGCGTGATGCTCCATCTGTTCATCCCGACGGTCAAGGAATTCTTCGGCGTCAGCACCTTGAAATTCAAGGTGACCGACAAATCGAAGCAGAGCGTGAAGCGGCAGCGTGACGTGCGTTCCATGGTCCCGTTTCTGATCCTGACGGGCCTGTCTGTCGCCGGGATCGTCCGGATCGTCTGCATCTTCAGTGCGGCGCAGGCGGTGGGGCTGCTGATCCTTTTGTTCTGGATCATCCGGAACCTGTATTTTCTGATCATGTCGCTTTTCCTGATCGACGGACGTGACGGCGACGGGGAGACCGTCAAGGTGATTGACGCGGAGTTTGTCACCCTGAAAACCGATTCGTTTGTTTACGAGGGCGTGACGACGCTGATGACAGAGCACAGCATGAGCGTATATCTGGACGAAGGTCAGGATCTGGAAATAGGAACCGCGGCGGAAGTGACGGTTTTCGACGATGAGGTTTCCGTTACCGTCAAAGGCGTTGTCGTGGGCGTCAAAGAATCCCGAAACGGCATTGCCCGGTTACACACCGTGGAGATCCTCGATTTTGACGGCGGGGAAAACGAATACCTGCAGCTTTTATACGACAGGGTTCCTACGCTTCCGCAGTCGCTGCACCGCGATTTCGGCGTGCTTTCGCACCTGTGGCAGAATATTGCCCACCGTATTGCGCGTACCGGAAAATAATATACTTACTTAATCCGAAAGGAGCACCAAATGACGGTATTCATCAGATTTTTTGCTTTTCTTATCTCGCTTTTCATCGCCCTTTTCAACGTTGTCGGAACACCGACGTTCAGGCGCGATGCGCCGCTTCGCGTGTGTGCGTACATTGTTGTTGGAGACGCAGGTTCGTTTGAAAAGCTTGACAAATCTCACCTTGACGGCCTTACGGACATTATTCTGATAGGTTCGACCGCTTCATTCAACACGGAAGGCGAGCTTTCCGTTTCCCCGGATTTCGGGAAGGTCGTTGACGATTTCCGCTCGGCGACGGAAATGAACGGAACGAGGATCTATGCGACGGTCTTCGGTCCGGGAGCCACGACGGATGAAAGTATAGAGGCGAAGTTTGAGTCGCAGGCTGAAAGGCACAAGCTTGCCTTTGACAGCGGCGTTCTCGAGAACAACATCAGGAGCTTTCTTGAGACCTACGGGATCGACGGCGTCAATTTCGATTATGAATTTCCGGGAAACGCGAAAAGAGAGAAGGAATTCTCGGACTTCCTGGTTTCGCTTGACGGGAAGCTTGGTGACGATTTCCTGATCACGGCCGCCGTATCAAGCGGATGGTGCAGAAACACTACGGAAGAAGCGATCAAAGCGCTGGACACCGTTCAGCTCATGGACTACGACCTCTGGGACAGAACAGGTCAGCATTCAACGATCGGCATCGGGAAGGGCTGTGTTCAGGAATTGCTTGAAATCGGCTTCAGCAAGGAGCAGATCGATCTTGGTCTCGCGTTTTACGCCCGCCCGACAACACAGGACGCGTACTGGTATGATTATAAGGATTATTATGACAAAATGGATCGCTATGGATTCGCACCTGACGAGGAGCACGGCCTTACGGCGTCCTTCAACACACCGCGGGACATTTTCCTGAAAACATACTGGGCAAAACGCAACGGTATCGGCGGCGTTTTCGTCTGGAATTACGCATGCGACGTCCCCGCGGACAACAGTATGTCGCTCTTTAACGCGATTTACCGCGCAAAGGGTTGAATCGGCAAGTTGACATACAAGGCACGGAGATTATTGATAATTCAAATTCGTTTAATATAACGGATACGGACCTATATGGAGATTATTCATGAAAAAGCATGCTGTTTCTCTGTTGTTGGTGCTGCTTTTGCTTATCTCGCTCTTTTCGGGCTGAGGTACGGACAAAAAATCCGGTGAGATCCGAAACGTCTACCTGGCGGGGCCGTTTTTCAATGATACCGAGATCGCGAATATCGAGTACGCGGAAAATATCCTTACCGACAAAGGTCTGTCTTTCTTCAGTTCCATGCGTCATTCCGTTGACGCCGAAGCAGGGACGGCGGAATGGTCGCAGCAGATCTTTGATATAGACGTGGAGGAGATCAAAAAAGCGGATGCGGTCTTGCTTATGTATTACGGGCGCTACAGCGACAGCGGCACCGCGTGGGAATGCGGCTGCGCCTATGCCATCGGGAAACCGATAGTTGTCGTTCACGCGGACAGGGAAGCGGATTCAAATCTTATGGTCCACCAGGGATGTACGGCCAATATCTGCCTTGATGACCTTGCTGACTTTGATTTTGATGAAATGCCGGTCTGTGCTTACGAAGGGAAAATGCTGTGATCCCCGGCATTGATATGACGTTATAATACAAGGTTGTTTTACATACAATAAAAACACATACAACAAAAAGCCGCAGATGATGTCAGGAGCCGGAAAAATATGATAAATACTAATCGGATGCTTACGGAGGATATCCTTCTGGATGAGAGCGGGGTGGACAGCGTTTCCGCCCTTCTGCAGAAATGGATGAGCGAAAAAAAAGTACAGCAGAAAAACGCGCTGCGCTGCAGACTCGCGTGGGAAGAACTGCTGGAAAAAATATGCGTGCATTACGACCGGCAGAAGTACGTTGACGTTGCGGTGCGGCGCAGGTTCGGCGCTTCGGAGATCACCGTTACGTACGACGGCGAGGCGTATAATCCCGCCGAAACCGATGAAACGGACACCTGGACAAGTCAGCTTCTGGGCAGCGTCGGTCTTATGCCGGCATGGAATTATCGGCAGGGCGTCAATATGCTCACACTCAGGCTGCCGCGAAACAAGCTCAGAAGCGAGATCCTCATTCTCGCAGCGGTCGCGGCGGCGGTGATCCTGGGACTTTCGGAGTCCGTGATGCCCGCGTCGGCAGTTTCCGCTCTGGGGACCTACGTTTTTTCTTCGGTCTCCACTGTCTTTACCGATCTGCTCTGCGCCTTTGCGGGCGTGATGGTCTTTCTTATGGTGATCGCGGGTATCTGCGGCGTGGGAAACGTGTCGGAATTCAGCAGGCTCGGCGGATACCTGATCGGCCGCAACGTGTTGAATTCATTTATCGGCAGCGCCGTCGCGGCAGTGGCGCTCATACCGTTTTTTGAACTGCGCCGCGGCGTTTCCGCCGAGGGTTCGCAGGGCAAGGCGATACTGGATATGGTCCTGCAGATCATCCCGAAGGATCCGGTATCGCCGTTTGTTTCGGGGAATACGCTGCAGATAGCGTTTATGGCGATCATCATAGGTATGGTGCTGGTGATGCTCGGACCTGCCGCAAAAGGGCTGCGTGAGCTGGTGATACAGGCAAATACGGCGGCGCTGCATATCGTATAGATCGTCTGCCGGTTGCTGCCGCTTTATATCCTTTCTTCCCTTACACTGCTTTTCTGGGAGAACGGAATGGCTGTCTTCAGGACCATCTGGAAACCGATCTTGTGCTGTACCGTCATATGTTTCGGCTTCATGGCGGTAAAGATCCTCGCGGTCACGCTCCGCTGCGGCGCGGGTCCTCTGCTGCTTTTCAAAAAGACTCTGCCGGGATTTCTGATCGGACTTACGACCTGCTCATCCATGGCGGCGCTGGGTACGGTGATGGACGAGAACGAAAAACAGCTCGGAATCGACGCCCGTCTGAGCAATTTCGGACTGCCGATCGAGATGATACTCTGCAATTCCACGGTCGGCGGCGGTTTTCTGGCTATCCTGTATTATCTGGCGGAATTTGACGGCGCGGAAGTCAGCCTCGGCTGGTTCATAAGCTCGTGGTTCGTCGTTACGCTCATTTGTTTTTCAATGCCGCCGGTCTCGGGCGGCGCGCTGATATGTCTGAGCGTTATGCTGGCTCAGGCAGGCATAACGCCCGCCTGTCTCGGCCTTGCCGGAACGCTTGCCGTCATAACGGATTTCCCGATGACGGCTTCGCGTGTGGTGATCTCTCAGATGGAGCTTGCGCTGGAAGCAAAACACTGGAATACGCTTGACACGGAAAAACTGCGGGCATAGTGTGCGTAATACGAATCCGCCGGAACCGTCGGTAAAAAAACGTTATTACGGATCATACGATATGATGTTTCGGTTGAATCAGTTATTCAAACCGGGATTCATGGAGGAGAAATGAAAATAACGGTCATTCACGGGCAGAATCATAAAGGCTCAACATGGCATGTTGCGGATGAACTGCTCAAAAACATAAAGACGAAACACGACGTCAGGGAATTCTTTTTGCCAAGAGACCTGAATCACTTTTGCACGGGTTGTTTTGCCTGCCTCAAATCACGTGAGAACTGTCCTTTCCGGGCAGACAAAGAACAGATCGACCTTGCGCTGAGGGAAGCGGATTTGCTGATTTTTACAACGCCGAACTATTGTATGATGCCGTCCGCGCCGATGAAAGCGTTTATTGATCTGTTTTTTACCAACTGGATGAGTCACAAGCCATGCAAAGAGATGTTTTCAAAACGTGCCGTCGTTATTTCCACTACAGCCGGCATGGGGGCGAAAAAAGCAACTGAACCGATTGCAAAGATGCTGTTGTATTGGGGCGTCCCGAAAGTTTATCAGTATAGCATAGCGGTAAACGCAACCGGATGGGGAAATATACCTGAAAAGAAAAAAGCAGTTATAATCCGGGATATGAAAAAACTCGGAAAAAAGCTTTCTGTTGAAACAGAACCGGGTGTCGGCATCAGAACAAGAGTCCTGTTTCGGATGATGGCAGGTATGCAAAAATCAGACTGGGGCGCATCTCCGGAGGAAAAAAGTTATTGGCAGGAACAAGGATGGCTGAACGGGAAGAAGCCGTGGAAAGACTGAAATTTGCTGACAACTTCCCATTTGTCGGTATAACAGGCTTTACGTTTGTGCGTTTTTCTCCTGAAAATGTGCGTTTGTGGATTATTGTAAAGTAAAAAAGACGGATCGCAAAAGCGTTCCGTTCTTTTTTACAGAATAAAGCTGAAACAATATCATCGGGGCATGAGCCCGACGAACACAGCGCAGCGGTCAAAACCGGCAGCGGCGACCGCAGCGTCACTGTTTGCGGCGCAATAAAGCGGACTTGTTTTCAGACCGGATCATTGTAACGGATATGCATCAAAGCGCAGCGAAGAAACCTTTCAGCGCGATAAACCAGTGTATCAGGCTGTGCATAGCTCCGATCAGACGATCGGCAGCGTTTCCGTTATGAGTCTTGCCGCACAAAGCGCATCCTGCTTCCGTTTCTATGGCGGGAAGGACCAGCGCCTCCGGATCTTCGACCTCACGCGTTCCGGCCTCGTCAAAGAACCGTTTGCCGCAGCGGATGCAGGTCCAGTATGCGATATTCCCGGCGGAGGACGCCGTGGGCTGTGTCGCCTCTGTTTTTTCCAGCGAGTGTCCAGACGCGGGCTGCTCCACCGGTTCCGTCCCGCCGCAAAGAATACAGGTTTTATACGCGCTGCCCGCAGTTTCGCAGGTCGCCGCAAGCGTTACGGTCGGTTCGTCCCAAACGTGGTCCGGTACGGCGCAGATGCGGAAACGGAACGCGTCGGAGTCCGTTTTGGAATAGGAGGTGAATATGCCGTTATAGTATTCCAACGCCTGAGGCCTTCCGTAATAGGCCGCGTTCAGATTGACGATACAGACGAGACCGTCCGTCCCGGTCTCTTCCGGGTTCCAGATGCTGTACTGGTTCGGTTCATCGTTCCAGTAGAGCCGGTTGCCGGTTTTTGCGCTTGTGAGATATTTTCCGTCGCAGATGAAGTACCAGCCGCCGGAAGTCTGCCGCGCGATAAACAGGGCGCTGTCGTCACGCGGGTGCAGCACGCTGCCGTGGGGGTGCGCGGCGGAAACCTCCAGCTGGTGGTTTTCGTTGGCCATGCGGCCCACAGCCGCGCCGGAGGCAGGATGCCAGAGAACAAAGTGCATCCCGTCACTGAGAGCCGTCGCCGGCGTCAGGTCGGCAAAAACAGCGAGCGGCTTTTTGCAGAAGTCGCAGTATTCATCGTCGTCGGCGTCGGTATGTTCAAGAGCCGCAAGACGGCGGGAATATGCGTCTCCGCATACGGAACAGGAAACCGTGAACGAGCCGTCCTGTGCGCAGGTAACGTTGCGGAACGTCTCCTGCCAGACGTGGGCGCAGCCATCTTTTGAAGGGGTGGTCATGCCGTTTGGTGCAGACAGACCGAACAACTGCCATGCCAGTTCCGGATAATCGATAAAGACGTTCCGGTTGCCCTGTATCTGCTCCGTCAGGTCGTTCTGCTTCATTTCCCAGGTATCCACCGGGTCCAGCGCGCACCACTGCAGCAGCGTATCCAGACTTTCGATCACGCGCCTGCCGTTGTTTGCGGTATCGTCTTCATCCATCGCCGGAAGGCCATCCGCAGCCACGTCGGAATAGAGATTCGGCTGCATCCAGCGGCAATAGACGTAGAGCAGGATGCGGGCCACGTCGCCCTTCACGTCATCCTTGCATTCAAACAGATCGTCCTGTTCCATCAGCCAGTACAGCGTGTAGCCGCCGATCACGCCGGCGTCGTATCCGCCGGGATAGGTCCCGTCCACGTAGCCGAACATGTGGTCGGATTTAGCCATATTGACGGTTTCCGCCGAAGGGCGCAGGTGGTGCAGATCTGCGCCGCCGAAAGATGTGGCGTAGGACGCGCGGCTTTTCGGCCAGATGTGCTCGCGGTTGAGCTGGACGCCTTCGCCCGACAACAGATCGGAATAGAACATTACGTAGGTATCGCTGTTTGCGACGGAATCCGTCGCCCGCCAGTAATACGCCAGCGAACCCTCCTGATAGCCGCTGTAGGTCGTATAAAACGTATGCGTATCCGCCATCAGGTCGTGGAGCGCGTCGAAAAGAGCGTTGTCCCGCATCGCGGCGGCGCTGTCGGAATTGTCCGCTGCGCCGGGAAGGACGCTGAGAGCCTCATAGCTGTGATCGTCCGTGTAATATGCCTGCGCCTGCGCGGATACCGCATGACAGACCGTGTGACGGTGCTCCCCGTTTGACTGCGGCAGTGGAGACGCGGCCGCCGGCTCAGGCGAAATGGCAAAAACGAGTGAGACGCATATAAGCAGCGCCAGCGCAAGAGCAAAGGCGCGTCTGATACTATCGGTCTTTTTTACCGGATTGACTTTCTCCATTTCGATACTCCCGTTATTTTAATTTCAGTACGGCATTGTAATCGTCAATTCCGTAATTGCCGACCGTGTGCTTCATGGTATCATAAAAATCAAGCGTTTCGCCCTGCGAACCCTTCAGGGTTTTTACGAACCTGCCGATGCGTCTGAATACGTTCAGAAGCGTATCGCCGCCAGGCGTGCCCTCCACGTAGGGCTGGTTCCCTTCGAACACGCTGCGCACGAACGACACCGCGAACTCCACGAAAGGATCCTTTTTTATGCGCGGATCCGCCCTGACCAGTAACAGGCGGGCAAAACCGCCGACCGTCATTTTGGAGAGCTTTTTTCCCAGGACCGGAAAAACCTTCTGCAGCATCGGCGTCGGTTTGATATTGACTTTGCGCATGAATCTGTCGGGGTCCGTCCGCATGCGTTCGATCAGCGTGCGGATCAGTCTTTCGAACTGCGCCTTCAGGTATTCCTCACCCGTGAGGCCTTTTTTGTCCCAATCGAAATCGGGGACGGGTACGCTTTCGATGACCACGGTCTGATCATCCTGTATCGTCACGCGCCGCATAAACGCGGGCCAGCCGATGGCGGCGCCGGTGCAGACGTCATAAAACCGGTTGCCCTTTGCCGTTTGCGTCATATTGATGCTCTGATTGTGCATATGCCCCGTAAAAATCAGGTGAACACCGTTATCTGCCAGGGTATCGATCAGCTTTTGGGCTTCAGCCTGCCGGGCGTCCCCGATCAGGGCAAGGATCGGCTGACCGGGAAGCACGGGGTAGTGTTCCATCGCGATCATCATTTTGCCGTCCGTCTGCGCTTGTTTCGCCTGTTCTTCTATCCAGCCGAGAAACTCATCGTCATACGCGATATGCTTTTCGCCTTCGATATCGTTGCAGATCACGATGAGGCGCACGTCTTCCGAAAGATCCGCCACGTAAGACAGATGCTTTTCATTGAAAGCGACGGCGTCTTTATAACCGAAATCCCCGTAATAGCCCAAAAGCTCCGAAAACCCTGTCCCTTCCGCTTCCAGACGGCCGCTTTCGTTGAAGGCGAACGGGTGGTCGTTGAAATCGTGCCCGGCGGTCACGGCGAAGATCCGCTTGCCGCTTTTCTCTCTGAAATCATGCAGCAGCGCGGAAAAAGCCTCGTTGCTCTTTTTCTCGCCGTTGAAGGAGAGATCCCCGGCGATCAGGACGATATCGGCGTCGTCCGCTTCTGCAAGCCACGCAAACGCGGCTTCGTCTATGGCTGCGGTTTCTGCAAAGCATTTCTGTTCGCCGTCCATAAAATCCTCGTATGAGTCTCCTAACGCGTCGAGGTCGGGGGAAAAATAGTGCGTATCTGTGATCAGGTAGAATTTCAGAGGTTTCATTTCCGATTCCTTTCTTATACGTGCTCCGTCATGATATCCCGGCCGTCAGGGCGCTCAGGATCCGTAAGCAAGACGGGTCGCTGCTTTCCAGAAAAACAGGGAAAAATCCGCAAACGCTTTCCAGACCTTCACGATAAACAGCTCCGCGCGTGAAACGGCGCCCGTTTCAATGAGCTCCGAGCCCTGTTTTTCCGCGAGCTCGCATGCCGTAAGGACCCTGCTTTCATAGGCGCCGTCCTCGTGAAGCGTGATGACTCTGGCGCCCCAGTTTATCTTCCTTAAAAGGATGTGCGGTTTTATGCTTGGGGTATTGACGATATCCACGCCGTCGATCTCTACGGTAAAACTGTTGTAATGGTCATGGCCGCAGAAGATCGCCCGCACGTCGCCGTTTTTGCTCATGGCGCCGAGCTGTCCGTAATTATAATAACCCGGGCAGGGCTTTTCAAAGATATAGCCGTCACGGATATTGGAAAGATTCGGGATCGGCACCAGATCATAGGTTTCTGCGTCGTATTCCCTGACGCCGAGATCGTATTTTTTTGCGGTCGGGAAAAGCTTATCGTAGATCTCCTGTACGATGATGTGCTGAAATACGACCGAGGGCACGTAATTCCCCCCGTTTGCGTCTTTCAGCGATTCCGCTTTTGCCTGATACCATTCTATCTGGTCGGGATGTACGGAATCGTAGCCTTTTCCCTCTACGGAGTCCCCGGAATCAAAACAGTATACGTTATACGCCACGCGGCTGCCGTCGTTTGAATAAACGGGGAGGCTGCAGGTGCCGCAGCCGAAGAGACCGGGATCCTCATCCCTGCCGAGGAAGTATTCGCCGCCGTATTCCCGGTAGAACGCGAACATTTCGTCGATAGAATACCCGTGCATATAATCGTGATTGCCGAAAGTGATCACAAACGGTATCTCAGCTTGTACGAATATACCGCAGATCTCCCGGATGGCTGCAGGCTGATCCTCTGTTGCCGCCTCGGACAGATCGCCGCCCAGCACTATGAGATCCGGCTTCGCCTCGTTTATGTATTCGAGCACCAGCTGTTTATGAACATCGGGAAGCGGGTAGTCGCAGTGCCAGTCCGTCATGTGCAGAATGACAAATTCTCCGTCAGCGTCAAATTGCAGGACCGGCCTTTCGTTCATCGCGAAACAGACCGGCTGCATGACGGCTGCCATCAGAAAAACCAGGAGTAAGCAGATCATTCTTTTCATAGACTTCATTTTTCTCACCTTATTAAACTGCTTTATTTATATTATAAGCAATTTTATTCCCATTTTCAATAATAAACATCAAGGTATTCGGAAATCACCTTCCCGCATGGTTTGCCGCATACTATGATCGTCCGGATAATAAAAATATTGAATTATTTCTCTGACCGTATTATTATCATTCCGGTAACGGAGGGACATATGAATAATTCCGGCGGAAAAACATATTTAAAAGGTGTGAAAGACGGCGTGCCCATATGTCTTGGGTATCTTGCCGTCGGCTTTGCTTTGGGAATATTTGCGAAGCAGAGCGGATTGACTGCTTTCCAGGGATTCCTTGCGTCTCTGCTGAACAACGCTTCGGCAGGGGAGTACGCGGGATTTACGCAGATCGCAGCCTCTGCTTCGTTTTTTGAGATCGCGCTCATCACGATGGTAACAAATCTTCGCTACCTGCTGATGAGCACCGCTCTGTCGCAGCGTCTGGATCCGAAACTCGGCACTGTTCAGCGTATGCTCATCGCATTCGACGTGACCGACGAGGTCTTCGGGGCTATGATCTCCTCAAAAGAGAAGTATGTTTCGCCGGTCTATTATTACGGTCTCATTACATGTGCTCTTCCGGGTTGGTCAGTTGGGACTCTGCTGGGCGTCGTTGTGGGCAATATCCTCCCGGAAATCGCTGTCATCTCTCTCAGTGTCGCGCTTTACGGAATGTTTATCGCGGTGATAATACCTCCCGCAAGGCAGAATAAAGCCGTGTTGGTAACTGTTGCCGCATCCTTCGCATTGAGTTTTTCCTCAGGTTATTTGCCTCTTATAAAAGACTGGTCGGAAGGTGCAAGGGTAATAGTGCTGACTCTCGTGATCTCGGCAGCTGCAGCCATTATTGCTCCGCGTAAGGATGAAGAGACGGAGGATGTTGTATGAATAATTATATATACATCCTTATTATGGGCCTTGTGTCATATCTTATAAGAGTCATCCCGCTTACCGTTATCCGCAAACCCATCAGGAACAGGTTTTTCAAGTCGTTCCTGTATTACATGCCCTATGTCACACTGGCGGTGATGACATTCCCGGCTATAACAGAGGCAACGTCTTCGCCTGTCGGCGGCATTATAGCCCTTGTCGCCGGCATAGCGGCGGCATGGTTCAGAGCCGGATTGTTCCCGGTGGCCGCGATCTGCTGTCTTTGCGTTTTTGTATGTGAAATATTTATATAATTCATCAGACAAGAAATATTCTTGAGCGATCTGTAACATAACAGATTCTGTTTCATCAGAGAGGAGGACGCCTGTGTCTTTAAAAAAGAAAAAATCTGTTTCTGTGTTTCTGTGTCTCCTGCTTCTTTCGTCCTGCTTTTTGGCGCCCGTACCGGAAGCGGCTTCAACAGATAAACCCGAAAGCGGAATACTTGCTATCTGGCAGAGGATTCTTGACCTGTTCAGCAACCTTTTTAAGACAATCAGGAATCTTTTCCGTGGCACGGAGCCTGACGATTCACCCGGGCCGCATGCAGAACCCGAGCCGCTGACGGAAATAAGGATTATTTCGGACGACGTTGTGTGCGAGCTGAAAACGGGTGAAAATAATCCGAGAAACAGCGAAGGTGATTTTGCGTTTCTTCCTGACGGCAGAATTCTGTTCGCTTACAGCAAATACCGTTCAGGCGAGGGCTATGACGATGATCCGTGCGATATTGCAGGGATGATATCTTCGGACGGAGGAAGAACCTTCACCGACTTGCCCGGGCTTCTTGCGAGCGCATCCGAGCACAACACTCAGAATATTATGAGCGTTTCTCTTGAGGTGCTGGGAGACGGTACCGTATGCCTGTTTTATCTTGTGAAAAGCAGCGACGGCTCGCTTGAATCGAGTTATGTGATGCGGAAGAGCAAGCCGGACGCCCTCTCTTTCGGCGAGCCTGTCGACGTTATTCCGGATATCCCGGGAGATTATTACGTTGTCAACAACTGCAGAACGCAGATGCTGGCTGACGGACGGATCATCGTTGCAGCGGCAAGACACCCGATCCGTCAGATAAACGGCATGAATCAAATTAAATATGAAGCGGATGACGTAGTATACGTGTCGGACAAAAACGTTACGGGCTTTACAAAATGCTCCGGTTTTATTTCGCTGGATGACGCGAACAGCAGAACAGGTATGCAGGAACCGGGTATTCAGATACTTCCCGACGGCTTATACCGACTGTATGCAAGGACAGACCTCGGTTATCAGTATGAAAGCCGTTCACCGGACGGCATAAACTGGACGGCGCCGGCAGCGTCAGATTTTGAGTCCCCGACCTCTCCGATGCTCATAGAAAGAAATCCTTATTCGGGAAGATATTACGCGATATGGAATCCGTACGCGCGTGTTCCGGGCACCGACACAGTCAGCGGAAGAACGCCTCTTGTCATTGCGCAGAGCACGGACGGAATCAATTTTTCCGGTTTTACGGTGCTTGAGGGCGACACGGAATCAGGCTTCTGCTATCCGGCGATCGGTTTCTTAAGCAAAAATGAAATGCTTGTTTCATATTGTTTCGGGCCGGTCAACACCGCAAAACAGCTTTCCGAGACAAGAATAAGATTGTTGTATGCAGAATGACATGCGGGGGGAGATGTCTGTTTACTGTTATATACAGATGCAGGAGAATACGGATCCGACCTGACACCCGGAGATTGTGGATTGTACCCGTTTCTCCGGGTGTTATTATGTTTTTCGAAACTGCAGAAGCGACAGGACGGCGATACATCTTTGATATATTTTTTGGATCTTCACGGAAAATTGTGGGATTGTATCATTGTCAATAAGAATTAACAACGGTCGTGTGTCCATCGCCTAAGCGATGAATGCTGATAAGAGGCGAAATACCGTGGTGGTAGACATAAGTCTTACAGAAACGCCGTGTCGAC
>JAILQN010000037.1 GCA_024699005.1 Clostridia bacterium
TATTGATATGTCGTAAGAGTATATAATTGTGGCAATATGGTATCGTTTGACTTCGTCAAACCTGATACGCGCGCGAGGGCGCGCGCGCTACCGGCCCATATCCGACAAAAAACACAAATCGATAATCAGCTTTTTCCCACCTGCGCCGTCTTATTTATCCTCCGGCTTTTCGTGAGGAACGAATAATACTGCTCTGACTTACACCCGTCCGATTTATGTTGCAATTCTTTTTCTCATATGATATAATCCCGGCAGAAATCATTCAGGAGTGATAATTATGGAACAGTTGAGAGCAAGAAAAGGTTTTTTATGCGACATGGACGGCGTCATTTATCACGGCGAGGAACTCATCCCCGGCGCGAAGGATTTCGTCGACTGGCTGATCGCAAACGATAAAAAGTTTCTGTTCCTCACGAACGCCAGCGACCGCAGCCCGAAGGAGCTCGCGCAGAAGCTGTACAGGCTGGGGCTGGACGTCGGCGAGGAGCATTTTTACACCAGCGCGCTGGCGACCGCCCGGTTCCTGCGCAGGCAGGCGCCCGGCTGCAGCGCCTACGTCGTGGGCGGCCCCGGGCTTTACAACGCTCTTTACGATGCCGGCATCACGATGAACAACGTCGACCCGGATTACGTAGTCATCGGCGAGACTAACACCTACAGCTACGAACACATTACGACGGCAATGAACCTGGTAAACAACGGCGCACGCCTGATCGCCACAAACCGCGACATGACCACCCCAGTGGCGGACGGCATGATCCCCGCCTGCAAGGCCTTCGTGGCGCCCATCGAGCTGACGACGGGCAAAAAGGCGTATTATATGGGCAAGCCGAATCCGCTGATGATGCACACCGGGCTGCATATACTGGGGCTCCACGCCGACGAAGCAGTAATGATCGGAGACCGCATGGACACCGACATGATTGCCGGGATCGAAACGGGACTTGACACCGCCCTGGTGCTCTCAGGCGCATCCACGCGCGACACGATCGAGGAATACCCCTACAGACCGAGGCTGGTGATCAACAGCGTGGGAGATATTCCGGGATAAAACCGTACAAACACAATTACAGGAGCCGTTGTCTGAGACAACGGCTCCTGTAATTAAGATAATTCCATATCAGTAAGCGCAGACGTATAAAGTATCGCCGTCGAATACAAGCTGTTCATCCGCGTCAAAATGCTCCCATGTCTTATTATCGAATACTCTTTTTTGTTCCTCTTCCGTCATTTCACTGACATCGTAGTTATTATTACTGTCGAATACTTTTAGTATCCCGTCTCTTGACCATTCGATGAACATATAATTCAATTGAGGATCCCCGTCATCGCAGATATATACGTTCGCAATTTTGACATCGTTTTCCTCCTGATACCTGTCGATCTCATATATTATCTGTTTTGCCCATATATTATCGGCTGTGTTGCCGACCTTATTTTCTAACTCTTTCCCGGTCATTATGAATATAAACAGACACAAAACAGCAGTCATAACAGCGATAACCGGGGGATATACTGCTTTCGGTATATCTCCCGAAGCCGCGCACAATCCGGCAAACATAAAGAATATGCTGTAAAATCCAAGGATCGTCCGGACATTTACACCCGGCATTGATTCTATAATTCCCGGCAGGAACGCAAGCGAGTAAGCCGTCAGAAGCGCAAAAAAGACGACTATTGATTTCGCGATCTGTTTTTTGCGGATCAGCCTGAACACTATATAAATAAGAGAGACGAGAAAAAATCCGACTGTTACCGAAGCAAGCAGCATTTTTACTTTATAACTGTCGATACTTCCCGAGCCTTTCCAAATATAAAACTGTCTTGTTAAATATGTTACGGCCTTGCTGATCAATGTCTGTACAGTAAAATCCGCTCTTACGTTACCTTCAATTCCAAGATATTTTATCAGAAGCTTGGCAATAATAAAATAACTCAGACCGCTGAGTATATAACATCCCGCAGGGGCGACGTAATGCTTCAGGCTCGCAGCGATCCCGGATTTATCGTCCTGAATACATTTTACGGAGCACACCGTGATCAAAAGAACTGCGAACAATGCGTAAAACTGTTGAAAGATACCGGTTAAAACAATGATAAGGACATACGCAATAATATACGTCCAGAAATGTGTTTTCCGTACGAAAATACTCGCCGTAAGAAAAGTCAGGAAGAAGCCCGCTCCAAGAAGAATCATACATTCCGGGAATGTCAGATGATTGGCGGTAGAAGGATTCATGACCGCTATCAAAAGAGTCAGGTCTGTAAGTATTAAAGTGATACGCCGCTTTTCTTCGGAAACATGCAGCATATTATTGAACGAAACGGCAAATACCGACAATCCGGTACATGCAATCACAGCAAAAACAAGTGTATCTAATGTACAGTTATCAAAAAAATTATGATTAAAAACACATAAGAACTTTAGAATCAGTGCTCCGGAAAAACGGTAACTTGAATAATATGTACTGACGTTATCCTCGAGTCCCAACGGATAAATCCCGTAACCGTCCGAACTGAAGTTCTGTCCCTGATATACCGAAACTACGGCGAAAATAATAATAAAGTTCAATAAAAACAAAAAACAATTCTCATAACTGAAAAAATACGAAAGCCGCGTACTTTTAAGACCTGTCAGTTTACCGGATTTATTTCTGTCGCTCTCAGACATCTCGTAAAACCTTTCTTTTCTATCGGTATTTATTGTATTGTATTCTAATCACAATCGCCGGAGTTTTCAAGTAAAATATTCCTGAAATACATTCTGTAATTCATATTAATCCCGCGATCCGGATCATCCTGTCCGTGGCGTTACCAAAGAATTCCTTATACGCCCGGAAGTACCGGGTCCTCAGTGTCCGCAAACGATCAGGTTCGTGCTTTCCGGAGAGAACAGACTGCCCGCGCCGCCGGAAAATTCCGCCGTCACGTTTTTAAGATACACGGTGAGCGGTTCATCCGCGGCGCCGTCCACGCGGGAACTGTTCGTAAGCCCTGTAAACCGGACGTTGTCAAATGTCAGGTCCCGCAGGCGGTCGCCCAGCTGGAGCGCGCCCGGGGAATCCGCGTGATACTCAAGCACGTGTCCGGCGTTCTCCACGATCATATTGCGGAAGACGATATTCCGGGAATGTTCCTTTGCCGGGAACGTCTCGCTGGCGAAAAAGATCATCAGGGAGATAAGATCGTGCCGTCCCGCTTCCCGGGGCAGGATATCCGTTTCAGACTTTACTATCGTGAGCCGGTGCGGATAATAACCGGGGCCGTAGATATGGCAGTTCTCCGCAAGGATATCCACGCCTCCGATCCGGAACGCCTGACAGGAGGTATTGAGCACACAGTTGTTGACGTGCAGATTCCTGACGCAGATCCCGGCGATACAGTCGTCCCCGGTGCGGAACACGCAGCGGCATATCTCCACGTTTTCGCAGAAATGAAGATGGATGCCGTCGCTGCCCCCCAGACACGTGACGTCCGTCATCGACACGTCCGTGCAGGCGTCCAGCTGATGCATGAAATTGCCGCTGTGCTGAACGGTATAGCCCCGGAGCGTGACGTGACTGCAGCCCGACAGAAAGATACCGTGCGGACCCCGGTAGTTTTCCTCTCCCTCCGGGTCGAAGCAGTTCTGACCGTCGATCACGGAACCCGGCTCGCCTATGACCGAAATTCGTTCCGCTCCGTAAGCGGAGAGCATCGCCCTGCGGTATTCGTCTCTTTTTCTGTAGCCGAAATGCCGCGGGATCAGTTCCATATCCGTGCGCAGCCGAACGTTTTCCGGCACGTCGAACACCGCGTAATCGCCGCATTTTTCACTGCCCAGCAGCACGGCGCCGCTTTCCAGATATACCGTCGTATCCGACCGGATCAGCAGACCGGAAACTCGGTAAACTCCTTTCGGAAAAACCACGGTCCCGCCGCCGTCTTCACAGAGGTCGAGTATTTTCTGTATGGCATCCGTCTGCGGATATCCCGCGTCCGGTTTTATTCCGTGATCTGTCAGACGGAAGAGCTTTCCCGGCATACTTCCGGGCGTATCGGTCATTTGCATCGTATTCCTCCCAGAATATGGATCGTTCATCCGGTATCATAACAAAATAGCGTGAAGAAATCAACTGCCGCCCTGCCGGTAAATTCCGGTTCCGGGTCCCGCTCAGGCCATCAATCCTCTTGCGATCTGCGCCATCCTGTCCGCGGCGTGATCAAAGAACTCCCTGTACGCCCGGCAGTACCGGTTCTTTGTAAACCCGTCCGTTCTGTCCCGCCGGCAGCCGCCGCGGCAGAGAACGTAATACTTACAATCCCTGCAGAGACCGTGGATCATATGCGACTGCCGTATAAAATCCTTCTGTTTCCCGTTTGGCTCGAACGGGGCGTCATCGAACACCGACCCGAGCCGGTATTCGTCCCGGCAGTAGAAATCGCAGGGATAAAGGCTGCCGTCCGCCTCCACGACGTAATAACTGCCGCAGACGCCGCACATGGCGCAGTTTTCGGGCGGGTTGCCCATAAGTATGCCCACGTAATTGTCGATATGTCTTATTGAGATATATTCTCCCCTGATGAAATCATCGTACCACAGATCGAAGGAACTTTTCAGAAAATATGCGTATCCGTCCTCCGACAGGGAAACTCCGCCGCCCTCGTCTATGCACGGAATGAACTGCAGAAAGCGGAACCCGTGTTTTTTGAAAAAAGCGTAAGTGCGTTCTGTATCCTTCGCGTTCTCATCGTCGATAACGGAAAGGATATTGTACTCAACGTTGTGCTTTTCGAGCGTCGCGGCCGCGTTCAGAACGCGGGTAAAAACGCCGGCGCCGTTCCTGTCAAGACGAAAGCGGCCGTTCGTTTTTTCGTCGCCGTCCAGAGATATTCCGATCAGAAATCCGTGTTCCCCGAAGAACCGGGCAAAACCGTCGTCGATCAGAAGGCCGTTCGTCTGCAGGGCGTAGGAAACCGGAACCGGAACGCTTCGCTCCAGCTTTTCGGTAAAGCTGCGGAAGAACCCGCGCCCCGCGAGCGTCGGCTCGCCGCCCTGGAACATAACGGACAGCGCGGAAGGCCGATACTCCCTTATCCTCTGTATCAGCATATCCGCAGTGTCTTCCGTCATAACGCGGTTCTCTCTCGTTTCGCTCGCGGCCCTGTAAAAACAGTATCCGCAGTTCATGTTGCAAAGCCCCGCGGCGGGCTTTATAAGCAGGGTCAGAGATTTCATGGTGACGATCCTATTGACTTGTTGTCTGATTCCAGTATAATATAAAAAGGAATTTGATTGCAAGGAGATGAGAAGAAAAATGGAGAAACCGAACGTTGTCATAATCCTGACCGACGATCAGGGTTACGGCGATCTCGGCTGCATGGGCTCGCAGGACCTCAGGACACCGAATATCGACGCGCTTGCCGGAAACGGCATCCTCTTTTCTTCCATGTATTCCGCTTCGCCCGTCTGCTCGCCGTCGAGAGCGGCGCTGCTGACCGGCAGATATCCGGGTTACGCGGGCGTGCGCGCGATCCTCGCCGGGCACCGCAGGGCAAGCGGCCTTACGCCGGAAGTCCCGACGCTCGCGACCGCGCTGAAAAAGGAAGGCTACGCTACCGGGATATGCGGCAAATGGCATCTCGGCCTGAAACCCGAATGCCGCCCGAACGCCAACGGATTTGACGAGTTCAGCGGTTTCCTTGCCGGATGTCTGGATTATTACTCCCACATTTTCTATTACGGCATGGCCGACGGCGGCTCCGACCCGACGCACGACCTGTGGGAGAACGACGAAGAAGTCTACGCCAACGGCGAATACCTGACCGAACGGATCACGCGCAAAAGCGTCGATTTTATCCGCCGCCATAAAGACGGACCGTTCTTTCTGTACGCGGCGTACAACGCGCCGCACTACCCCATGCACTGCCCGGACAAATACCTGGACCGTTTCCCCGGTCTGCCCCGGGACCGAAAGATCATGGCGGCGATGATAAGCGCTGTGGACGACGGCGTGGGAGAGATCACGGATACCCTGAAGCGGCTCGGGCTTTTTGAAAACACGATAATCTATTTCCAGAGCGACAACGGCCCTTCGCGCGAGAGCAGGAACTGGCTCGACGGTACGCCCGACCCGTATTACGGCGGCACGACCGGCAGTCTGAAAGGCCATAAATTCAGCCTTTTCGAGGGCGGGATACGCGTCCCCGCCGTTCTGGCGTGGGGAAGCAGGATAACGCCCCGGACCGCAGACAAAGCGCATATCGCGACGGATATTTTCCCGACCATCCTCGAGGCCTGCGGCGGCGACCTTTCGGAATACGATACCGACGGCGTGAGTCTTCTGGGGATGCTTGAAAACAAAGAGGACTGCACGCACGAATATATGTTCTGGGAGATGGAAGACCAGACCGCAGTAAGACGCGGCTATTACAAGCTCGTCCTTAACGGACGCCTGACGGAGTCCGACGGCGCATCGGCTCCGGTCTGGCTCTCCGATCTCGGTTCCGACCCCGGCGAGAGAAAAAACCTCGCCGACGAGCTGCCCGAAATCCGCGACGATCTGACCGCCGCCGCGACCGGGTGGCGGAAAAAGCTCGAGGACAACTGGGAAGAGCGTTTCGCGAAAAACTACAGTCTCACACTCTGAGACCGGAGTCCGCGGAACGGCGCTCCCCCGCGGTCGCATAACCGTCAACTGATCACTGCCCCCTGAAACCTGTCACCTGTCACCTGAAAACACAACCGCTCCATCATGAAAGGAATCCTGACCATGCCCGACAACCGCTTTCATTTTAATAACGGCAAATTCAAGATCATGCAGATCGCCGACGCGCAGGAACTGCCGCCCGGGGCTTCGCCTGATACCGTCAGGCTTATCCGGATGGCACTGGCGGTGGAAAAACCCGATCTTGTGATATTCACGGGCGACCAGATCTACGGTATATACCCGAAGCTCTGGTCCGACCGGATGGTACGCCGCGTACTGACGGAACTTCTTGACGCCGTTGCCGGGACGGGAGTTCCGTTCGCCGTCACCTTCGGCAATCACGACGAGGAATGCGGCATCGCGAACGCGACACAGGCGGAAACGATTTACGCGGGCTTCCCCGGGTACGTCAGGGGGGAACGCCGCGACGACTCCGACCCGGGCACTTTCCGCATCCCGCTGTACGGCGCGGACGACAAAGTACTGTTCGATATTTTCGCGTTCGATACGCACGGCTCCACGGTCTGCGGTACTTCCGGCGTAAACGCCGGGCAGCTGGCCTGGTTTGAAGCGCAGCGTGAAGCCGAACGCGCTTCAACCGGCGACGCGCCGCCGGCGCTGGTTTTTCAGCATATCGCCATCCCGGAGTATTATCGTGTCGTAAACCGGGTAAACAAAGGGACGCCCGGCGCGGTAGAGGCGTTCGGTTCGCGGAAAAACACTTTTTATGCCCTGCCTGACGGACTGAAGGCTGCCGGCGGTTTTATGAAAGAAGCTCCGTCCGCTGCCGGAGCCGGTCAGTTCGAGGTCATGCAAAAAGACGGCGGCGTGCTTGCGATCGCCGTGGGACACGATCACAACAACAGCTTTAAAGCCCGATATGAAGGTATCGATCTCATCTATACGCAGGGCGCCGGTTTCCACGTTTACGGGCCGCATCTGAAACGCGGCGTGAGGGTCTTCGTGCTGGATGAGGGAAACCCCGCGGAGTATACCACTTACACCCGCACATGGGAGGATCTGACGAATGACCGTCCGCGTCAGTTCATATTGGAATATATCATTTCAAATACGCCCTCCAGCATCGCGCAGGCGAAGGCGCTGGCGATACGGAAACTGCCCTATGCGGCGGCGGGTATCGGCATGATCGCGCTGATCGCGGGAATCAGAAAAAAACGGTGATTTAACAGTATAATTCCCCCTCGGCTGAGGGGGTGTTATTGTGTTGCGCTTTGCGTGTTGCGTGTTGTGACTTGAATTCTGAGACTCCGGATTCCGGAATCAGAAAGTCACCGTTTCCGGCGGAGCGGTGAAGGATGAAAACGTCGCGACGGCGTTTCTGAAATAAAATACCGCGGTGTTGCCGTCGTTCTCGTCGTACATGCGGCGCAGCATCGGGTAATCGTCCAGCATGGCTTTTTTTGCTTCCGTGCGGTCGTCAAGTACCAGCTCGCCGGCAACGCGCAGCCATACGCCGTCTTTGAAAGCGCAGAGCTCCGCCTTGGGGTTGGCGAGGAGCTGTTTCGCCACGGGCTTGACCTTGCCCGTCTGGATATACAGCTTCCCCTCAAAAACGTGGACGGTGCCGAAGGGCCTTACCCGGGGCTGATCGCCCTCGACCGTAGCGAGATAATAAGTCTCCGCGTCCTTCAGGAATTTACAGACTCTTTCCATGGTGTGAGCTCTCCTTTATTAATCAGGTATAATAATTGAGTTCAATATATAAATCAAAATCTCTTAAGCGCAATACGCAAAGCGCAGCACGCGCAGGCTCCCGTCAGCAGGCGGATTCCCCGCCCCCGGGAATGACAACGTCCGCATAAATCGGGAAATGGTCGGAAACGAAACGCCCGTCGATGCCGGTCGTTACGGTCCTGTAAGCCAGAGTCGTCACGTCCTCCGAACACAGTACGAAATCGATATACGAATTAGTGTGGGTCTCCGGTCTGCAGGCGTGGAACGTGGCGAAATCCCCGCAGTCCGCCGCCTCGTGACGGGTGTTCAGAAGGTTCGTCGTCATGGTCCGGTAAGCCTCGCCGCCCTCCGTGGTGTTCATGTCCGCCGTAAATACGACCGGAACACCGGCAAAGTGTTCTTCGATGTAGCGGTTGACGATCTCGCCGCCGAGAACCCGCGCTTCCTCGGAAACGTGGTCAAAATGCGTGTTTACGTGCACGTAGACCGCCCCTGTCTGACGGTTTTTGAGCTTCGCCCAGGTGCAGATGCGCTTACACGCCGCGCCTGGCCCGTAGGAGGGCACGTCCGGCGTGTCGCTGATCCAGAAATCGCCGTGATCGAGCAGCCTGTATTTCGCTTTCAGGTAAAAGACTGGGCAGGCTTCGCCGCCCTTGCCGGCCTCTTTCCCGTTATCGCGCTCCAGCCCGACCCAGGAATAGTCGCGCAGCTCCTTTTTGAATACTTTCATCCATTCCGTGGTGACTTCCTGCATACCCACGGAATCAGGCATGGTCTCTTTTATCTGCCGCGGGACAAGATCGCTGCGCAAAGACATCTCGATACCGTTCACGTCGGCGCACCGGACGTTGAAGGACATGATCCGCGTGGCGCCCTCCGCTTTTTCAGCGGGGCCGATAAGCGGGAAGTCGTGCCCGGCGTAACTGTCCGCGATGGGCGGAAGGGTCACGTCCGCGTAGATCGGGAAATGGTCGGAAACGAGCCGGCCGTCGACGCCTTCCGTCACGGTGCGGAACGCGTTGACGGCAACGTCTTTCGAACACATCACGTAATCAAGGGAATAACGGCTGTTTTCCCCGGGATTGCCGTTGTGCCACGAGGGATACGATACGGAATCGGCGGCGGCATATGAAGCGTCCGCCAGCTTCTCCGTCATCAGGCGGTAAGCGCCGCCGCTCTCCGAGGAGTTAAGGTCTGCGGTGAATACCACCGGCGTTTTCGGGAACCGGTCGGAAATAAGATCGGTTATCATTTTCGCGCCGAGCTCCCGCGCAGCCGCGGACGCGTTGTCCAGATGCGTGTTCACGTGGGCGACGAGGGACCTGGTTTCCCTGTCCTGCAGCAGCGCCCAGGTGCATACGCGGCGGCATCCGGCGTCCGGCCCGTATGAGGGCTCGTCCGGGGTATCGCTGATCCAGAAATCGCCGTGATCGATAAGCTCGAATTTTTCTTTCAGATAAAAGATGGGACTGGCTTCGCCGATCCTAATAACGGTTCCCCCGTTGTCGCGCGAGATGCCCACGCAGCCGTATTCTGGCAGCATCGCCTGAAGCGTCGTCATCCACAGGGGCGTCGCCTCCTGCAGGCCCAGCAGATCCGGCTTCACGTTCAGTATCTCCTGCAGGACAAGATTCCAGCGCAGCACCTGCGGCACTCCGTTCACATCCTCGCAGCGCACGTTGAAAGACATGACGCGCACGTCCTCCGCCGCCTTTTCTCCCGGCTGGATTATCGGGAAATCATGCCCTTCCATGCTGTCCTTCCATTTGATGCCCGAAAGTGAAATCGCAGAAGTCAGAGCCAATAACAGAGAGATGAATTTTTGAAGAAGTACAGAAGACATAACAACACTCCGTTCTTTATAATATTATCCATTCAGATTTTAACACAGATGAGCGGTTTGTCAAGAGCATATCGTTAATCTGCCGGGACGCAACGGGACCGGGCGTGAAGCCCGGTCCCGGAAAACGGATTTTTCAAGCCTGATCAGAGTTGGCTGAAGAACATGACGATCTTGATTATCAGCTTGACCAGACCGAGCAGCCAGCCCGCGTCGCCGAGATCTATACCGGATAAGTCAAGCCCGCCTAAGTCAAGCCCGCCGGTAAGACCGGATAAATCAAATCCGCTGTTGCCGCCCTCTTCAGCAGTCTCGCCTGTCGTCTCGCCGGTCGTCTCCGTGGCAGCGTCCTCAGCGCCTGCAGTGAACGCCGCGCAGCTGAAAACGGACAGAGCCATGATCACTGTCAGAATGACGGCAAGAATTTTGTTCATGCGTTTCATAAAGAATGTTTCTCCTTTGTTATTGTTATTGTCCGCATTATAACACACATTAACAAAAATGTCAATTATTTTAATAATCAATGAACTATTGTAGTTTTACTGTATGATGTAAAATGATATGAGCCAAAAAAAAAGAGAAGATCAACCTTTGGTATGGTATAATCAAGCTACCAAACAAAACCAACCAAATCAAAGGAGAACTTCTCATGAACA
>JAILQN010000057.1 GCA_024699005.1 Clostridia bacterium
TGTTTACTTTCGCGAGTTCGTCACAGAATACGGCGAAACTGATCTGCTTGTTGTTCATATGTTTATTATACTACATTATCGCTGATAATACCAGCTTTATCACAAAAATAATAAAACCGTTTTTGTGCGGTGTTGCCTTAATATATTTTCTCTGCGCTGTCAGTTTATATGAACCAATTTGTTCAAAGAAAGAAACGTGCTTAAACATGGGTTGCGTATGATGGGCATCAAAACAAAAACCCATATGGCGGCGGCCAGAGCGAATATACGCGCTCTGCGCGAACGCGCGGGTCTCACTCAGCAAGAACTGACCGTAACAGCGATATGCGAGACATTGAATAAGGTTGTTGATCATATGAGGCGCGTGGGGCACGCGCGCTACGATCCGTGGCAATAAGAATATATTGCGGCAAAGTGAACCGGATTATTACACGATAATCCGTGAAGACTGAAAAACGAAGACCCCGTCGCTCAAATCGACGGGATCTTCGTTTTGACGCGCTCCGCAGATCCGGAGGCAGTCCCACGGCGAAAGAAGGCGCGTGTGCACGGAAACACAGAAACGCGCAGACCCTGAAACTGTCGTTCCCGTGTCCGGAAATATCGTCCGCAGGACGGCCCCGCCTGAAGACAAACGTGTCCCCGGGCATGCAGCGCCGACCGGAAAGATCCGGTTCCGCGCTCCGGCAGCCGGGGTGAAGCTGAAGGAGAAAATCGTAAAAGGCCCCGCTGTGTCTGTTTTCGACAATCAGCAGAAACCGGCGGATGGTCATTTCCGGGCGGCCGGAACTTTCTTCTTTTCCGGACTTTTTGCCGATGGTTTTACGGATCCGGATCTCCGCCGTATGCAGGCAATCGCGCATGCGTCCGGTTTGCTCCGCGGCGGCCGCGGGGCAAACGTCCGTATCTGTTCTTACCTGTAATTCAGACATATTACCGTCCTTCCACAAGTATCCCGGCGTCGGAATCACATCGGCAGACCGGAAAGTGATACGAAGCGAAGAGCCGTCGCTTCCGCGGCATGGGCTTCGCTCTGACAAGACGCGGCCGTTATACAATCAGGGTTTTGCTCAAATCTGTTGCTGTATGCGTCTTTCTGTTTTCGTTATCTCTTCTTCCACGGCAGTTCGTCGTCGGACGCCTTGAAATTATAAACGGGTTTCATGATATCGACGATATCCACCGATTCTTTTATCACGTCGATTATATCGTCAATGGATTTGTACGCCATGGGAGCCTCGTCGATCGTCCGCTCGCTGACGGAAGTCGTGTAGATGCCTTTCATAGCGGCTCTGTATTCTTTGAGACCGATCTGCTCCTTCGCCTTCGTCCTTGACATTATCCTGCCGGCGCCGTGGGGAGCGGAGTAATTCCACTCGGGATTTCCCCTGCCGATTGCGAGAACAGAGCCGTCCCTCATATTTATCGGGATAAGGACCCTTTCCCCCGCGTGCGCCGCGATGGCGCCTTTGCGCAGGATCATCTCGCCGGTATCGATATAATTGTGGATAGTATGGAATGCGTCCAGGGCGGTCATCCCGGTCCTTTCAAGCATGATCTCCGCCATCTTTTCCCTGCTTCTGCAGGCGAACCTCTGGCAGATCTCCACGTCGTGCAGATAATCCTCAAGAAACGGGCCGTAAAGCCAGCAGATATCCTCGGGCACGCAGGGAGTTTTTGCGTTGTATTCCTTTTCAAGCGATTTAAGAGCCTTCTGGATCTCGGCCCGTCTTCCGTTCTTTTTGTATGTGCGGATGATCTCTTCTCTCCTGCGGAAATAATCTTCCTTTCCGGAATGCAGGTCGACCGCGAGTTTCTGATAGATCTCGGCGACCTGTTTCCCGAGGTTCCTGCTCCCGGAGTGGATAACGAGATATAAAACGCCGTCTGACGCCCTGTCGATCTCTATAAAATGATTCCCGCCGCCGAGCGTCCCGAGGGAACGCTCCAGCCTTCTGGTATCGCGCAGAGACCGGAAGCATTTGAGTCGCGTCAGGTCGAATCTCTCTATCCGTCCCTCCCACGTGTTCATCCCGGAAGGGATAAAATGCGCGGCTGCGTCTATTCTCTCAAAATCCGGTTCCGTTCCGGCAAGCCGGACGGTATACATGCCGCATCCGATGTCCACGCCGACTATGTTGGGACACGCCTTGTCCGTGACGGTCATGGTGGTGCCTATGGTGCAGCCCTTTCCGGAATGCACGTCCGGCATTATGCGGACGCGGCTGCCCTCCGTCAGCGCGTAATCGCACATCCGTCTGATCTGTTCGACCGCTTCTTCTTCAACCACCTTTGCGTAGCAAACGGCGGTATTCATTTTTCCTTTTATCTCAAACATTTTTCTTTTCTTGTCCCGTATGTTTTGAATTGTCCGGCGACAGGCGGCAAGCCGAAGTCCGCGGATCTGTAGCCTGTCACCTGTTACCTGTAACCTGACACCATTCGCGCGGCGCCCGCTTATTGATGCCGTTATCCTGACCGCGCGCTGTTCTCTGTTCGCTGTTTACTGTTTGCTGTGACTGTCACCTGTTACCTGTCACACAGCTAAGCTGCGATCTTCGCATAGCGCTCGCTTCCGAGCGTCTCCGTCATGAACGCATAAGGAGAAAGGATCCCTCCCGCGATCATGGAGAACAGGCGCGGAGTCACGCCCGAAACCAGAGCCACGCCCTGTTCGTTCTGCTTCACGGGCTGCTGAGGTTGTCTGCCCGCGACGTTCCAGAACACTATCTGCGGCAGCTCATACCCCTTAGCTCTGAATTTCGCGGCGGCGTTTTCGAAGTTGGTGGCGGAAGCGTTATACACGCACCGGTCGAATTCCATATCGGAAATAATGACGAGTTTCGCGGGAAGCTCTTCCTGAGTCGCCTTGTTTTTGACGGCGGCCGCAAGGATCAGATCGAACACGGCCTCAAGATTCGTGTTGGCGACCTCGCTGAAAGTTGCCGCGTAACGGAGCCTGTCGACGAAGGTCTCGCCTTTGAGTTCTATCAGCTGCGGGCTTGCGGAGAATTCGATAAAACAGTTCCCGAACGCGCCGCGGCTGCGCTCCGCGAAATACAGCCCGAGTGAAAGCGCAACGGCGGCGGGCAGCGGTTTCATGTTCCAGTACATGGAGCCGGACGTGTCGATCACCGCGAGAGCGTTGTCATCGTATCCGAAATCCGGCATCGACGCCCATGTGGCGTTCAGTGCGTCTTTTTCCTCCGGAGTCACGGCTTTCATATGACTGTTGTCATTTCCTTTCCAACCTCCGTTCAGATACGGAGCGACAAGCTCGTAAGGCGCCACGTTGTCGGCGTGCAGTACGGCTTTACCGGAAGCGACCGCTTTCAAAAAAGCCTGATAACGCTCATTGTCGTTGCGCATAAAGGCTTTTCTGTACTTGAACATCGCCCTGGAGGGCTGCTTTGCATAGTCGAAGGTATAATCCTTCTCCCGGAGATTGTTTTCTATGATGTTGAGCCTTGCCCGCAGCACGGACAGAGACTTTCTGTATTCCGCGTCCGACAGGCCAAGCGTCCGCGCGATCTTCTTTCCGAGTCTGTTGGTTTCCGGATTCGACGCGTTGACGGAAGGCAGCCATTTGGCTAGAAGAGATACATCTTTGTTCTCTTTCAGCGCCGCCACGTCTTCCTCATACTGTTTTACGATCACGGCGAGCGCTTCTTTCTCGCAGGGCGTGTTCATAAGCGAAAGCAGGTCGTCGTAACGGCCGTATTCCGCGACGTATCCAAGATTCTTTTTCACGCTCCCGGGCTCGTTTTCGGCGAGCCATTTCAGGATCACCCTGAACACGCGGTGCTCCCCGAGACCGCCCCTGACGTCTCTTGCGAAAAAGAGTATCTTCATTGCCGTGTCGGGGTCTTCCGCATACGCGCGGACGAATCTTTTTATGATATCCTCTTTGCTTTGGCTGCGCAGGGCTCCGACGGCGGCGAACAGATCGAGACAATACGAACCGGTAGAGCGGTACGTGACCGCGCCGTTCTCGGTAAGAGTCAGATCCGCTTCCTTTTTTACGTATTCAAGCATTTTTATCATCTCTTTGTAAAAAACAAGGCACCCCGGGATTTGAACCCGGAATGATCCGCCGGAGCGGAGGGGTTTCCAGATGGTTTGCTGCAGGTGCCTTTACTCAAGACGCTGCCTTCCGGCGTTTCGGACCGGAGGTTACTCCGGAGAGTCGTCCCCGGTCTCAGAAGATCCGCAAATTGCTGTATGCGTCTTTTTGTTTACAACAGAATGATACCGCAATCACGTGGGGAAATCACGGAAAAAAAGTTGCGAACAGAGAAACATCGTTTTTTTTGGTTCACGGATAATTGTGGGATGACTAAGAAATCAACTCCCTCAGTCGGCTTCGCCGCCAGCTCCCTCAGAGAGGGAGCCTTTTCCAAGCCCACCTCACTGAGGGGGGTGGCGCTTGCGCCGGGGGGAGTATTAAGCATGATTGTATTTGCAATCACATCTTATCTATCATAAATCATCGCATTGCGATGATTTATTACACAAAAACGTGAAGACCCTGAAAATCCGTTTTTTCAATCTCCGGCTCTCCGTGAAGAGGTGAAAAAACGTCTCCGGACCGGATGGTTCAGAGACGTTTCATGATAATATTGTTTTGCCGCGGTTGCAGCGAATACATTGAACGCCGGTCAGATCACGTGCCGAAGGCACATATCACATCCGAAGGATATATCGCATATTCCGCAGGAATATATATCGCCTGAACGTCTGCGATATATCGCCTGCGGCGATGCGATATGCGCTCACTGTGCCCGCGCGCGATATGTTCGGCTCCGCCGAACATGTATTGAAGAGACCGCCCGGCAAACAGAAATCTATCCGGCAGCGCGGTAGATCAGGATCGCCGCCTTCGGCGCTCCGGCGACCGGCACGTCGATCCCTTCGGTCATCAGCGCTCCGCCGGTCATCACCGTGATATCCTCGTGGTGATCGTCGTCGAAAACTTCATATTCCAGATCGGGGTCAAGGCCGTTCAGCACGATGCGGCACACGTCGGCAGAAACCTTTTCTCTTTTATAGATCAGCGCCGCGCCGCCGGTTTCGTCGCCGTACTGCATCGCAAGGTATTTGTCAGGGGCGCGGGCGCCGTAGATCAGCGGGTAATAATTCTTCGTCATCGATTCGCGGACGAAACGGTAGCCGAGCACCGTCTGCGCGCAGGGCACGATCGCGGAACGGTAACGGTATTCTCCGTCGCCGCCGATGCCCGTGCCGTGCAGAGGCAGCCAGAAGGATATGCCGTAGGTGATCGACTGCGTCGCCTCGATGATATCGTCGGGCAGTCTGCCGTCCGAGCTCATACAGTTGTAGTCCGACCGCCAGAGCGGGATGCTGCGGCGCGTCATCTCGAGA
>JAILQN010000058.1 GCA_024699005.1 Clostridia bacterium
TGTTTACTTTCGCGAGTTCGTCACAGAATACGGCGAAACTGATCTGCTTGTTGTTCATATGTTTATTATACTACATTATCGCTGATAATACCAGCTTTATCACAAAAATAATAAAACCGTTTTTGTGCGGTGTTGCCTTAAGCAAAACTACAACACAACTAAGAGTGTTCCCGTTCCATCCCGCGACGGCTATACTTTTTCCGGATGGAAGCGCACGAATATCTATGGTACCCTTTCATCCTTGACATCTGCGGCGACCTATACTTACGGAGCTGCAAACGGAGTAACCGACACCATCACCGCTCAGTGGGAATGCCTGCACAGCTGGAACGACGGCGAAGTCACGGCATCCCCGACTCTCACGTCAACGGGCACGATGACTTATACCTGCGCGGTCTGCGGCGCGGCCCGCGAGGAGGATATCCCCAGACTTGAGCTGCCGGTAATAACGGAGCAGCCTGTGGTTGCTGCAGTCGGCATAGGTCAGAAGGCGTCTTTCCATGTCGCTGCGACCGGGGCCGATTCATATCAATGGCAGGCGTCGTCGGATGGCGGCAATACCTGGAATAATTCCGGTTCTTCCACAGCAAAGACCGCGACCCTGAGCGTAAACGCGACGACGGCGACCATGCGCGCCGTTTACAGATGCGCCGTCACTAACGCCAATGGTACGGTATACACTTATTCCGTGCGGATATTGCCCGCGGACGCTGCTCCGGTCATCACGGCTCAGCCTGTTAACGTAAGAGCAATTGCCGGGGAGAAAGTGACGTTCTACATTGCTGCGGCGGGAGCCGATACTTATCAGTGGCAGGTGTCGTCGGATGCCGGAAAGACCTGGAAAAACTCCGGTTCCGCCAGCGCGGTGACAACGATCCTGCGTCTGAACGTGACAGCCGCCACTTCAAAGGTGATCTACAGATGCGCGGTCACGAATGCCTGTGGGACGACTTATTCCGACAGCGTCAGGATCACCCGGACAGACATTTCTCCGACTATCACAATTCAGCCGGTGAACGCTGAAACAAAAACCGGCGAAAAGGTCAGGTTCACTGTAACGGCGTCAAGAGCCGAAACTTATCAGTGGCAGGCGTCATCCGACAACGGAAAGACCTGGAAGAACTCCGGAGCATCCGGCGCTGCAGGGGCGACTCTGAGCGTAAACGCGACAGCTGCCACTTCAAGGGCGCTTTACAGATGCGCGGTAACGAACGCCTGGGGGACGACCTATTCCGACAGCGTCAGGATCACTCTGACCGACGTTCCGCCGGTCATCACGGTACAGCCGAAGAATGCAAACTCTGCGACCGGAGCAAAAGCCGTTTTCAAGGTCAGCTCGGTCGGAACGGATTCCTGGCAGTGGCAGGTGTCGGCCGACAACGGCAAGACCTGGAAAAACTCCGGCGCGTTAAGCGCAAAGACGCCGACTCTGAGCGTCAACGTGACGGCTGCAACTTCAAAAGTGGTTTACAGGTGTGCGCTCACCAATGAGAACGGAACGACTTATACAAACAGCGTCAGAATAGTATTGACCGACGCCTGACGGTGCGGAAGAAAAACGGTCTGAATAAAACGGAAGCTCATCTGCAGACGGTGAGCTTCTGTTTTTTATGTGGTTGTCTTTTAATGAAAAATGCGGCCGCTTCCGTTACGGAGGCGGCGTATTTTTCATGGATTTTTTTATTTCATTGTGCCCGTGCGGGCGGATGACGTTCAGTCGGATCAAATCGATTTTTTGTTAAGCTGCAGTTTTTTCGCCTTGTTGCTGTTGGGGCAGCCGTAATAGCAGATCACTTCGCCGGGGCCGGGATGAACGTCGGGATCCGTGATCTCGGAGACGGGTTCGCGTCTGAAGAAAGCCACGATCCTTTTGAACCAGGATGCGATCATTGCGAAAAAGGAACTCATAAGATTACCTCCTTGAAAAAGTGTTGCGTAAAACGTAAAAAACGGAATAAGTCCGTCCGGAATGCCGTGTAAATATCAGGGCGTCAAAGCTCGGGGACGATCAGCCTTGCCTGACGGAGATCCCTGCCGTAATAGGCGCCGAGAGCTTCGCTCGCGGGGTGGGTCAGAACGCCGAAATACGTGCCGGATTTTTTCAGCATGGCGGCGTGTATCGCGTCGTCACCGGTGCTGTACTGCAGTTCGGGCTGCGTGGGGTGGCTGTGGATGAAGCCGAGGAATTTCATGGGGCGGCGGTTGTCGCATTCGCTGCCGGGCAAAGAGCGGTCGGAGCTTTTGTAATAGTTTTTGTTTATGATCTTCAGTTCAGATTCGACCGTGCGCATTATCTTATTTGTGAAAAGAGCGTTGTCCGCCGCCCGGTGACCGCCGTCGCACGGGATGACGTACCGCACCACGCCGGTCGACCCGATCGAAAAGCCGATAAGCGCCATCTGCTGCTCGAACATGGACTGGGGCTGACCGGAACCGAAATGGAAATACCGCTTTACGTCGCGGAACGCTTCCGGCTCGAAGATCAGAGCGTCGGCGTCGGGATCGTCGCCGGAGATCTCGCAGAACCGGATATCCGGGAACCTTGCGAAAAAGTCCCGTTCAAATGTCTTCGGATCCGGCGCTTCCAGATAGTCGCGGAAACAGAAGTTGGGCTCGTTCCGGTTAAAATCCATGGTGTGAAGGGAATCGCCTGAGCAGACGTCTTTTTTTTCGCAGGTCCTGCATTTTTCGGGCAGCGGGCGGTTCCTAAAATATTTGAAACCATTTTTCCATCTTTCCGAGAAGCTGTCGGTCAGTATATTGCCCTGAATGAACTCTTTGCGGCGCGGAACGTTTGGACAGACGAAAATATCGCCGTTCGCAAGGATCGAGGCGTTGTAAATGCCAGCAAAACATGTGAAACGCCTCTTCTCCACCAGGTCGCCCAGATAATGCGGACAGCCCCAGACGATCTTCGTGCCCCGCGGTCTGCGGTTCAGCGTGTTGACCAGCCCCGTGAAGTAAAGGATCTCCTCCCGGGTGAGCAGCAGGTCGGTATGCTCCTGCGCCCTGCCGATGGGATCCATAAAACTGACGCGGATCGAATCAAGACCGATGGGCTCCAGTATCCCGTAAAGCTCTTCGAACTCATACACGTTGCGGCGGTTCGCCGTGAACGTGACCTGCAGGTGATCCAGAAAGTCCGCCTGTTTAAGCATTTTAAGCGCCGAGATGATGCGGTCGAAACTGCCGGGCAGGTGCCGAAGGGATTCGTGGGTCTCCTTAAGACCGTCGATGCTGACGGTTATGGTCTTCATGCCGGCATCGCGCATCTTCCTGATCGTGCTTTCCGTGATCAGCGAGCCGTTGCTCACCATGCCCCATTCGAATCCCATGCGGGACGCTTCGGTCATAACCTCGTAAAGATCCGCCCGCATCGTCGGCTCGCCGCCTGTTATGTTCAGCATGGTGTAAGTGCCGATGTTGTCCGCGATATCGCGCAGCGCGGAGAGCAGCGTTTCCGCAGACAGCGGCTCTTCGCTGTGGATATCGCACCTGCTGCCGCACTGGTCGCAGGCGGCATTGCACTTCTGCGTGATCTCGATCAGCAGGGAATAAAGCGGATATTTATCTTGCATAACACATAGCACCGTTTGATATATCAACATAAAACATTTCCTGTGTATTATATATCATAAAAACGGTGCATTGTCAACATCGGCAGGGCCGGAAAAGCCGGTCTCCGCGGTACAGTTCGTATCAGTATGAGTGTCGGTTTTTGTGCGCAGGGGACCGATGTATTCTGACTTTTTTGATTACGCCGCGCCTGACTCAACGGGTTGTCGATCGCAAAAACCGGTCAAGGATCAGTTGTCGTCGTCGAACAACTCGTTTTCGACCGCCCAGGCGTCGATCTCGGCATCCTGTCTGCGTTTTCTTTCGGCCCTGAGCCGTTTGCGTTCCCGACGGTCAGTCTTCTTCTGCGCTGCGGTATCGCTGCGCTGAACGCATCCGGCCGGGCTGCCGGCGGCTTTTGAGATTATCAGAGGCGTCAGGCTGACGGGCTGCGGGGCTTCGGCCCCGGAGCAGATCTGTATCCCGACGATCTGTCCGATCGCCTGTTTTCCGGCCCCTCCCGCGGGCACGACGACAAAATCTCCGGCACGGAAGGTATTGCCGGCGGCGCGATAATAACCCCTGCCCCCGTTCGGGAACCGGACCAGACAGAAAATGTGTTTGCCGAACATGCTGCAGCCTTCTTTTGTTTTGAGGATATTATTACGATATCAGTATAGCGTGGAAAACTTATAAAATCAACGGCCATAAAAAATAAAAGGATTAACAAAATATTGACATGACAGTAAACTTGTATTAAAGTAGTCATAACGGGCGTATTGATCTCTCCGGAGGGGTCTGGCTTGAATCATTTTTTCAGGAGGCAGATATATGAGATGCAATCATTGCAATGCTGAATTACCGGATAATACAGTGGGCATCTGTCCTTACTGCGGCTCCGTGATCGGCAGCGTTTCCGCGGGCGGAGCACAGTCCTTCCGTCAGCCTGCGGGCGGTATGAACGGAACGTACGGGGCACAGGCACCGGGTCAGACGCCTGTTTCGCAGCAGCAGGCGGGCGGTATGAACGGAATGTACGGGACACAGGCTCCGGGTCAGACGTCTGTTCCGCAGCAGCCTGCGGGCGGTATGAACGGAATGTACGGGACGCAGGCACCGGGTCAGATACCTGTTCCGCAGCAGCAGGCGTCGGATGTGCAGCAAACGAAAAAGCGCAGCGGAGGACGGTCTTTCGGCTCATTAATCATCCGTTATATCGTCGGTTTTGTTCTCGTCGCGCTGGTTGCCGCGGGATTGGGTATTTTTCATCAGCACTCGTCGTTCCTTTCCAAAGGAAAGACGATCAATCTGGACGAGAAACTGGCTTCGGGTGAAGGTTATCCGATGAACGAATTCGTTCACGTTGACGCGGCGTTCATTCTGGACCAGTTTGCCGAATTGGACAGTACGCTCAACTACATATCGACAGGAAAGGACACCTATTATGTCATCGTGCTGAAGAACAATGACCTGATCGCCGTCAAAGCCGCTTCCAAGGATCATATCGCTCTTCTGGATCAGGGAGCGAAGGATACTCTCAGTTATCTGAACGACACACTGGAATACTTTGAAGATATCCCGATCGAGGGAAAACTGATCGAATTTGACAATTACGAGATAAAGGGTTTTTTTGACGAATATATTCAGGATTCCGGACTTGCCGGCAGTGGCAGTAATTTGACGCCGCGGCATTACGTAATAGATATGACTGCCGTGCGGGGCATCAACGTATTGCTTTATATCGTTGCGCCGCTGGCTGCCGTTGCCATTCTGATCATCGTTATAATAAAGAAAAGAAAAGCCGCTGCAGAACAAACGGTCACGGGTTGATACAACGCGAAACCGGATAAGCCCCGGAGTGGTTTCTTGCCGATATATTGCCTGTTTTTGCAAAATAAATACTATATTTAGTGTTGACAATATATAGCAAATATGCTATTTTAATCAGCAGGAAAGTTGATTGTATATTTGACTTTTACAAAAAACGTTGAATGCACCGGCGCATACGAACACATAGGCGCTGACTCCCGTAAAAATGCGGATTTAAAGAACAACAGCATTAATCCTCCCGTTCAGCCCCGGCAGCCCCCGATGAAAAATATGCCGTATGAAAACCTGGAAACCATGTACGATCTGCGGGGCACAGGTACCTGTTGACCGGACATTCTGCGCGGGATGCGGCAGCAAATCCGATCCGCAGTGATTGACGTCATTATCCGGAACGACAGATGATAAACAGTAAACGGATGCTTCATGCTCGGACGGCAGGTCGGCCTGTAACAGCATGAAACACCCGTTTTAATATTTTTTTTGAAGGAATAAGAATGTCAATGTATTGCGTCAGATGCGGCTCCAGACTGGATGATATAACCGGGTTATGTCCCAACGGATGCAATAATCCGGATCAAACCGGAAAAGCAATAATAATACAGCCCCATGAGACGCCGTATATGGGCGGCCCGGGCTTTGAATCGGAGAAGAGCGCAAAAACCGGTTTTATGGTTGCCCTTGTCATAATCGGGATAATTTTATCGGGGCTGATTTGTTTGTTCGTTCTTTCATATTTTGATATCGTTGAGGTCCCCGTTATCTCCGATGCGGTCGAGCGGATATTCAGCAGCGGCCGGTCAGAGGATGAAGATGACGTCACTGCCGCAGATCACTTCCGTTCGCGGGAACAAAAAAAGGAAATGGCTTCATTTGAAACGGCAACTGCTTTCGCGGAACAGATCTCCATTCCGGAAGGATTTTATTCGTTTACCGGTGTTCTTACTGCCGAAACTTACAGCGCAGGCGACAATCGGGAAAAAGTTGCTTACGTACTGCTGCCGGATACGTATACGGCAGACGACATGGCCCCGGATTCTGCGTATGATGCCGTTTACTTGGAAGTGTTCAGGATCGGCAGGATAGAGCTCCTGGGAGATGACTTTTCGAAGTACGTGCAGAAGCATATCACGGTGCACGGCTACGTGTCCTATGCTTCGGAGAGTAATCACAGAGAAACCTTTATTCTGACGAACTGTACGGTCGAGATCACACTTTACGACGAGCGATACAATAAGGGAAACGAGGAACCCACAACTTTCTCCGCCGCGGATACGAGACAGGTTACGGTACATTTAGATGATCCCGATGAGCGGCTCAACATCCGCAGCGGTCCGGGATTTGAATATGACGTGACAGATACGGTGGACAACGGGACTTCCATGACGCTTTATTCTTCACAGAACGGATGGTCGTACGTTGAATACGGCGGAAAAAAGGGCTGGTGCAACAGTTCCGCCGCCGGTTTTGCCGCTGCTCAGGGCACGAACGGAAGGCAGATCATTCCCATCTCCGAGGTCTCCTGCTCAAGCGATCAGGGCAGCGGTGAATATAACAGAAAATTCACGCCGGAGATGGCAATTGACGGGGACCATAATACCTGCTGGATGGCAGCGGGCGACGTGGGCGGAAGCGGAAACTGGATACAATTTGATTTCGGTCGCGAGCAGACGGTTTCCGGGATCGAATTCCTGAACGGCAATTGCTGGGACGGTTATTACAACGGGTCTCAGGTGGCAAGCAATCTCTATCGGATCAACGGCAGGATCAAACAGTTCACGCTCTCTTTCAGCGACGGCACGACGATATCATACACTGCCGATGACGTTTACGAAACGGATTTCCGGTCGAACGTTTTCGTTTTCGATCAGCCTGTGACCACTTCGTATATCCGTCTTTACGTGGATTCCGGCTATCCCGGCGACAAATGGGATACAGTTGTATGTCTTGCCGAATTTGCCGCGTTTCAATAAGGAATGAAACGATACGTCCGGTTTCTGAGCTGTATTGTTATTTTATGCCTTGTGTCCGGATGCTCCGTCGGGAACACCGGTACGGGTGAATACTTTTCGGAAACCGCCACGGATTGCCCGGCAATACAGGAGATATCGTCGGCTCCGGACATATCCGGTAAAAAACCGGATTTTTTAAAAAAACCGGAACGGGATCCCGTGCCCCCGGAAAAGCCGCGGACCGGCGACGCTCCTGCCGTTATATCCGGCGTTGCGCCGGATACGGCTGCTCTTCTGGATGAAACAGCGGAAAAATACGGCTGCGCGGGCGTGCAGCTGGCTGTGATCAAAGACGGCGCGGTACGTTATCATTATGAGTACGGATTCGCAGACAAAGGGCGGAACAGTGTTCTGAAGCAGGAAACAAAATACCGCTGCGCGTCGCTTTCGAAGCCGGTCGTCGCGATGGTCGCGGCGGCGGCAGCGGATGCGACGGATTTCGATATCGATACCGATATCTCGTCTTTTATGGGTTATCCGGTCCGCAATCCGCGTTATCCGGACGTTCCCATCACTCCGCGCATGCTGATGACGCATACGTCCTCCGTTATAGACAGCGCGTCTTTTCTGGAATCAAGAAATTCCTTCTCCTCCGTTCCTTTGAAACAGCTGCTTGAAAACGGCTCTTCTTATTCATATTCCGCACCGGGAGAGGCTTACGTTTACAGCAATTTCGGAATGGCTGTCCTGGCTGCCGCGCTGGAGCTCTTTACGGGAGAGCATTTTGAGACCCTGGCGCAAAAGTATCTGTTCGGAAAGCTTGATCTGGAATGCGGATACCTCGCAAAGGATATCGGAGATCCTGCCCTGATCGGGACTCTGTATTATCCTGACGGTTCAGTCGGATACAGCGTGTCGCGGCAGCTGGACGAGCGTCACAGTGAAGCGATCGGGCAGACCCATCATCTGTATCAGGGGAATCTGACCATCAGCGCGGCAGACTATGCAAAGTTTATCTGCGTTCTGCTGAACGACGGGAAAGCGGGCGGCAGAACGATCATATCCGGTGCCGGCGTGAAAGAGATGCTGAAACCGCAGAAAGTTTCCGCCGGTCATGACTGCGCTTTATGTTTTGATATGCTTGAAACGGTGATTCCCGGAAAAACGCTGTATTGCCACACCGGCAGCAATTTCGGAATGTTTTGCGCTTTTGCTTTTGACAAAGATACACGAAACGGCGCGGTAGTGTTCACCAGCGGCGCGGATGCCGCAACGGACGGCAGCGGGCTGTATAACGTTTGCGCGGATATGATAAAGACCTGCTTTGACAGGATTCTGTATAACTGACGCAAGTCGGTCGGTATGGCGGTATGACATGCTGATTTTCAGACAGCGCCATCGGGGGGTACGGTATGGAAAAATACTGCGGTTGGTGCGGAAGCATCCTTGATGTGAATACGGGGCTGTGTCCAAACGGATGTAAACCGATTATTCAGGGTAAACCCGAAACGGACACAGGAAAAAACGGTATTATTCATTCCGGTAACGCACGGCAGAAGTGGGAAGAAACTGTCATGCAGAATAATAATAAACATTTCCCCGGGGAATATCAGGACCAGAATTACCGGACTGTCCGGATCGGGCCGGATGTTGATCCCGTATGGACCAACAGGAAAGAGAAAAAAAGAGTAAATCCGGCTTTGATCATTGTTATTGTCGTCGGCTTATTATTCGCGGCTTTGGCTGTAATGTTTTTTCTCTCTCATTTCAATATCGTGAGTATTCCTTATGTGTCAGACATGGTTGAGAGAATCGCAGGAGATAAACACGGCGGCAGTGGTATTGTCACGGACGAACATATGTCTGATGAGGAACAGATTACCGGGAAAGCAAACAAAACGACCGACGATTCGGTACCGACAACAGATTCTTCGATATCAGGTTATGTATCCGGTTCCGATTCTGCGACGAATACCGTTACTAAGTATGCGGATATAGCAACGGGTACACAGAAAATCACAGGCAGTGTTGTTGATATGGCCGATCTTTTGACCGGAGCAGAAGAGTCGTATCTGACAAAACGCATTGAATATATCCGTGACAGATATGATTTTGACATAGTCATAGTCACAACTCCTTCTGCCAACGGCAAGGATATTGTCTCATATTGCGACGACCTCTATGATTACAACGGCTATGGCGTCGGTGAGAACAGGGACGGTTTACTGTTTTGTATCAATCTGAACGACGGTGCGGGAGCCGGCAACAGGGATTACTACACTTCTACCCGTGGTTTCGGTATAACTGCTTTTACCGATTATGCCATAGCGGACAACGACGCTGTCATAAACTCCGCTGTTCTTCCATATCTTGTTGACGGCGACTGGCACGGCGCATTTGATAAGTACCTTGATCTGGCGGATGAGTTTCTGAACGAAGCAAAAAACGGCATTGCTTACGACGTGTGGCATAGATATTCCCCTTAGGTAAGCACTGATTAATTCTTGTGCATACATCCTGCCGGCTCTTTTTCCTGCAATCTGCATACACCGAATTAATCAGCACTTACTTAGAAGCCATACTTATCGATTGGTTTGGTTTTACGGATAAAACAGAAGAAGACACGGAAACAATCAAGCCCCTTATATTTTTAGCAGAAAAATTTTTTCAGGAGAGATTATGGCAAAATACTGCGGTTGGTGCGGAAGCATCCTTGATATCAATACGGGCCTGTGTCCCAACGGATGCGCGCCTGTTGCACAGGACAATTCAGTTCAATACAATACGGTCCCGTACGGCTATATGGCGGATCCCCAAAACCCGCCGGTTTTTCCGGATTATCCTGCCGGACCCGTATTTCAGGAGCAGGAAGTCCCTGCGATCCGGATCGAACAGGTATACCAGCCGCCGGAACCCGAAAAAAAGAGAGTTAGCCCGATCTCGATCGTTATAGTCCTTCTCTGCAGCTTATTGATGATCGCTGCTGTATTGTTCGCTCTCTCATATTTCGATATTGTCAGTATCCCCGGCGTATCGGATATCGTTGCAAAAATCACAAATACCGCGGATGATGAAGGCGAAGAGAATGAGGCGGGCAAGCGGACGACCGGAGGCGTTCCCGCCGTGACCGACCGTCTGAAACCCGGAGAGACAACGTCCGCGTATATCTATCACAGTATACCGCATGATTTATTGGACGATGACAGCGGTCTGTTTTCTGATTCCGAAAAAGACGATCTGACCCGGTCGCTGAACGATATAAAGGACAAATATCATTTTGAAGTCGTGATCCATACGACAGATACGTTCACCGGCAAGTCAAGCGAGAAATATGCCGACGATTATTATGACCGTAACGGCTGCGGTTACGGAGTGAATCACGACGGCTGTCTCATTGTGATCAATATGGACGAGAGAGAATGGTATCTTATGACCTGCGGGACCGGTATTTCCGTGTTGACTGACGCCAGGATACAGGCTGTGGGAGACGCCTTCAGTCCGTATCTGTCAAAAGGCGAGTACTATGATGCAATGACAGCTTTTTTATCGCAGATTGAAGATTATCTGAACAGATAAAAATGAAGATACGGAATCTGAAATGATCGTATTTCGGTTCTGATCGGCACTGTGCTTACCGGCGGGGGAGTTGCTGTTTCGGACAGCAATGTCCCCGCCGGTCTGTTTTGCCCTGTGCGCGTTTTATTTTTGATATTTACAAACCGGTATTATTGTTGTAAAATGATAAAACCGGATCACAAACCGCCGGGAATATAAAACCGGAAGATATCATCTGTTTTAAATACCGTCTGATGTTCGGTATTGAAGGAGCGTACTATATGAAAAACTGTCCGAACTGCGGCCGTCAGATCATTGACAACGCGAAGTTCTGTTCGGTATGCGGCGCGGATGTGCTTGCAAATAACGCGATGAATCCCGTTGCGCAGAACAGACAGGTATTCGTTCCCGCTGCGGCGGCAAACGGAAAGAAATGCCCGAACTGCGGCCGTCAGCTCATTGACAACGCGAAGTTCTGTTCGGGATGCGGCGCGGATGTGCTTGCAAATAACGTGATGAATCCAGGCGCGCAGAACAAACAGGTATCCGTTCCCGCTGCGGCGGTAAACGGAAAGAAGTGCCCGAACTGCGGCCGTCAGCTTATTGACAACGCGAAGTTCTGTTCGGGATGCGGCGCGGATGTGCTTGCAAATAACGCGATGAATCCCGTTGCGCAGAACAGACAGATATCCGTTCCCGCTGCGGCGGCAAACGGAAAGAAATGCCCGAACTGCGGCCGTCAGCTCATTGACAATGCGAAGTTCTGTTCGGTGTGCGGCGCGGATGTGCTTGCAAATAACGCGATGAATCCCGTTGCGCAGAACAGACAGGTATCCGTTCCCGCTGCGGCGGCAAACGGAAAGAAGTGTCCGAACTGCGGCAGTCAGCTCATTGCCAACGCGAAGTTCTGTTCGGGATGCGGCGCGGATATGCGTCCGGCGGATGCTGCGCCGTCTCCGGTCGTCCGGAATAACCGGACAGCTGCAGCCGTGATCGCGCAGGGCGGTGATCGTCCGATCGGCGATAATATGGCTGTTCCCCTGTGCGCGGAGCGGATATGCAGGTGATGAATCAATCCCGTATATCGGCAGACGAACAGACATATAATCCTTTACAGGAAAACGATCAGGCGGCAAATGAGAAAAAATCATTATATTTCATCGACTTTTTCAAAGGACTTTTTAATAAATCCCATGTGGGAACCATTATATGGATGGTGCTGAATCAGGCTGTAATCTGTACGGCGTTTGTCTTTTTGCTCGGAACGGAAGACGCGCAATCAATCCTTCTGGGGATCGGGACCGGTATAGTTGTATATCTGCTCTCGCTTGTCATTGCGCTTTCGCCGGTGGGTGAGTTTGTGCTGCGGTTCCAGACAAAATGTAAGTCCATCGAAAAGTATCCCGAGGTCGCGGAACGGCTGATGCCTTTGTTCGGGGAGGTTTACGCCAAGGCCCGAAAAAACAATCCTACGTTATCATCGAAAGTCAGATTGTACGTCAATGAGGATGACGTCCCGAACGCTTTTGCCACTGGCAGAGCTACCGTATGTGTCACAGCCGGGCTGCTTTCCATGAACAATGAGCAGATCAAAGGGATACTGGGTCACGAATTCGGGCATCTGGCGCATAAAGATACATATATGCTTCAGGCGGTATCCGTCGGCAATCTGTTTGTCAGCATCATTTTCTTTATTGTAAAGCTTGTTGTTGATGTTATGATCTGGATCACCCGCATCACTCTGCATATTATGATCGATTCGATAGTAGGACGGGTATTTATGTGGATCGCCGGAGGCATTTCAAAACTGATAGTGGATATAATGCTTTCTTTGCTGATGTATCTGTGGACAAGACTCGGCGTCGCTGTTTGTATGGCGTCAAGCCGTTCCCAGGAGTTTGAGGCGGACAGATATTCCTGTGTCCTCGGATACGGACAATATCTCTCGCAGGCGCTGCGCGATCTTGAAGGTTCGTCCTACGGTAAAAGCAAGAAAAAAACTCTGTGGGCAGCGGTATCTGCTTCGCATCCTGATACCGAACTCAGAGTAGAGAAGATAAATCAGTACCTTTATTACGGGATCGGTGCATAATGACCAGCCGCAGGCACGGGTGTTCCGGAAAGTCTTGTGTGATTCTTTTTACTGAAAGCCTTGACGATCCCGCTGCGGAAAAGAGGACAGTGTTATAAAATGATATGCAATAATTGCGGCGCCGGGCTGCTTCCGGGCGAAATGTTCTGCAGTAATACGTTTTCGCGGCGTGTCGAAATTGCATTAAAGAAAAATCGGAAATGTCATACCATTGCATAAAATGCGGAAAAGAGATCAAAGAGACATCGCCTGACAACGTTTTGTACTGTCGGGCATGTCAGGTTGCCGGCAAGCAGGAGATCACGCTGCTGACAAACGATCCGCAGGCGGTATCGGCATACAAGGGTGCGGTGGAAAAACCCATTGCCAAAAACGAAAAATCCGTTTTTACTCCCCTTCCTGAACAGGCGGCCGGCAAAACCGTTCCCAAAAACGAAGAAACCGTTTTTGCTCCCCTTCCGGAACCTGCAGCCGGCAAAAACGTTTCCGGAAACGAAGAGTTTATCTTTACAGTCCCACGGGACCGGCAGATAAGCCCCGCGCCCCGGAATAATACCCGGAGCAACGGTTACGGATATGAAACACAGCCGGTTATATATATACAGCCCGGTGCCGGATCAGGGGATGAATCGCAATCCCTGCCCGGAAGTCCGCATTCCGAAAAACATGCGCGTTCGCGGATCACCTTCGCGATCGTCTGTATCGTTACCCTGGCCGTTATCGTTTTTGCCGCCGCATTGGTATTTTTCGCTGTTTCGAAAAATAATACGGACGGAGCCGGGACGCCCGCCGCAGACTGGGGCGACAGACAGCAATCCGTCCGGAACAATGATCCCGAAACCGAAATTGCCGGAAAAGAACCGGAGACGACTTCTGCGGCATCCGCAGTATCTGCGACGGCTTCTCCCGCCACAACGGTATCTGCTTATACTCAGACCGCTGCGACTTCCGTATATCCGGGTGACTCCGGTTCCTTCCCCGGGCTGCGGGCTTATCCCGGAACGGCCATCAGTTCGCAAAGCGGATACAGCGCAGATGCTCAGTATATTCAGAAGGCCCTTATATATCTCGGGTACAGCTGCGGCAGCAGCGGAGCGGACGGATACTTCGGCGCCGGTACCGCAGCTGCTGTAAAAAGATTTCAATCCGACAATAACCTTGATGTTGACGGACTGGTCGGCCCCGCAACATGGAGCAGGCTTCAGGAAAAACTGTCGGGTAATTCCGCTCCCGTTCCCGCAACAACTGCGAATCAGGAGACCACGGCGTCCCGGGGCGTCACACTTTTATCCGGGAATTCATATATGGTCGGATACGATACCCCGGATCACGCCGGTCTTGTGCTTCGTTCGGGACCGGGCAGCAGCTATCAGAATCTGCTCACCGTTCCGGAGGGCACGGTTCTGATTTATAACGGACAGTTGAGCGGGAGCTATATCACCGTAGAGTTTTTTATCGACGGAGTCTACTACACAGGGTGGCTGATGCACAGTTACCTGACCGATGATCATTCCGGCGGAGATATCTACAACCAGAGTTCTTCCGGAAGCGGTTATCCGTCATATCCGACTGCAAGAATCAGCAGCCGGACCGACGGGCATGCCGGGCTGGTTCTGCGTTCCGGGCCGTCGGTATATACCGACAAACTGGATGTATTGTCCGAAGGCACGGTCCTTTACCTGCTGGGTGAAATCACGAACGGTTATGCTCACGTGCGTACCGAAGCCGGAGCCGAAGGCTGGGTACTGGACAGTTATCTGGATAAATAAAAGATAAGACATTAGATTCCCGTTGCCAAAGACGGGGATTTTTAGTTGCGCCGATAATTTGATATTTACAAACCGATATTATTGTAGTAAAATAAAATGTCAGATTATAAAAAATGTTTGTCGCCGTCTTATTGCCGCTGAGTGAACCTGCGGCGACTGCAAAGCAAGTACAGAAATCAATCAGTATATACCAAAAGGTTAAAACGGTAACGATATGATATTCTCAAGAGATTTAGGCATAGATCTGGGCACGTCGAACACTTATGTCTGGTCGAAGGGCAAGGGCGTGATATTGAGCGAGCCTTCCGTGGTGGCGGTCGACGCCGGCGCGCAGTCCCATACCGTTCTGGCGGTAGGTGCGTCCGCCAAGGCGATGATAGGCAGGACTCCCGGTTCGATAGTGGCGGTAAAACCCCTTGCCAACGGAGTCATCTCCGACTATGAGCTGACTGCGAGTCTGCTGTCGTCCTATATCAGAAAAGCGACCGGCAGCGCGATGTTCGGCAGGATAAGGGTCATGCTGGGCGTGCCGTCCGGCGTTACGGAAGTCGAGAGGCGCGCCGTTCACGACGCCGCCGCAAACGCCGGCGCAAGGTACGTCAGCGTTATAGACGTACCGATGGCAGCCGCGATAGGCGCCGGTCTGCCGGTCAACAAAGCAAGAGGCAATATGGTCGTGGATCTGGGCGGCGGCACAAGCGAAGTCGCCGTGGTCTCGGTAGGGGACATAGTCGCTTCTGCCTGTGTCCGGGTCGGCGGCGATGATCTGGACGAGGCGATATCCGCCTATATCCGCCGTACCCGCAATATGCTTATCGGTAAGCGCACGGCGGAAGACATCAAGCTCAAGATCGGTTCTGCCGCTCCTTACGACGGTGAGGGCACTCTTGCCGTCAGGGGCAGGAGCCTTACCGACGGTCTCCCCGCTGATACTCAGCTGACGAGCGCGGAGGCAAGAGAGGCCATGCAGCCGGTGATCAAAACAATCACCGATATGATAGCGGACGCCCTGGAGCGCACTCCGCCTGAGCTTATATCCGATATTTTCAACAGCGGTATCACGCTGACCGGCGGGGGCGCACGTCTCCGCGGGATCGCCGACGTGCTGCGCGGTATGACGAAAATGCCCGTCAATGTGGCGGAAAAGCCGGAGCTTTGCGTAATTAAAGGCATAGGATACTGCCTGGAAAAACAGTCATGAAGGAGTATTTCCGTTCCCGCCGTTTTATAGCGGCTGTATGTATAATCGCTGCGCTCTGTGCCGGTGTGCTTATCGGCGCGGTTACCGCTTCGCGCTCCTCGCCCCTGTCCAACGTGGCGGACGTCGTATACGCTCCCGCATCGAGGCTCGCGGCGAAGCTTGCTGAGGGACTCAAAAAATTCCGGTCAAATTTCAACTCCTCCGCAGTCATCAGGGAGGAACTGTCGGTCGAAGTCAGCCGCAACGAGGATCTGATCCGGCGTCTTGCGGACTATGACAGGGTCAAACAGCAGATGGACTCTTATGAGGCGATACTGGGAGTGAAGGAAAACCATCCCGATTATGTATTTATACCCGCCTCGGTCATCACATCCGACAGGACAGTATCTGTCTATACGCTCATGATAGACAAGGGATCACTGGACGGAATAGAAGTAAACGATCCTGTCGTGTCGGGCGACGCGATAGTCGGCGTCATTATCAGAGTCAACGCCACAACAAGCGTTGTCCGGACGATACTTGACACGTCGCTTAATATCTCCGCTTACGAGATACGCACGCGCGAGAACGGTTACGTCTGCACTACTTCCGATCTTGCCGGCAGGGGGCTTATCAGGCTGTCCGGTCTGACCCGCGACACCGCTGTCACCCCCGGCGGTACGGTTATGTCTTCCGGTCTCGGCGGGATATTCCCGCGCGATCTGCGTCTGGGCATTGTAAATGAGGTCAGGAGCAACGAGACCGATATTTCCATATACGCGGAACTGACTCCCGCCGCGGACGTCGGCTCCGTGTCGGATGTGTTCGTGATTACTTCGTTTGATTCTCAGGAATGAAAAAACATCTCTTCCTCTTCTTACTTACTCTCATCACCGCTCTGTTCCAGAATACCGGCGGACTTTTGCCGTCGGTGTTCGGCGCCGTTTTCTGGCCGCTTGTGCCTGTGACCGTCGCAGTCGGTATGCGTGAAGGGGAATTGACGGGGCTTGTTTACGGCATGATAGGCGGAGCGTTCTGGGATGTGACCGTATCCGGCGCAGACGGCATACATGCGCTGTGCCTCGCGGTCACGGGTTTTGCTGCGGGCTGGCTCGTCAGGTTCCTGCTGCGCGATACCATGCTGTCGTTCTACGCCGTTACAGCCGGGGCTGCTTCCCTGATCGCGGCGGTGGACTGGTGCGTGTTCACCCTGATCCCCGTGGGAGATCTTGGTGCGAGGCTGCTGGTCAGGCGATATATCCCGTCGGCTCTGATCACCGTCGCTTTTGCTTTTATTTGCCGTATAGTCGTGAACTTCGCGCGATTCAGGGAGGACAGTTATGAGCGGCAGTTATAAAAAACATACAGTCTCGCGCGCGTTTGTTCTCGCGGTCATATTTGCCGTTATCATTTTGATATTCGGCATCGTTCTTCTGCGTTCCTTTGTGTCGGAAGGCGCCGTGTATGCGGAGGGCGACGGCACGATATTGACCTACGATATACCCGCCGCCGCATCGCGTGGAGATATCCTCGACCGCAACGGCAGGACCCTTGTTTCGGGCAAACAGGGTTTTTCCCTGCGCTTCAACGCGGCGTTTTTTCCGTCACAGTCCAACAGAACGGACCGCAATGCGCTGATCCATTCGCTTATCGGTCTTCTGAAAAAGAACGGCGAGAAGTGGAACGACAATCTTCCGATCAAATACACAGACGGAGTATTGACCTTTGAGGACGGCAGACAGACAGATATTGACACAATGAAGTCTTCCGCCTATCTCAACCTCAACTCTTACGCCACTGCGGAAAACTGTCTGTCGGCTCTGAAGCGGCTTTACAAGCTGCAGAACTACAGCGCCGAGGACGCACGCGACATTGCCGCCGTGGAATATGAGATGTGGCGCACGGGCTTCAATGTTTCGAACCCATACACTTTCGCGGACGACGTTTCGATAGAGACGATAGCCGCCGTGAAGGAAAACAGCGATTTTTACCGCGGCGTGGAAAATGTGGTGGTCCGGTACCGAGAGATCGTGGACGGGACCGTGGCTCCGCATGTTATCGGACTGACGGGCGTCATAAGCGGCGATGCGTATCTTGCTAACAAGGAGGACGTCGAGCGCCGGCTGTCAAGCGATATGTATTCCGAGGCGGAAAAAGCGGAGATAAGCCGCAATGCCTTCTCGATCACGGACACTGTGGGCAAGTTCGGTCTGGAGGCGGCGATGGAGGAGTATCTTCGCGGCAAAAAGGGCGTGGAGAGGATATCCGTTTATCCCGACGGCAGGGCGGCGTCGAACTACATTGTAGCTCCCGTGCAGGGATATACGATCAAACTGACCATAGATTCCGGGCTGCAGAAGGCGGCGGAAAAAGCTCTTGAAAAAAGGATCAAGGAACTGCTCGGCGGTTCCCTGGCTGCAGCCGGCGCGGCAGCTGTTATAAACGTAAACAACGGCGAAGTGCTGGCAAGCGTCACATATCCGACTTTCGATCTGAAAACCTATTATAAAGACTACAACAAGCTGCTGGCGCAAAAGGGCAACCCGCTTATCAACCGGGTGATACAGAGCGTTTATGAGCCGGGTTCGACTTTCAAGCCCGCTATGGCGTGCGCCGGTCTGGAAGAAAACGTGATCGATGAAACGACGCAGTTCTACTGCGATTCCGTTTTCGAATACTACGATATGCGCTACGGCTGTCTGAGCGCTCACGGCTGGCAGGACGTCAACCATGCCATTACAAATTCCTGCAATATATTCTTTTACAACGTTGCGGAGCAGCTCGGTATCGACCGTATGAACAAGTACGCGTCGAAGCTGGGCCTGGGGCAGAAGACGGGCGTGGAGCTCACGGAGGCGGAGGGAATCCTTGCCGGCAGAGCGTACAGGGAGTCTATAGGTTCCACCTGGCAGCTGGGCGATACCATCCAGGCGGGCATCGGTCAGTCGGATAACCTGTTCTCGATACTTCAGATGGCAAACTACTGCGCTACTATCGCCAACGGCGGCACCCGTTACGCATGTCATTACGTCAAGAGTATTCTTTCAAGCGACGGCAAGGAAGTGATTTCCGAGACCCGCCCCACAGTGCTTGAGGAGACCGGTTTTTCCGGGCGGACCCTGGACATAGTGCGCGAGGGTATGCTCAACGCCGCAATAAACGGCACTACGGCGGCGACTTTTGCCAGAGTAAAGGAAAAGGTTGCGGTCAAGACAGGTACCACTCAGGTCAAAAGATACGTGGACGGCAAGCTGCTCGAAGGCAACAACGGTCTTAATATCTCGTTCGGTCCGTATGACAGTCCCGAAATAGCGATAGCCGTCATCATAGAGAACGTGGACAGCGGTACCGCCACGGCGGACGTCGCCGCCGATATATATAACTATTACTTCTCTACGCAAAAGCAGATCTCATCCGCGAAAGGCGCGGGAGAGCAGGTGCCGTGAGCGAAAATCCTTACGGATTTTCTGAATGAATAATGAAGAATGAAGAATTGCGGGTGGGCTTCGCCCACACCCGATTTTAATAATACTGAAGACTTTATACGGAATAATGAATAATTAAGGAGGCAAAACAATGGCATACGTTCCAATGACGGAATACGACTCCTCGCCGGAGGAAGTCAGAAAAGAGTACGACGATCAGATCGCCAAACACGGCAGGATCACCAATATGAAGAGAACGCTCCTTCATGACGTTCCCTCATTCAAGGCGTATATGGAGTGGTACACTCTTTACGACGGGCTGCGTCCCGTTATCGGCGACAGGGCGCTGTCTCTGTTTTCATACGCCATTTCGAACGGCAACGACTGCCTCATCTGTTCCACCTTCTTCAGGCAGATACTTATCGATTCGGGAGATGATCCGGATAATCCGTCTCTGACAGAGATCGAGCAGCTGCTCATGGAATTCGGCGCGGCGATTTGCCGGAACCCGCATGAGATCCCCGAAGATATCTACGAAGGGCTTAAGCTGCGTTTTACGGATAAGCAGATAGTTCAGATAATCGCTTTCGCCGGGATCATGTACGCTACAAACCTGTTCAATACGGTAGCGAAGGTCGATCTGGACGAGGTGCTGTATAAGTACAGGAAAGAGTAATTCGGTTTTTAAAGGGTATAATAAATTCGGAATTCGGAATGCGGAATTCGGAATTATGGTTCAATTTTGCAAAGCAAAATTGTTTTTGAAGCGCAGTGGCTGGTTTGATATAGAATAACCTTCATTGCGTTAATATAAAGAACAACAACCTTTTGATAATTCCGAATTCCGCATTCCGCATTCCGAATTACTGAAAACGCTCTTTGTATTACAGGAAGAAAGGAAAATCATCATGGATTTTATAAATAAGGTCGCTTTTATCACCGGCGCGGCGCACGGTCAGGGCAGGGCGACAGCTCTCGCCCTTGCGCGCGAGGGGGCGGATATCACCGCGTTCGACGTGGCTAAAAAGCCGGAGTACCCGAATTATGAGTTCGGCACCACCGCGGAACTGGAATCCCTTAAAACGGAGATCGAGGCCATGGGCCGCAGATGCGTTATCGCGTCCGGAGACGTGCGCGACGACGTGTCCGTCACGGCGGCTGTGGAAAAAACGATCGCGGAGCTTGGTAAAATAGATATCCTGTTCAACAACGCGGGCATCTGCGCCTACGCCGAGATCGACAAAATGACCGATGAGGAATGGGACGCGATGATCGGCATCAACCTCACCGGACCTATGAAGGTCACACGCAGAGTCGTGCCCTATATGAAGGCGCAGAAATCCGGCGTGATCATCAACAATTCCTCGGTGATGGGTCTGCGCGGCGGCAGAAGGCTTTCGCACTATACCGCGTCAAAATGGGGCCTGACAGGTCTTACCAAAGCCTGGGCGATAGAGCTTGCGCCGTGGAACATCAGGGTCGTATCCATCCACCCCACGGGCGTTAATACCCCGATGAACGACGGGCTTGCCGCCATGGAAGGCAAGACCCCCGAGGAGATCGCCGAGGCAAGCGCGGGCAACCTGCTGCCTGTGCCGTGGATAGAGCCGGAGGACACGGCGAATCTGGTGCTGTATCTTGCGTCCGACAAGGCGCGCTATGTTACCGGCGCGCAGTTCACCATCGACGCCGGATTGCTGACGGTCTGAAAAGGTGCTTTCGTAAATGAAAATCAATATAGTCGGTATATTGCTGTGTACCTGTATCTGTTTTGCTTTTATCCTCAGCGGCTGCGGTGTGAAAAATTCCGATACATCGGAAGAGCGCGGATCTGTTGTGGATATATCAGAAACAGAGGTTAAGAAGCTTTCAAAAAGCGATGAACAGCAAACGATACTGAATATGTCCTGGCAGGAATTCCGGATGAATTATTTTTATCCTGCTGAAATCTTTTATCATATTCTGATCCCGTTCAACGGCGGGGATATTTCCGTGGATGATGAGCATTATTATGATTCTGACGGAAATCTGCTCGACTCATACCGGGATGATTGTTATTACAGGATAGATGATCCGGAATATCCCGACAAGCAGGCGTTGCACGACGCGTGCTGCAAATACCTGTCGGAAGCTTATGTTGACAACGCCGAAAAAGAATCAGCCCCGTTTTTTGAAAAAGACGGTCAGCTGTTTATAAAAGAATCATACCTGTTCGGGGATTCGCCCGGAGTCGATCTGTATAAACTGTTTTCCGTAAAATCATATAATGATGACGAAATAATCGTCAATATCAAGTGCTACTGGGATGAAGCCCATACAGATCTTTGGCGGGACGCAGACTATAAAATGATTTATGAAAACGGCAATTGGGTATTTGACAGTTTTGAACAGATTTTTTAAGAAGCTGTAAAAATACGACCCGGTTTATCATTTGCCTGAGTATTATCATGTATATTGACCGATGACGCTTGACTTTTCACAGCTTTTCTTTTCCGATTTTCCGGGAAGCCTGCTGCAGACGCTTCCGTTTGCGGCGGCGGCGGGCGCGGTATTCTGGTTCCTGAAATACCGAAAAGACAAGACCACACCTCTTTCCGGAAAAGTGTGGTCTGTTCTTTTTGTCTGCTATTCTGCCGAAGTTATCTGTATGGTGTTTTTCTTAAGCTCGATCCGGTACTTCTGGGGTTCTCTGTTCCTGAATAACAGACCGGATAATATCATCAAAGTGCTGTTCTGCAGGGGAACGGTGAACCTGATCCCCGATTTTTACAAAAATATCGACAGAGAGAATATTCTGAACATGATCCTGTTTATGCCGTTCGGGATCCTGTATCCTCTCGCGAAACGGGACCGCTCATGGATCAGAACGGTTCTGACCGGGGTGATCTGCGTCATCGGCGCTGAAGGGCTTCAGCCCATGGTTGGGCGTTCGTTTGACGTCAACGATATTATTCTAAATACCGCAGGAGTGTTCATCTCTGCATCGCTGTTTTTTCTCATTGCGTGGGTGATAAAACGCCTGAAACGAATATCGTCGGAGTGAAGTTTCGTCGGAAATAATATCGTCAGGGGACCGTATGCCGGTCCCCTGATGATATTTCGCTGATCATTACAGCAGGTCGCCGGTTTTCAGCTTCCTTATCCAGTCTAGGATCGTGGTCCAGATTGCCTTGAGTTTGTCCGCGAACAGATCTTTGCGGGTCTCGAAGCTGCCCACGCTGTTGAACAGGCCGAAGGAATAAAGCGCGACTTTGTCGACTGTGCCGTCGGTGAATTCCGCGGCGTAATCCGCGAAAGTGTTGCGGCTGAACGCCTCGCCGTCTGTGCGAAGAATTTCGCCGAACTTCTCCCACAGAGTTTCGTAGCTGTCGTTCGCGTAGTCGATCTTATCTATTGCGGAGGAGCCGTACAGGAACCAGGGGGATCTGTCTGCGTCGGGTCCGGCGCCCTTATAGGTCCACGTCGTCCAGCTTAAGTTCCTGTCGTTGAAGATCGAGAACATATAATCGAAAGAGGATATGCCGCGCGGGTAGAATTCGCCTATATAGAACGGCGCGTTGTATCCCGCTCTTTTTATTTCGTTCACCTTGTTGAGGTAGGCGATATTCGTCACGTCGTAAAGATGCTCCTGATATACTATGTTCGTCCAGCCGTAAACGTCGGGCGAGGCGATGGCGGAGGGAGACCAGATCGCTTCCATGGAAATGATATGATCGGGGTCGACTTCGCGGACCGCGCGGTACAGCTCGTCGCTGAAGTCCCAGAACGCCTGCTGAAGATTGCCCTCTCTAGTGATGTTGGTGCCCAGAGGCTCGTTCATAAGATCGTACATCGCGACGGTCGGATCGCCCTTGCAGTGTCCGGCGAGCGTCACCCAGAAGTCCTTGACTACTTCGCGGTATCTCGCTGCTTTGGCGGTATCGTCGAACAGCGACATGGATTTGGATCTGCCGCAGTGGTCGTAATCGTTCTGATAGCCGGGCAGACCGTGCAGGTCGATTATCAGGTACAGGCCGTATTTTTTGCACAGAGAGATGACCTCGTCCAGCTCGGAGAGATCTATGCTTCCGTCGGGTTTTGTGTACCATGTGCCGTCGTCGTCGCTCTGGAAATTTCTGTACCAGATCGGCAGCCGGACGACGTTCATGCCCAGCTCCGCAACGTTTTTATAGTCGATCTCCGTTATCCAGTTGCTCCTGTACCGTTTGAACAGTTCGTGGGTCTTTTCCGTGCCGAAGCGCTCCACGAGAGTCAGATAGGCGTTGTCTTCGCCCGCGGGGTCGGTGAAGGGACAGAACCAGTCTTCCATGATGCCCCAGCCGCCGAAGTTCGTGCCGCGAAGGACGATCTTCTCACCTTCCGCATTTACGATATCCTCGCCTTCGGCGCGCAGCATGGACAGCTCCGCCGCCGGTTCTTCCTCCGCGCCTGCGAACAGCCCGTAATTCGGAACGAGGAGCAGCATCGCCGTCAGGACGACGCAAAGGATTTTTCTGATGTGTTTCATTGGGATTCCTCCGGGATTATCAGTAATGTGTAATTAGCAATGTGTAATGTGTAATTGCGACGAACGGGGGCTCAGCCGTCTGCTTTGCACCGCCCCGTCAACGTCAAATCAATACCTTTCGGGACGGCAGGTGCAATGAGCAGTCAGCAATGTGTAAATACAGTGAACAGAGGTACAGTCGGCTGCTTTATACAGTCCGATCGGTTCATTGCCGTCTTTCGGGGCGGCAGGAAAGTATACTGCTGTTCAATCTGAAGCGCAATTACACATTACACATTACACATTGCAAATTATTTCCATACCGCCAGCAGCAGCGCGATGACCGCGGCGCCGGCGGCTACGAAAACGCCGCCTATGGCGAGTCCGGCGCCGAGCGCGCCGCGGACGTAAGCCCTGCGCTCGTTTTTCGATAAATCTGTCTCCGGCTCGTTTTCAGCCGGTTTCTGTTTTTTCGGCAGGCGGGGCAGGATCAGCGGCTGGCGCGAAACGTCGCTCATATCCGCTATCGTCCTGCCGTCGTCATCTTCGTATCCGCGGTTTTTCATATTACGAAATGACACGCGACGTAATGCCCTGGCTCGATCATCCGCTGTGCCGGCGCTTCGGTTTTGCAGCGCTCGGTCGCTTTGGGGCAGCGGGTGTGGAATTTGCAGCCGGATGGCGGGTTCGCGGGGGAGGGAATGGATCCTTCCAGCACGATGCGGTTCATTTTGACCGTGGGATCGGGGACGGGTATCGCCGAGAAAAGAGCTTCCGTATACGGATGCGCGGGATTTTTAAAGATATCCTCCTTAGCGCCGTATTCCACAAGGCTGCCCAGATACATTACGCCTACGGTGTCGGAGATATGCTCGACTACCGAAAGATCATGGGAAATGAACAGATAGGTAAGAGAGTATTTTTCCTGCAATTCTCTGAGAAGGTTTATGATCTGCGCCTGAATGGACACGTCGAGGGCGGATACCGGCTCGTCGCAGACTATGAATTTCGGATTGAGCGCCAGCGCCCTCGCTATGCAGATACGCTGTCTCTGTCCGCCGGAGAACTCGTGCGGGTAGCGGTCCTTGTGGAAGGGCTGCAGGCCGCAGTTGTCCATTATCTTGTCGATATAGTCGTCATACTCTTCCTTCGGGACGATATGATGCTCGCGCACCGCCTCGCCGATTATCTCGCTGACGGGCAGCCTGGGGGAGAGGGACGAGAACGGATCCTGAAAGATTATCTGCATCTGCGGACGCAGGGCGCGCAGTTCTTTCGCAGAGTAATCAAAGACCTCTTTGCCATCAAAAAGCACCTGCCCGTCGGTCTTGTCTTTATACAGGCGCAGTATCGTGCGTCCGGTGGTGGTCTTGCCGCAGCCGGATTCGCCCACGAGCCCCATGCAGGAGCCGCGTTTCAGGTTGAAGGTCACGCCGTCCACCGCTTTGACCTGCCCGACGATACGCATGCCGCTTTTTATCGGAAAATATTTTTTCAGGGCGTTGACCTGAAGGATGTACTGCGGATCCGGTTCGATGGGAGTGAATGCACTGTTTTCTTCGACCTTTTTACTCATCGCTGCCGTCCTCCTGTTTATCATAATATCTGTAACAAGTGACCTTATGTGTGGGTGAAAGGCTGATCTCCCGCGGGTATTCGCCGTCGCAGCGGGCAACGCATTTTTCGCAGCGGTCTTTGAAATAGCAGTAATCGGGCATGTTTACGGGGTTGGGCACTTTGCCCGGAATAGAATAGAGGGAGTCGACCTGCTTGCCGACCACCGGCTTGCTCGCCATAAGTCCTATCGTATACGGGTGGCATGGATTAGAGAAGATTTCCTTTGCCGTGCCTTTTTCCACGATCTTGCCTGCGTACATAACGACCACGTAATCTGCCATCTCCGCTATGACGCCCAGATCGTGGGTTATCAGCATGATGGACGAGTTGATCTTATCCTTCAGCTGCCGCAAAAGATCAAGTATCTGCGCCTGGATCGTGACGTCGAGGGCTGTGGTCGGTTCGTCCGCTATGATCAGTCTCGGGTTGCACGCCAGGGCCATGGCGATGACGACACGCTGCCGCATTCCGCCGGAGAGTTCGTGCGGGAACATGTTGTAAACGCCTTCGGAATTGGCGATGCCTACCATCTCCAGCAGTTCTTTTGTGCGCTTGTGTATCTCATCTTTGTTTTTACCCTCTTCATTATGCAGCTCAAGGACTTCGTTTATCTGCGCGCCGATACGGAACACGGGGTTGAGGCTGGTCATGGGTTCCTGAAATATCATGGAGACCTGGTTTCCCCGGATGTGCTGCATCGCCTCCATGGGTGTTTTCGCTATATCGTACGCTTTCGCGCCGAGATTCAGGCGCACTGCGCCGCTGACTATCTGTCCCTGCGGCCGTTGAAGCAGCTGCATGATGGACAGGCTCGTTACGGATTTGCCGCAGCCGGATTCGCCCACCACGCCGACGGTCCTGCCCGTGGGCACTTCGAAAGTGACGCCGTCGACCGCCTTGACCGTGCCCACGTCGGTGTAGAAGTAGGTGTGAAGATCGTCTATCTCAAGAGTGTTCGCGGGGTCATGCATGGTGGTAAGGTATTCTTCCTCGCGCACGTTTTTGCGTTTGTGTTGTTTCTCGAGTTTCGAGGTCACCTTGCGGTTCTCGCGGGATATACGGCGTGATTCCTTTGCGGAGAGATAAATGTGATCGGTTCTGTGTGCCATGATGTTCCCTCCTCAGCGTTTCATTTTCGGGTCGAACGCATCTCTGAGACCGTCGCCCACTATGTTGAATGCCAGCACGGTGACCATAAGCAGCACGCCTGCGGGGATCCAGATGTTCCAGTAATGGGTAAGCACGAATACGTTGTTGACGTCGTTAATGATGTTGCCCCAGGATGCAAAGGGGAAGCGTACGCCAAGACCCAGGAAGGAGAGTGTCGCTTCGGTCAGTATCGTGGATCCCAGCCCCATGGTCATGACTACGATAAGCTGCGGGATGACGTTGGGTATAAGGTGCCTGAATATCCTTCTGAACGCGCTGATGCCCGTGGCTTCGGTCGCTGTCATGAACTCCTGCTCGCGCAGGGAGAGTATCTGCCCGCGCACAAGCCTTGCCGTGCCCGCCCAGCCGAAAAATCCGAGTATCAGCATGAGATAGACCATACGAAGATAAGAAGCCACGTTCGCGGCATCCATGGCGGCGCCCAAAATGATTATGACGGGCAGCGTGGGTATACAGTAGAAAATATCGACTATACGCATGATAAGGTTGTCCACCCAGCCGCCGAAGTAGCCTGAGATTCCGCCCATTATGACTCCGATGACGGATTCGATGAACACGACGATAAAGCCGATAAGAAGGGACACCCTGCCGCCGTACATAAGCCGCGTAAGCATATCCATGCCGTTGCGGTCCGTGCCTAGCCAGTGTTCATTTGACGGGGTCGCGTAGGAATCAAACACAGTAGTGTCGGTCTCTTTCATGATGTCCCATGCTTTTGTGCCGGCATTATATTGGAGTACGTATTCCGAAACACTGCCGTCCTCTTCGGTGAAAGAAAACTCCGAGGCGTTCCTTTCGAGCTCTTCCGTCAGGGCGGTTTTAAACTCGCGGGTCAGGAACACGTCGCCCATGACAGCGCGTACGATATATTCGCTGACATAAGCGATTTCTTCTCCGGCGGGACCGAACACGACTCCTTCGTCGTCGATCGTATATGTTTGTCCTTCGCATTCAAAACCGGCGTCGCCATTTGCTCTGGCAAGCAGCGCACTGTATGTGAAATCAAAGGAAAACTTTTCGTTGGATATGGAGGAGTTGATCTGCTCTTTTGCGGCAATGCCGATAAGTTCGTCATCCGTGTAGACGGCGTAGAAATCCTCCGCGAGCTTGGAGAGAGAATACTCGATGTTTTTGTAAGAGAACGTTTCGTTGTTTTTTGTGATCGCGAGGAAGGTCTGCGCCTGTACTATGCCTGTGAATTTTTCGCTGTCGCGGGCGGTATACCGCCATTCCTCGTTTTTGACAGCGGCGGCGAACACCTTGCTCTGCTGATCGATCCGGTAGAATTTCTGGTCCTGTTTATACGGGCTTACCACGCCGCCTATAAAAGAAAAAGCAAACATCAGGATCAGCACGATCATTCCGGTGACCGCAAGGCGGTTGCGGAAGAAACGCTTTGCCACAAGCGCGCCGGGAGACAGCACCTTTACGCGCCTGTCGTCGTTCAGCGAATAATTCGTCTTTACAGCGGAGGGGGTGTTTTTATTCTTCTTCATTATGCTCCCTCCTTTATGAGATCCTGACCCGCGGATCGACTACCGCGTACAGTATATCCGCCAGTAGGTTGCCTAAAAGCGTCAGAATCGCGCAGAACACCAGGTAAAACATGGAGAAGGGTATATCGCCCGCGACCATCGATTCATAGGAAGCAAAGCCTATACCCGGGATCGAGAACAGGGTTTCCGTGATCAGCGCGCCGGAGAAAAGCCCCGGCAGCGAGCCGCCGATTATGGTGACCAGCGGGATAAGAGTATTGCGGAAAGCATGCCTGTAAATGACCTTTCTCTCCGGCAGACCCTTTGCACGGGCGGTGCGGATGTAGTCGGCGCTCAGGACCTCCAGCATGTTGGTGCGTGTAAAACGCATGGTCGAGCCCATGCTGACCACGACCAGCGTTATGACCGGAAGCACGAGATGCTTAGCCTTGTCCAGAAGCTGTCCCCAGGTATCCAGCTGCGCGTAATTCCTGCCGACAAGGCCGTACAGGTCGAACCAGCCCAGTTTTACGGAGAAAACCAGCTTTAAAAGCGAAGCGAAGAAAAACGTAGGCAGGGAGATGCCTGCCAGCGCAATTACGGAAACCGCGTAGTCTGTTTTGCTGTACTGCTTTGTCGCCGCGATGATGCCCAGCGGGATGGCAATGAGCAGTTCCAGCACAAATGCCACGGCGCCCATGGCGAAGGAGACCCAGACCGTATCGTGGAATTTTTCCACGACTGGCACGGTCCAGCGCCAGCTGTCGCCGAAATTGCCCCGGAGCATATTGCCCAGCCAGCCGAAAAAGCCGGGTATTATGCCCTTGTCCATGTTGTACGCCGCGGTAAGCTGCTCCATCCACTCCTCAAAGCTCTTTGAGCCCGGAGTCATCGATCTCTGCCGTGCCACGTTTTCTATATACGAGGTCGGCAGACAGCGCATAAGCGCATAAATGATAAAAGCGACGAAAAACAGAATGATTACGGAAAGCAGCAGTCGCCTTATAATATACTTTCGCATGATTCACCACCAATTTCCAAAGGGGCAGACAGGTACTCCTGCCTGCCCCAAGGGTTAGTATCTTATAACGTGTTTACTCCGTCACGCGAGCTCGGTATTCTGGATCTCGCGCAGCCAGCCGTAATAGGTGGTGATGTCGGGAGTGACGGTATCGATCTTCACGCGCTCGGTGGAGAAGGTGATCGCGTTCTGACGCTGATATACGGGAACTTCGACAGCCCAGTCAACGATGATGTCAAGAGCGGCTTTGTAAAGCTGCTTGCGGTAGGGCTGGTCAAGGGACGCCCTCGCGTCGATGATGAGTTTGTCAAGATCGGCGTCCTCTATATCGTACATATAGTTGCTGCCGCCGGGTTCCTGGCCGCTCTCTATGCCGGAATAATAGACCTGATACATATCCGGATCGGGAGTCGCGCCCCAAGCCGCGCACCACATCGGGACCTGACCTGCCTCAAGACCTGACCAGAGATCTGATGAATTGGCAAGGTCTTTTACGGTCAGTGTGATACCTATGGTTTTGAGAGCGTCGGAAGCGAGGTTGAGCATCATAAAGGACGGGTGATCGCCTGCGCCGTCGGCGGGGATCCATACCTCGTATTCAAGGGAAGCGCCTTCGGGAGCCGCTGTGACCTTGCCGTCCGTTACGGTGTAGCCGGCCGCCTCGAAGTAGCCGAGAGCTGCCTTAAGGGCGGCGTCGGCCTTCGCGTCGGCGTCCATATCGGAGGTGTAGATATCGTTGCCATCGACGTCTTTTGAGAAGGCGATGGCGTAATCAGAGTCGGTCTTCTGCGGAGCAGCCCAGGATGTATCGGAGATGGGATAATTGATGACGCTCGCGGCTTCGCCGTAATAGGAGTCGACGGTGACGTCCCTGTAAACTGAGTATACGGTGGCGAACGCCTTACGCAGATTCTTGGAAGCGTCGGACGCAGGATCGTTGCCGACCTTTACGCTCTGTGCGCTGATGCCGAGATATCCGTAGCCGAGGTTGTTGACCGTGCTGGTGGTGATCTTGTCGCCGGTAATCTCGCCGTTGGAGTTCGCTTCGGAAATGGCCTTGGCTGTATCCTTGGAGAAGGACGGGTCGGTAATATCGATGGTGCCTGTGATAACGCCGTTGAGCTTATCGGTGTCGTTGGTCTCCATGAACTGGAGGTTTTTGATCTTGGGAGCGCCGAGGAAGTAGCTGTCGTTGGCGGTGAAGTAAACCACGCCGTTCTCAAATTTGTTGAAAACGTAGGGACCTGCGCCCATGGGCTCGGTGGTCTTTGCGCGGACTGCGCTCAGATCGCCCTTCGTGAAGCCGAAGCTGTTGTTGTCGTAATCGTACAGAGCCTTGTCGCCGTAGTAGTGCATGGGGGCGATGGGAAGGGACAGCTGATAGATGGCGGGAGCGGAAACCTCGGTGAGTTTGACTTTCACGCCGTAATCGCCGGTCTTCTGGATGCCGGTGATGCTGTCGGCGGAGTCGCCGGTCTTTACGCCCTTGCCGGAGTAATCTTCAAAGTTCGGGAAGTAATCGTCGATGGAGATCGTGGCGGCCTCTGTGCTGATCATATTGGCTACGTCCGCGCCGTAAGCCTCAGAAAGGGCGGCCGCGAGCTCTTCCTCATTGGTGGCGCCGTCAAAGCCCCAGGCGCTCGCTGCGCCCGCGGCGTCCGTTGCGTAACCCTCGGCAAGGCAGTAATCAATGATGTCCTTGGCGAGAGCAGCGGTGGAAGCGTCATACTTGGTCCAGTAATCGTTGTATTCCTCCTCGGTGAAGAGGGTGAAATCGGTTGCGTCTCTGCCGGCTGCGAAGATCAGGTTGGCAAGAGTGTCCATACCGCTTCTGTATGCTTCCATACCCTCGATGGGCAGCGAGAAGAAAGTACCGCTGCCGTTATAGGTCGGGTCGGCGAAAACGTACATCGTGAAAATGACGTCGTCCGCGGTCAGGGGCTCGCCGTCCGAGAAGGTCACGCCCTCGCGCAGGGCAAAGTCATAATCGACGGTGCCGTCAGCGTTTTCGGTGATGGTCAGGTCCGCCATGCCGGGATATTCGTAATCCGTGCCGTTGTAAGGGATCTTTTCAACGGAAACGCCTTTCTCCACGATCGCGCCGAGACGGTCGACGTCCAGCAGGTTGACAGACGTCATTGCCCAGACGTCCTGGTCATAAGCTGTTTCGGAGAAGAAGGGGGAGAATTTGCTGGAAAAGTTGGAATAACCGACTACCAGCGGCTTAGACCCGTCATTTGCGGAGTCTTTGCCGGACGTGCCGGAGGCGTCCTCACCGCCGCCGCCGCCTCCGCAGGCGGAAAGAACGGCAAGAGCCATTACGAGAGCGACTAATATCGCAAGTACTTTTTTCATTTCTTCAGGCTTCCTTTCATATTATTTTTATGCTGTTTGGCATTTGCCAAGAAATGACTGTTTTAATGTGCAATTTGCAATGTGAAATGTGCAATTGCGCTTCAGATTGAACAGCAGTATACTTTCTTCCGCCCCGGCAGGTTTTGTCCGGATGTTGACGGGGCGGTGTAATGCAAACGGCTGTGACCTTATTCGCCGCAATTGCACATTACACATTGCTAGTTGATTTGCTTCCATCCGATTATTTTGACGAATCTGAAAAGAGCGATTCCCAATCCCGTTTCCACAGACTTCAGACCTATATACACCACGCACAGAGCCGGTTTCCCCCCGGTTCCGTTAAGAATGATGAACACGGTCGAAGCGACGAAACCGAGAACGGACGCGATGATAAGTCCCATAGCAGCGGCGGGCAGATATTTTTCCGCCGAATCTTTTATATAGGCTTTGATTTTTCCGCCGGCAATACACAGTTTCACCGTCTGCCAACAGAGTGCAAATACGGCAGAAATCTCCAGAATATACGGGATGATAACGTAAAAAGAATTGTTCATCCCGGCGGCGTTCACGCAGCCCGAGCCGATGACAGCTGCCGCGGCTGCAAAGCTCAGCGCGGCGAGTGTGACCGTCGCGCGTCTCGGGGCTGAGATAACAAAAACCTGCCCGGTCCAGACGTACTCCCCGCCGGGCGCTTTTTTGAAGTCGTCAAGATATTGTCGCCCTTTTGAGGTCTTCATACGCGGATCCCGATCTTCGATAATCCATTTTATTGATTATAAATAAATATAGCATAACCGTTGCGTGAATACAAACAGTGTTACAATTTTGTAATCATTTAAAAAACATCTTTTAAGCACAAAACTCGACACGCAAAACATCAGCTTTCAGCTGATTTCCGGTCGTATCTGAAAAACGCCACCGCTATTGATATGAGAGTGAACGTCTCGTTGCATACTCCTGCGATGGATCTGTTCACCGCGTTATAGATAAGCCAGCAGACGCAGACCGGTACGGTCAGGGCGCGCAGCTTTTTCGTGTCCGTCTGCCAGTTTGCTATCGACGCGGATACGGACGCCGCGCCGGGCAGAAGCACCAAAGGACCGGTCCAGGTGACGGCAGTCAGAACGCATGCCGCGACACAGAACAGAGCCGGTATGAGCATATATTTTTTATCCGTATTTTTTCCGAATTTGCTGTATATCCCGGCGCGCACTACGTTCAGCGCGTTCATGGCTATAGGGGTATAAAGTCCAAGCGCCGCGTAGTGCAGGCACCACATCGCGGCGACTGCCATAAGCATCAGATTTACCGTTCTCTGTTTGTTGAACTGGTAGGTAAGTATCGCCAGACCCATGGCGGTAAAGCCGAAGATCTGGGAGAATAAATAAGAATGAGCGGTGAAGAATGAGATCATTAGTTCTGAGTTCCAAGTTCGTAATTACACAATGCACATTGCTGATTGCACATTGATTTCGCGTATTCGATAAGCAGCGCGCCGGTCTTTTCGTTCTGGTCAGGATCTTTATCCAGTCCGTGTCCGGAATTAGGGTATGTGATCAGCCGGTGGGGCACGCCGTACTCTTCAAGAGCCGTATTCATGGAGATGGCGTTGGTATACGGCACGATCGTATCCTTAAGCCCCTGCGCGAGCACTGTGGGCACCGAGTTTTTGCTGACGTGGCATATGGGGGAGAAGGGCTTTACGGCGAGTGCGCGTTCCTCCGGGCTCATGACCATGAAATCGGCAGTGCGTATCCCGCCGCCGAAAGCGAACAGCCTTGCAACGGATTTGACCGGCATATCCGCGAGTGTGCCGTTATAGAAATTCTCATCCGCCAGGTCCGCCGGACCGCAGCGGCTTACCACCGCCGCCGGCTCTATGGGCGAGATATCGGCGTATCTGTAGGCGTACAGCATGGACAGGTGCGCGCCGGCGGATATACCGGTAAACAGGACCTTGTTCAGGTTCACGCCGCGCTTTTTCGCTTCGTCTTTCAGGGCGGACAGCGCCGAGGTGATATCGTCGACGATATCGCTCATCCGTACTCTCAGCGACAGATAGCGGTAATTCATGGCAGCCGCCGCGCAGCCGCATTTTTCCGCAATGTCAGCGGTGTCTTTTTCGTGGTATTTTTTATCGCCCGCGACCCAGGCGCCGCCGTGGATAAAGAGGACGAGCCCCGTATCCCCGGATGCGCCGTCGGGCAGGCACAGGTCAACTACCTGCCTCTCGGCAGGGCCGTAATGAAGATCAGTAATATATTTCAAAGTTGAAGTCTCCCTCTTTACATTCTCCGTCCGTCTCCACTATCACGTACACTCTTCCTTTGCCGACATAAACGTCGGTTTCCCGGAGATCGTCGCCCTCTTTTACGGAGAAAAGCCCCGTTTTCTGTCCGTCATAATCATAGTCTACGTTTGCGGAACCGGCGCCGAGTTTTGCGGAGTATTTAAGCTTTTCGTTGTCATATTTGCTTTTGAGTCTGAATACCATCGTCCCCTTGAACGTGTCAAACTGCATGAACGCCGATTCAGGCGTATTGGAATGCACCAGCAGGAACGCGTTGTATTTTGAGCTGTATGCGTCGCAGCCCGACATGAACAGAAGGGCTGCAAGGGACAGCAGCGCGAAGAAGACCTTCGTCATATTGGTGCCTTTCTGTTTATCATTGAAGAAACGGTTATAACAATGTGCAATTAACAATGTGCAATGTGCAGTTGCGGTTCATTTTCGCAAGCGAAAAGGTATATTGATTCGCGGCATTAAGCTTACAACCATACGAATCTGAAGCGGCAATATATAAAATCAAAAACCTAATTCATTGCACATTGCTGATTGCACATTGCACATTATTCGGCGCCGTGATCTTATACGTCCGGACGTCAGCTCACGATCGCCGCAGCCGTGATATTGTCTCCGCAAAGAAGAGAATAAGTGACCTTCAGTTCGCTGCTGCCTTCCGCAGATATCGTTATTTCACGGTAATAGTTCCCGTTTATGTCGCCGAAGGATACGGTTTTCGCGTTCCCGGCGCGGTCGCGTACTGTGAGCTGCGCAACGGACTTGTACCCGCCCAGCCGGAGAGTAAAAGTGCCGTCGCTTCCGGGATGCAACACGGTCCGTATGGCGCGGGAGCTTGCGATCCCGCAGTCGGTGGAGCCGCCCGCCTGAGTATCGCCGCCCGTCCAGCTGATATCGTAGTTGTCGTTGAACACCCATTTGCTGCCGGTGACTTCGATATCGCCGATGCTGCCGTCGCCGCCTGTCTTCCTGACCTCGGTCATGAGGGTATCCGCAGCGCAGATAAGATAGTCTTTTGCATCGGATCCGACAGTAAGAGTTGCGTCTGCTTTGTCGAGCTTCGTCACATCAACTGATATATCCGCACAGGAAGCGTCGTAGCCGCCGTTCGTTTCATCCGGCGCCGCTGAGTCGAATGTGAAAGTCAGTACGTTTTTATCGTGAACGTCCGATCTGAACGTAAGCTCATAAACGTCGGCGTCCCTCGCTCCGCCGGTGATCGCGAGCGGGGAGGCGTCGGAGTCGCGTCCGATCAGGGTGAAACCGACGGGCGAGCCGTTCAGCGTCGCGGCGGTCATACGCCCCCAGTCGTCGCGGGCGTGGACGCGCACGGTCCATTCCCGCCCGGAAAAGGCTCTCGGGCCGGTGAAGTCGCCTTCCGCAGGGTTTATCGTCAGCGTCTGGACTTTGCTGCCGGAGAGAGTGATATCCGTCGTGCGGAATTTGCCGTTCTTATAAGCGACAGTGTTCGTGTCGTCTTCATAAAGGGTGACGTTCCCCTCGGCGTCCGTGGATGGGAAAACCTCCAGAGTGATATGGCTCCAGTCGCCGGCGTTCGTGTTTTTCATATTGTCCGCCAGCGGGAGCACGGAGCCCTGCCGTACGAACAGGGGCGAAGTATCAAGAGGATGACTGACCGTGACCGTAACGGGGCCCGCGTACTTTTCGCCGGTCCAGACGTCCGTCCAGACGCCGTCCGGCAGAAAGACATTGCGGCTGACGTCCCCTTCGGTATATGCGTTCAGATATATATGCGCGTGATTGTTTCCGTCGCAGTATTCCACTTTGAAGCTGTGCGTCGAGCCTGCCTCCAGCCAGTCTGTGCGGAAGGTGGTATTGAAGGTATCCCAGCCGTCTATGACTTTTTCATCGTCGATCCATACGCATACGCCGTCGTCGGCGTATGCCGTGAAGTACATCGGCTTTTCGCCGACTTTGAGCTGACCCGTCCAGCGGGCGGTGAAGTAATCGGAAACGGAGAGTCCGTTGGGCGCTTCGTAAACCCAGTCGAAGTTTATGCGCTCGTCGTGCGTGACGATCTCCGGTTCGCCGGAAAAGTCTTCGTTCGGGAAAAACTCACCCCGGAGTCCCGCCTGACCGTCGGAAGTAAAAGTATAATCCTCGCAGGTTGGCTCGGCGTCCGCGATCGGCGCGACCAGCAGGGAATCGCCGATAAGATATTCGTCGTCGCGGTCGGACTCGCTGTACTGCGGATAACTCACGTCAAGGCGGCGCAGCAGCGGCAGTCCGGTCTCGTAATTCTCGTGGACGAGGGAATAGTACACCGGCAGCAGGCGGTAGCGCAGGTCGGTATAGGTGTGTGCGACGGCTTCGACCTGTTCGCCGTATAACCACGGCATGCGCGAATACGGCTTTGTACAGTGGACGCGCATGATGGGCGAGAGCGCGCCGTACTGGAGCCAGCGGACGTATTGTTCCGGCGTGACCTCCGAAGTATGACCGCCCAGGTCGGAGCTGGTGTAGGGCAGCAGGCTGCCTATGCCGAGGAAAGTCATATTGGATATTTCCTGCCGCAGGGAGTCCGCAGACGTGCCTATGTCCCCCGTCCACTGCAGGGTGTAGCGGTGCGCCGCCAATTCGGAGGGATATTCGTAAGTGCCGTTGTTTATGCCGTCGACGTTCGCCATGATAAGCGGTCTGCGCGCATATGAATCTCCGGACGGCAGCAGGCGCTTCGCGTCGTCCTCGTAGTATTCCCGCGTGATCCACTGATAGGCGTACATGCCGGTTACGTAGCGGGAAAGCCCATCGTCCACGGGATTGACCGTGGTCCACCAGTTACGGTCGTACCACCAGTAATCCAGTCCTTTCGAGAGTATCCTCTGAAGGTTGGAAGACCGGTAGAATATTTCATAGGGCTCCAGCAGGTTCGTGTTGTTCGGCGTGGGTTCCGGATGGTCGTTGAACACGAGGGCGACGCCCTCCTTATGCGCGTTTTGCGCAAACAGCTCGAAAGTGGGGAAGTGCGTGCGGCTGATGGTGTAGCCTGTTCCGCGGTTCGCCACCTGCTGACGCCAGTCGGTGTCTATGACCAGCACGTCCAGGGGATAACCGCGGTCGTAATAGTCCTGTATCTGCTGCCAGGCGGTATCCTGCGTGTATTCATAATAACGGGAATCCCAGTAGCCCAGCAGGTTAAGGGAGATCATCTCCGGTTTGCCGGTAAGATCGGTAAAGTCCTTTGTGAAAGTCTTATAATCGCCCTGCGGCAGGAATACGAAGATGTCCTGAGCCTTGTTGTCAAGGTCCCAGCCGTTGTATTTCGCGGTGTTAAGAGTGTTGGAATAGCCCGCTTCCGACGGGATGACGCGTGGCGAATCGGTGAAATACCAGCTTTTCAGCTCGTCCGAGGGGGATGGCAGCACAACCTTGCCTGTCGTGTCCGTCTCAAAACGCCAGAGCTCTTCGCCGTTCTTTGACACGATGCGGCAGCCCGTCGCATCCTTTGCCCCCAGGGGCACGTATACCGTGTAATCCCCGGTCGCGATAACGCGGAAGCCTTCGGAAACGGAATCGGTGAACGGGACCTCGTCCCAGCCCGCGCGTTTCGAGACCGTGAAAGATGGTCGGTTTTCAAAACCCTTCGGACCTTCCGCCTCTATACGGACAAGGCTGTCGCTGAGCAGCTCCACCCGCACGCTGCCTTCGACAACGCTGGAGGGCAGCTCGTCCGAGTATTTCGCCGGGTCGTATTTTATTTTCGCGTTCAGCCCGAAAAGATATGCGAGCAGCGCGAGGAGCATGCAAAAAAAAGAGCAGATCTTTGTCATTTCTTACCTCCGTGGCAATCTTTGAGAGTGGAGAGTGGAGTTTTGGGTTGCTCCGCGACGGTCCCTCAGGCTGTCACAAGTCAACCGTCAATTCATGGATCAGCCTGTCAACGTCATCGTCCGTCGTGGCCCAGCTTGTCGCGATCCTGACGGCGGTGTGGGTATCGTCGGGTTTTTCCCAGAAACTCATTATCAGTTTTTCGGACAGTCTGCCGTATTCCTTATCTGTAAGCAGCATAAAAATCTGATTTGTGGGGGAGTCAATGTACAGGGTATATCCGGACTTCCTGAGAATCCGTTTTATCTTCTCCGCCTGCCGGACGGCGGGGGCGCCGATCCTCATATACAGATCATCCGCAAACAGCGTCTCGAACTGGATACCGAGCACCCTGCCCTTGGCGAGAAGCGCGCCGTGCCGTTTCATCTGAGTGAAAAAGCGGAGCGAGGGGGACGGCTGCGGAATGACCGCCGCTTCTCCCAGCAGGGCGCCGCATTTTGTGCCTCCGATATAAAAAGCGTCGCAAAGGCGGGCGATATCCGGCAGCGAAACGTCGTTTTCGCCGTATCCCAGGGCGTACGCCAGTCTCGCTCCGTCCAGGTACAGACGCATGCCGTATTTATCGCAGACCGAGCGCAGAGCTTCAAGCTCCGCGAGGGAATAAAGAGTACCGAACTCCGTCGGCTGCGAGATATAGACCGCGCCTGGCGTGACCATGTGTTCATAGTTGCCGTCGGCGTAAAAGCATTCACAGAAGCCGTTTACCGTATCGGCGTTCAGTTTGCCCAGATCGTGCGGCAGAGGCAGCACTTTGTGCCCCGTGAACTCGACGGCGCCCGCCTCGTGCGCGGCGATGTGGCCGGTATCAGCGCTTATCACGCCCTCGTAGGAGCGCAGAATCGCGTCCAGCATCACCATATTCGTCTGCGTGCCGCCGGACAGGAAGTATACTTCCGCGTTTTCCGCGCGGCAGGCGGCGCGTATTTTATTCCGCGCCCTTTCGCAGAAATCGTCCGTGCCGTAGCCGGGCGAGAAATCAAGATTCGTCCGGGCGAGCGCTGTTATAATGTCCGGATGCGCGCCCTGCGTGTAGTCCGACGCGAAGTTGAGTCTGTTATTCATGCGGTACCCCGGAGTTGTTTCCTCTGCCTATATGGAGTTTGTCCGTCGCGCCGTCATACAGCGTCTTCACCCGCCCGGCGGCTTTTGCGAACAGCTTTGAATTGATGACCGGCTGTTCAAGCAGCAGCTTGCGCAGTATATCAACAGCGGAACATACCGCGAAAATTATAAGGACGGTAAGGATCGCGTACAAAACAAAGAACCGGGAACTTTCGTGATCGGTTATGCGGAATACATCGTCCCACATCCGGCGGTTCAGCCATGAGCTCTCATGGAGCAGATAAACGCCGAAGATCGAACCGGATATCAGACGCAGTATCTTCGGCGCCTGACCCCGTATATTTGTGAACAGCGTCAGGCAGAGAACCCCGAAAAGGATCACAAGCGGTCCGCGCATGGAGCCGTCCGTGCATAAGGCAAGAATGATCCGCAATATACGGTTTATCCATATGGACCCGGTCCGGATCTCAAAGACCGTAACGATCTTGCCGGTTATCAGAGCCGCCGCGGTCAGCAGGAGAAGCCCGCAGGTCAACATCCGGCGATCATTCAGTCTTGAGGGATACGTCCTTAAATACGCGCCGATCAGATACATAAGTACAAACGCCCAGAGGAACGAATAGCCGTGGTTCTGCAGAGGGAAGAAAGCTTCATATGTATTGGGCAGAACGGACCAGACGAACAGAAACAGCAGGATGGTCATAAGATGCTGCCTTTGCGTAAGTCTGTTTATTCCGGCGTTGAGCAGGGGGATCAGCGCGTAAAGCAGCAGATAGAGCGTGATGAACCACGTTGAGGAACGGTTTGTGATGAGCGGGACCAAAGAAAAGAAGATGTACTTCGATCTGAACATATTCGCGCCGAGAGCGCAGGAGACAAGATATGTCAGAACGCTGTAAAACACGGTTTCGACGATGAGTATGAAAGCCTTTTTATGCGTTGCTCCCGCCTTTATGCCGAAAAAACCGGTCAGCATTATTATCATTACGACCCCGGCCTGTCCTCCGGCGGCAAAAACCGACAGCGCGACGGTATTAAGAGAGCCGGTCGTGAAACTCCAGCTGTTCGCCGTCGAAAGATGCCCGGCGATGATCATCAGCATAGCAAGTATGCGCAGCACCTCCGGCCCCGAATACCGCTGTTTTGATAATGTTGTACTGTTCATATACTTCCCACCTGCCATAATTTGTTTATACTGTTAGTATTGTAGTCAATTCTGCGGAATAAGTCAAGGTGTTGTCTTGACAACAAGAGGCAAATGATGTAAAATAATAAAAAAAGAAAGGGAAGTGGATAATATGTCATTCAGAACCATTATCGACGCCATTCTGGATCTTTTCGGAGGCGGGTTCGTAAGTCTGCTCATGAAGCTTTTCGGACAGGAAACGTTGTTCTGAGAATAAGGCAAACCGGCGGTTGTCAGACTGACAACCGCCGATCGCATTTTTCGGAGCGTTTGTTATCCTGCATTTTCCAGGACGTGATTACAGAACATCAGCTTTAAGTCGTTCCCGAATCGCTCAACAAAACCGTTTATATCTTCGCAATAGGTTTTGATATGTTGTATTCTTTGCAGATCGCCTTTATTCATATATGGCAATCCTCTCTGAATAAAGATTTTCAACGAATAAGGGCGACCGCCGTCTTGTGCTGCTCTGTTCAAGCGTTTGAGTGGTGACGATATCTATCTCTTTGCCGATGCTGTCCCGCAGATCATTGTACAGTCCGCCCATATCGAATAATCCGCGAATAACCGAACCGGTTCTGTCGATCAGGATATCGACGTCGCTGTCTTCGCTCGCCTCGTTTCGGGCGTAGGAACCGAACAGATATACCGCCCTCAATTTGTATTTTTCCGCAATCGGCGTTATTCTTGATTTAAGTTCATCCAAAGTGAGTATCATTCAGTTCCCTTCTTTCTGTAACGTATTTATATTCATTCCATTGGTAATTTGTAAACAGGAATGTAAATATTTGGATTTTTTACATTGCCATTTATTCCTTCATTAAAACTTTCCGCCGCCGCCGCCGTGAGAAGCGCCGCTGGAACTTGTATGGGTAGAGGATCCTCCACCGCCGCCGCCGCCGGAACGGGTGTTCTGCTCGATTTTTGTCCTGACGACGTTCGCGGTCCTGAATCTGTCAGAACTCTGCGTAAGGACCGCTCCGCCCCTGGCGTAGTCGTGAGCGTCGGTCTTCACTATCGCGGTGTTGAGGCTCTTCTTGAGCTTTGACACGAGAAGGAGCGCGATAAGTGCGGCGACGCCGACGGCGATCACCTCGCCCATAATTATGGCTCCGGTAGTTTTATAGCGATGGAAAATGTCGTAAGGCTTGCCTTTTTTTGCTTCCTCGAGGAATCTGTCCGCCAGATCGAGATACTTGTTGAACGCGCCGTTCCAATCGCCGTCGGCAAGGTACGGAAGGACCGCCGCGTTTATAACAGATTCTGAGTCTTCGATTGCATAATCAGTAAAGGCGGTTATGCCGAATCCGCGGGTGGATGTGTAATAGTCTCTGTTGCCTTCTCCGGCGCCTTCGTTCAGGTTGACGCAGAACAGTATTCCGTCCCTGTTCCCGCCTGCGCCGTAGCCGTTGTAATCGTAGAGGTCGTCGCTGTAGGAGATTATATCCTTGCCGTAGGTAGACGGCGTTGTGACTATAACTATGTCGAACTCGTACTTCTCACGGATGCCGGCGATGTGTCTTTTCAGCGCCGCTTCCTCATCGTCGGACAGTAGTTCAGCCATATCGACCACGCTGCCTTCTATTTTCTGAGTGGCGGTCGCCGCGTCGGCGATCCCAAGGGCGTTGCCCGCGATGGTATAGAAGTCATCCGTCGTGTCGGACACGATGGAAACGCTTTCGTTCAGGATGTCAACCGGTCCGGAGAGTATCTCTGCAAAGTCCGCGTTTGTACCGTCCGCGGTATCGCCGGCGTCATAGATAGTATAGTCATCTGCTTCGGACGCGAAAGCGGGAATAACGGATAACAAAAGGAGGGCGAGGACGAATATTATTGAAAGATATCTTTTCATGCCGCCGCCTCCTTTACAGAACAATTATCTGAGCCACGGCGATGATCGCCGCCGCGATACCGGCGAAAGTCAGCCAGTATTTTGTTTTGTCGCAGGGAATCTGCCCGGTGACCTTCCCTGTCTGACCGTTGATCGCGAAGGTGTAAAGCTTGCCGTTGTATTTTGTCGTGACCATATATACAGGCAGGAGAGCATAGCGGTAGGAGCCGTCGTCTGCCTGAATATTCGTGCTGCGTGCGGTCACGCCGTGATACCCCGTGACCGTTTTTGCGAACTCGCGCTGTACGGTCTGTTTGATGCGCTCCTCGGCTCTCGGGAAGCAGGCTTTGGCGTCCATATCGTATTTGTTCGCGAGATATCCGGAGAGATACGCCGGATCAAAATCGAGCAGTCCCGAATAGTCGAAGGGCTCGATACTGTCCATATAGGCGTCGTCCATTTTGAAGGATCCGTCCACCGGTATGCGGTCAAAGCGCATGGTGCCTGTTCTGCGCGCGTCGTAATGCTCGGTGCGTGTATAGTTATAGTTGGAGTCGCTCCAGTGCGATACGCGCGTGGCGTCGTACAGACAGTCGGCTTTAGCATCGCAGTCGAACAGCCAGAAGGGGACGTACATGGGTTTGATCTCTTTGATCTTGTTTGTCAGACTGAACGCCTTGGGGATAAAGTGCTTGCCTTTGTACAGAGACTTGAGGGCTTCGCCCGCCTGCTTTTCGTCGAGTTTGAAGGGAATGACGAAATCCGGCTTGTTTATGCCGTTCGCCATGTTCATGACAACCACCGGGCTGCCGCAGTAGGGGCACTGTGATGCGACTGTCGTGGCGTCGCCCACTACCTCCGCCCCGCATGACTGGCATTTGAACAGCTTTTCGACATTGAGCGTGTCGTTTGAAGAGGCGTCAGACCAGTTGTAATCGCCGCCGTCGGTCACAGGCCCGGTTTCGGCTCCGGCAGCCTCGCCGGGGATCTCCGCGCCGTTTTTCTGGTCCATTGCGGCTTTGTAATCGTCAAGCACCTTCTTATCAAACACACTGCCGCAGGATTCGCACTCAAAACCGGATGCGGGTGAATATTTGATGTTGCCGCCGCAGTTGGGGCATTTGTATTGATAAAGATCAGCCATATTATTCTCCTGTACAGAGTTTGGAGAGTGAAAATCGGAGTTTTTTTATGAGTGGATTGCGGAGAGTTGAGAGTGGAGTTATGGTTTCTGTCTTATATCGGCGCGCTGTAAACATACAAAACAGCAAGTTCACTTCCGCGCAAATAACTTCACTCTTTACTCTCCACGCTCCAATCTCTGAATTATTTATCAGGTTGCGTCCCGCTCATCAAACACGTCTCCGCACTCGGGGCAGAATTTCGGCGGATGATACGGATCATCGGGGGTCCAGCCGCATTTGTCGCATTTGTAAAGCGGGGCGTCAGCGGGTTTTTTTTTGCCGCAGTTCTGACAGAACTTGCCCTGGTTGACCGTGCCGCACTCGCAGGTCCAGCCGTCAGCCGGCTTGGGTTTGCCGCAGGAGGTGCAGAATTTGCCTGTGTTTTTCTCGCCGCAGGAGCAGGTCCATGCGTTTGCGGCGGGAGGAACGGGAGCTGCCTGAGGTGCAGGAGCGGCGGGCTGCTGAGCCTGTTGCTGACCCATTGCGAAAAGGCTGGCGGCGTTGCCCATGCCGCCGGCGGCGTTCATGGCCATGCCTACGCCGGCAAAGCCCATCATGGCGCCGTTCGGATTGTTCGCGGCGTCCTGCATCGCCTGAGCTGCCGCGCCGCCCATTTGGGCCGCGTACATGGTCGGGTCTCGCATGATGGCGTTGCGCTGAGCCATCTTGATGAGCTTCTCGTCCTCCTCGGAGGCGTTGAGGGAGTTGATGCCGAAGGATACTACCTCGATGCCGCGAAGCTCGGTCCAGGTGACGGAGAGCTGTTCGTTAAGCTCTTTGGTGATCTCGGTGGTGTGAGCCGGGATGGCGCTGTACCTGATGCCCAGCTCCGACAGCTTGCCGATTGCCGGCTGAAGCGCCGTAAGAAGCTCGGTGCGAAGCTGACTTGCCAGATTATCGCGTTTGTAATCCTCCTCCACGTTGCCGCAGACTTTGGCGTAGAACGCCAGCGGATCGACGATCTTGTAGGAGTATTCGCCGTTGCAGCGCAGGGCTATGTCCATATCGAGCCCGATGTTGGTATCGACGACTCTGTAGGGGATCGGGTTGACCGTGCCGTATTTGTTGCCGAGGATCTCCTTGGTGTTGAAATAGTAGACTCGCTGATCCTTCCCGGTGTCGCCGCCGAAGGTGAAACGCCTGCCGATGGTTTTAAGGGATGCGAGGATGTTTTCCTTTTTGAGTCCGCCGTACATGATGGACGGCTCGGTGGAGGTGTCATAGACGAACTCGCCCGGTTCGGCGCAGAGGTCCACGACTTTGCCCTGCTCTACTATCATCATGCACTGACCGTCCGCAACGGCTATGATGGAGCCGTTGGAGATGATGTTGTCGCTCGCGCGCTTGTTGGAAGATCTTCCGCCGGTGCGCTTCTCGCCTTTGACTGCCAGAACGTCTGCGGACAGAGCCTCACAGTAGAAATACTCACGCCATTGGTCGGCAAGTACGCCCGAGAGAGCGCCGACGCCTGCTTTTAAAAGTCCCATAGTGTTTCTCCTTTTATGGTATTATCGGCTGAATCTTGCCAGCCATGATCTTGCGATGTCTATAGCGCCCGACAGCCCGTTCTGTTCGGCGCTGCTCATAACGGTCTGGGTTCCGTCCGGTTCGTTGCGCATGAGCCGGAGGCTGACCCTGTCCGACAGATCGAGACCCGTTTCCGATCCCGAGGCGTCCAGCGCCTTTTCGGTCGAGAGTATTTCGATCTCTATGGAATACGGATCGGATCTGTATCCGTAATATACGATATTGCCGACTCTGACGAGCGGTTTGTCTTTATACATAAGGATGCCGTTTGAGGCTTCCTTCAGATCGGGTTCTTTAGCTGCCATATCTTAACCTCCTTTATTTGTTTCAAGATACTCCCTGAGCATATCGCGCATCAGGTCGTAGCGGTCGATTTTCATTATTTCCCGGCGCGCGTTTTTATACCCGGTGATATAAGCCGGGTCGGCGGATATAAGATAGCCTATTATCTGGTCGGTAGGATTGTAGCCCTTTTCGTAAAGAGCCTGATAGATATAGCGCAGCCTTGTCTTTATGTCGATGCTGCCGTCCTCTCCTATGACTTTGTTGAAGTTGATCGTATCACCCAAAATAAAACGCCTCGCTTCCGAATAATATACTTCTATGATATTATATACTAATGTTATTGAAATATCAAGTGTTTTTCGGAAGCGTGCTGCGCTTCGCGTTTTTTCTTGTCTGAACAAAAAACGGAGGAGACTTTTGCCCCCTCCGGAATTCAGGCAATACCGCATGATTACGGCGTGCGGTATTGCCTTTATATCGCATGGATGTAAAAACGCGGTTATTACGTCGTATTCCGCTTACCACACAAGTATCTGCGTCCAGATGCCGCCCTGCGGGCAGTAGCCCACGCCGATCATTTTGCAGTCTGGATCCAGGATGTTTGCCGAGAAACCGGAAGAGTTTATCCAGTAGTCCACCGTTTCCGCGGGCGTCTTGCTTCCCATCACGTTGCTTTCTGCGAGACGGTTCCAGTTTACGCCCGCTTTGTCGAGCGAATCTCCCGTATCTCCGGCGACGGAGGTGTTATTGAATTTATCCAGCGCTTTCTGCCTCGCCAGCGCGGAGATCGTCTTGCTTTCCTTCAGCCCGGAAAGGTTCCTTTTGGCTCGTTCCGCGTTTATCAGCCTGATCACTTCCCGCTCGTACGCAGTTATCGGATCGTCGTCTTCCTTGGGACCGGAGGGATCTTCCTGTTTCCTGCCCCAATCCGAGGGATCCTCGAGTTTTGCGGAGGCTCTTAGTATGTGCCTGGCGTCGTCCGCGAGTACCTGCCCGTTGCCGTCCGTGTCGGCGGCCTTTTTCTGTATGTCGGTAAGCTTTTCAAGCTTTGCGGAAAAGCGCAGGGCGAGACGCGCGTCATCTGCAAGAATATCGCCGTCTCCGTTGACGTCGCCGGTCTTTGTATCCGCGCTTTCACTTCCCTTTGAATCCGGGTCAAGCTGATAAAGATACAGTCCGGAGCCCGGATCGTCATATTTATTGCCCACCCAGCAGATCCTGCCTTCGGCGTATACGGGCATTTCGCAGGGGTTGAGTCTGGCGTCGGAACTGAAAAGCGAGGCGGATCCGGTGACATTCCCGTTATTGTCAAGCAGTATGTACCAGACTCCATCATAGACATTATTGCGGCTGAGTTCGTAAAGAACGACCGTTTTATTGCCGGCGGCGGCGATCTGCACGTTGCTTATCTCACAATCGTTTCCGTATGAAGTGAGCCATTTGACGCCGTAATTCGTGACTTCGGTTCTTCCGTTGGCCCCCGCCAGACCGGACCGCTGCCCCTCCGTCACATAGGCGGAGGATGTGTTCAGATCCGCGTTCGGATCAAAGATCTGGATGAATATCTCTTCGCTCTCTGTCAGGGCGGCGTCACTGAGTGATTTCACGGACTGAGCGGCGAAAGCGGCTTTCCCGTCCGAAAGCGCGGCTATGCCGCCCATATGGGCGAAATTATTGTTGACGATCTTCATATCAAAGGTGTCGTATGCGCCGTCCTCGACCCAGAAGTCAAAGAGGTCCGCCGTTCTGCCGAAGGTATATTTGTTGTCGGATAATCTGACGCTGTACAGGCTGAATGCTCTTTCGAAGCAGTCGCCTTCGCTGACGTATATAAAACCGTTTTTCGTCGGGACGACTCTCTGCGCGAAAGAATGCGAAGTGTAAAACGCGCCGAGATTGACTTTGGACATATCCTTTGTATCGACTGTAAAAACGGAGTCGCTCTGATGCCCGTTGTACATCTCTCTTGCGTAATGCACCGTCAGGATCCTGTCGGAGATCGCCGCGTCGCAGTCGCCGCTGTCAAAGGGTATCTTTGTATGAAATGAACTGTTGTAGTTCCGGGCAAGGCTTGATCTGCCGTTGTCGCCGGTCGTTTTTATGAGTTTTCCTTTGCTGTCGTATTTTGAAATGAAGACGGTTTCCTTATCGGTATCGTCTGTGTAGTTGGCTTCACCTGTAACCAGATAATAATATCCGGAGCCGTCGCAGATGGCCGTTCCGAAAAGAGGATGCTCTTTTTTAAGCGTGACCGTCCCGGCGACAGGTTTGCCGTTCCTGGTTTTGTGTATCACCACGTCCGTATCGGCATCTATGGCGTAGTACAGGCAGCCGTCCGGTCCCCTGAACTGGGCGACGTTCGTTACTCCGTCCCAGTTGTCATATCTTCCGTAAGCGTAAACGGATACAAAGTCTCCTGTCGCCGTGTACGAGGAAGCGGCGGATCCGCTGACGCAGAGCGCTGTGCAGAAAACAGTGCATAGTATCAGAGTGAGAGGAAGTCTGATCTTTTTCATTTTTACTCCGTTTCCGTAGCATTCCCAACTGATTTTGATACAATCTCTTTTTCGTTCTTTTCGGCTGTTTATGCGCTTTTCTCCTTGGCGGCGCCCAGCCTTCCTGCGTCGAAAATCATCAAAAACATCTCAAAAATAACTGAAAAAGAGGCATGTTTTTGCAACGCACAAGCTTTCGAGTGCAAGGCAAGTCGCGAAGGCAATACTCTTTGTATTGTCAAGCGGCTTAACGCAGCAATCGGAAGTTTGTGCTAAGCAAAAATTGTATCAAAATCAGTCGGGAATGTTATGGTCAGTTGTTGTTATGACTCAAAGTCAATGACCGGGGCCGTGATGCTATCCCTGACCGTAAAGCATGGAAATGACCTTCATGGCTTCGCCGTGATCCCCTGCGCGTACGTACAGTCTGTCTCCGCTTACGGAGACCACGCTCAGACCGTCGGGGGAATACTCCGCCAGACTGATGTTCTTTGTCACTTCTATGTTTCTCGATTCCAGCATGCCTTCCAGTATGTCGCCGGAAAAGGCGTCGCACTCGGCGAGAAAAACAAGGTCGCCGGGCCTGGCGGTCTCCGACTTCGTTCCGCCGCACTCGGGGCAGATGCTGCCGTCCATCGGGGTGCGGCATTTAAGGCAGTATTTCATGGGGATGTCTCCTTTCCGCATCAGATGATATCATATCAAAGGCGATAATACAATAAAAATAAATAAAAAACCGTATTGATTTTGACCCGTTATGTATGATAAAATGAATTAAATATCGAAAGGGGGTAGCCTTATGGCTGACGAAAACCTCAATACCGGAAGCTCGCCTGAAGAGTCCGGTGCGCCGATGACTTTCGAGAACCGCCGTTATGTCGGCAGAAAGGAAACCGTCGGCTTCGTGCTGTGGGATGCTGCGCAGTCGTTCAACATCAGAGACAAATACGGCGGACGTTTTATAACCAATATCGTTCAGGTTGATCTTAAACTCCAGCTGATCGAGCAAACCATAAACGGAATATGGGACATAGTCAACGATATGTTCATGGGCGTCATCGTTGACAAGACCCGTACCCGCTGGGGCAAGTTCAAGCCCTATCTGCTGCTTCTGGCGTTTCCCGGGCTTGTATGCACGGCGTTTTACTGGCTTATGCCTGTGTTCTTCGCCGGGCGCACGTCGATGGATCTGACAAAGTTCGTTTTTTATTTCATATTAGGCTTTATTACGGAGGGCGTGGGCACTTTTCAGCAGATATCGCGAACCGGTCTGCTTTCCACGATAACACCGCATCCGATAGACCGAACGCGGCTTATCACCATAGCCACATTTGCCTCAGGTCAGTTCGGCGAGAAGCTGCCGGAACAGCTGATGACGATCCTTCTGGATTTTATCGACCGCGGCTTTTTCAAGACCCCCAAGAACATCCTTTATAACCGTTCTTTTATCGGCATGGGTTTGTTTACCACCGTGGTATCGAGCGCTATGTCGTTCTGGTTTTTCATAAACTCCCGCGAGAGAGTGCTCCAGAGCGTGGAAAAGCCGAGCCTCAGGCAGGGCTTCCGCTCCATAGCGAACAACAAACCTGTGCTGCTTCTGACGCTTTCGAAATTCCTCTCGGCGTTCTCGATAGGCGGAAGCAAACAGGATTATTACATCGACGTTATGCATTTCGCGTCCATGACGCTTGTTGCCGGCATCCCAGCGGCGCCGATCTCTCCGATCAGTTATCTTTACGTGCCGTGGCTGCGCGAACGTTTCTCGTCCCGTTTCCTGTATATCAGCTGCAGTTACGTATCCAACTTCGTGCTGGTTTTCGTATTCCTGTTCGGCTGTATCGGTATGAACCGCAAGACGAAAGCGGGCGGCCTGTATCAGAAAACCATTCCGATGATGATCGCCATGATGATCTGGGAAATCATATGGACGCTGTTCTACGGCTGCCGCAACGTTATAGAGACCGAGCTGTACAATGAGAGCATGGACTACTGCGAGTGGAAAAACGGCTACCGCACCGAGGCAATGACTTCCGTTGCCAGGGAGCTGGCGCAGAAGATCGCAAACAAGGTGTCCTCGCTCATCAGTACCGCGCTCAAGGACTTTGTTAAGTACGATCAGAGCGCATATATTGCCGGTCAGGAGCAGACCGACAGCGTAAAGTTCTGGCTGTTCGCGATGTTCACCGTCGTGCCTTCGATCACCGGGATCCTGGGCATATTCCCGATGCTGTTCTACGATCTTGACGGCGAAAAGAAAAAGAAGATGTATGACGAGCTTCTGGCCCGCCGCGCCGCAGCCCAGAAGGCCGCGGACAAGGGCGACGCCGAGGCGCTGGCGGAAGTCGCGAAAGCGCAGATGTCGGATTAAAACGGACAAAGATAACAACAGAGGCTGTAAAACCGCGGTTTTACAGCCCTTTTGTTTGTTTATATCGTGCATGTCACAAATGCCCGGAAAACACCGTCTGCGACAGTTGTTACAAGTGTACCGTCGTTCCGCTCTGCTGCGCGGCGGGCATTTTTAATTCCGAGTCCGTGGTTCCGTTTGTCGGTCTTTGTCGTTTTTGTGTCGACCGAGAAGGGGGCGGGATTTTCGATCTTTAAGAAGAAATCATTTTTATTGATCCCGGCAGTGACGGTGATCGTCCGTTTGTCGGCGGGATTTTTGCGTATCGTCTCGATTGCGTTGTCAAGCAGATTCGCGAGTATCGCGCACAGATCCGCATTCGGAACAACGGATTCGGGGATCCTGCCCTCGAATCTCAGTTCGCCGTCGCTGGCAAGAGCCGCTATCGCTTTATTGTTCAGCAGCGCGTCGGCAACGAAGTTTCCGCTTGATATTCTGCTGACGATACCGTCTATAGAATCGCTCAGAGAACTGAGATACTCCCTCGCCTCGTCTGTTCTTCCCGCAGATAACAGAGAGTTGATGACTATAACGTGATTTTTATAGTCGTGTCTGAAAGCGCGGAGTTGAGCGTCGTCTGTGATCAGCCTTTCGCCATAAGAGCGGTTCGTCTCAAGCTGTTCAAGGATACCGTTCTGTTTGCGGACCAGCCAGAATATCTTGAAGATCAGATACAGCGCCAGTATAATGACCGCAGCCGAGGATATCGTATACAGAACGCGGTACCACGAGGCGGCGTCACCGAACTCCTTATAATAGCAAGTCAGTTCA
>JAILQN010000071.1 GCA_024699005.1 Clostridia bacterium
CGGCAGATCAGACAGAGAATCCTCACTTACCCAAAAATACACATTTATAAAATCCTGTTCTGAAAAGCTCGATTGCGTGCTCCCGACAATGCTCAGTCCGGTCGTCATCAGAAACAGCAGCGTAAAAGCCGCCACGACCGAGGCCACCACCGGTCTGCCGCCCGGGTTGCCGCCGGAGGATCTCGCATGCCCGAGCCTGCCACCTGCTCCCAGCAGTTTATTGAGCAGCCCGCCGCCGAAAGCCGCTTTCCGCTTTTTCCCGGGCAGCTTTTTATTACCGACGAACGCAGTACGTGCGTATGCGGCAAGCATAGCGGCGGGAACGATCAGCAGCGACGGCAGGATGCACCTCGCGCCGTCCGCCGAAAACAGGAACCGCCGGAGATCCGCCGATATTCCCATCTGCCCGAGCTGAAACCATGCTATCAGCAAACCTGCCGCGGAGCCTGCCAATATACCGATGAGACTGAGAAGAAAAGCTTCCGTCAGCAGCGCGCGAACGAGCATTTTTTTGGTCGCTCCGACGTTGTACATAAGAGTGCGCTGCTGTCTGCTCTCGGCAAGATACACCGAGAACATCGCGAACATTGACAGCCCCATCAGAGACTGACTCATCGGCGGAAAGACAACGGACAGAAACCGGAACAGACTGTCATCCGTGTTCAGACTGCCTATGCCCGAGGCAAAGCCTGCAAGCAGGGCGCACAGCCCGATCGTCGTGGCATTGCCGATAATAACGCACAGAATCGCCATGACAATGCGGACTTTATCTGCCAGAAGCGTTTTGATATTCCATTTCAGGACGATCCCCATAACGTCACCGGATCCTTTCGTTCTTCACGATCCTGCCGTATTCGATGGCGACGATCCGGTCCGCCTGCAGGGCGATATCTTCATCATGGGTGATGAGTATGATCGTCTGCTCATATTTTTTATTGGAAAGCCTGAACAGCTCCATGACCTCCTGAGTGTTTTTCTGATCCAGGTTGCCGGTGGGTTCGTCCGCCAGCACGACGGCGGGGTTGGTTATAAGCGTCCGACCTATCGCCACGCGCTGCTGCTGTCCTCCGGAGAGCTGCCGGGGATAAGCGTGTTCGCGGCCTTTAAGCTCCAGCAGTTCCAGCAGCTCGTTATAATAATCCCGGTCTATCTCCCTGCCGTCCAGAAGCGCGGGCAGCAGGATATTCTCCTCCACCGTAAGCCGGGAGAGAAGGTTATAAAACTGATAGATGATGCCCACCTGACGGCGGCGGAAGATTGCGAGCCTGTCCTTGCTCTGAGCGAACACGTCCTGCCCGTTCATATACACCTTGCCGGAATCCGGCGTGTCCACACTGCCAAGGATGTGGATAAGCGTACTTTTGCCGGAGCCGCTGGAGCCCACCACGGCGACGAACTCGCCGCTCTCCACGGACAGCGACACGTCGTCCAGGGCACGGATAGCGGTCTCGCCCTTTCCGTATACTTTTGTGATATGCTCAGCTCTTAGTATTTCCAAAAGATCACCCTCTCACGATTCATTGCAATCAATGATGATTTTTCCGCATTTTCTGCACAAATATGCCGGCACAAGGGAACCGTTCTCAAAAGAACCGGGCAGCTCAACTTCATCTTCATCCGCAAAAATCATATCAAAAATACGTTGCGGTTCACGCTGCGCTGCTGCCCATCTGAGTCTGTGTGCGTTCTGAAGCGAACCGGGCTCCATTCCGGATCTGCAATAAGGACAAATCATTTATGCTGCCTCCCGAAGAATATTTGAAGCTATCCACTATCCACTATCCGCTATCCACTGATCATTCTCTCACTTTGAAATGCGCTCTGACGCACGAAGATCTTTCTCAAACCGCCTTACCATCTGCGGCAGATACCAGTGGATGCGGCTGCCCGTAACGATATAAGTGTAAACCTCGTGATAAAGCGCGTAGAATGCCGTCTTCACGTCGCAATTATCCGATACCGGATACTTGCGTTTGTACGTATCATAAAGCCCGAAAAGGTTTCCGGTCAGATTGCGCAGCTGGAACAGCTCGTATTCCGGGTCCGCCCACTTACTCTCCAGCGGGTCGATGAATGCGGTTATATTCAGGCGTTTGTCCGTCATGATATTCATTACGTTCAGATCGCCGTGGATAAGGCAGGGCTTGTCCACAGGTTCGCAGAATATATCGTCGAACCGTGCCCATCCGCGCTCCATGACGGCAAGAGCCGTTTTTCCGAGCCTTCCGTCCCGAGCCATCCGCCGTGCCTCATCCAGTATTTCACCGGCGAAAGGTCGGTAAAAATCCGGCCAGGTGTCACAGACGGCGTTGCCGATCAGTCCGAACTTATCGTTTGTGATCGTGTGCCAGTGGTGAACTGCTGTCGTCACCTCGTCCGCAAAGCGCTCTTTGTCGCGCTTTGAGCACAGGAGCTTGCCGAAATCGGTGAAACAGTTCGTCCCGGCTACCCTTTCCATACACAGGAAATCCAAAGGTATTTCCGGAGTCCCGGCAAAAGTGAAATACACCTCCGGCAGCTTTACAAAAGTATCGCGCGCCAGCAGACGCAACTCGTCCGCCTCGCGGGAGCACATACCGGACGCTTTAAAGCCTTTTATCACCGCTCTGTACGGAGCCGCCGTCAGAGCTGCGTCAAAGACTATACCGAAGGAACCGCCGCCGATAAAACGGATATCTGTGACCGCACAGTCAAACCCGTTTTCCAGAACGGTTTTCGCGTATCCCTTCGCATGCGCCGGGGAAATATCAAATTTCGGTCTCTGTTCCATAAATGTCTCCGGTAAACAGTTGTTCAACGCTGCCGATATTATAAGCAAATATCAGGCAAAAAGCAAGTATCCGGGATCAATCCACGCTTTCCATGTATTCCGTCACCATTTTATTTCTTCTCTGCGCAAGTTCGGCGTACATCCGATCGCGTTTCTGCTTGTTCAGCGGCCAGAGCATTTTCGGCACTACGCCCAGAGCTCCCGTCACCACCGGTACCACGGAACAGAGCGCAAACAGCCAGAACTCTGTTTTATCGTCCTGATCATAATAATCACGGTTAACGTCGTATCCGGCTTTTTTAAGCACGACGCTGTTGACCGACCCCATGACCACACTTTGAAGCTTGAGCACAAGATCCTTGGCGACGCCTGTGGTCGCCTCCATCCTGAATCCGTTTTTCCACTCGCAGTAGTCCATCGCCTCGTTATACAGGTCGGCGTTGATCACCTTGTCCACTCCGAACTTCAGCTTGGCGAAAAATTCCCGGAAGCCGTAAACGACAAGCATCGGCTTCATTTTGGTGTAGTTCTGTCTGAACATACCGAAAAAGAAAAAGCCGAACCACAGCATATCTCCGTAAAGGTCGGCTCCTACCCACAGGAATTTGGAGGAAAACCTCTTTCGAAGCGCGGGAACGAAGATATAACTGATCGATCCTACCGGACCGGAAATATCGCTTGTCAGCTTCTTCCAAAGGGTAACAAGGTTTTTTCCGCCGAAAGCACTGTTCCAGTACTGATCCTCGCCCGAGCGTATGGAAAAACCGCCGAAAAACTCCGAAAGACAATAAAGCAGCATCGGTTTGTTGCCAATTATCGCTTTGAATCCCTCTTTTATGTTTGGTTTTTCCAGAGATTGGGGAACGCGCTCTCTTGAAATAAGAAAGAACCAGAGCGTCAGAGCGGATGAAACGACTGTCGTGATCACGCCGCCGCCAAGATACAGCGACCGCAGTTCAACTTTCAGTTTTCCGACGGAAACCAGATTGATAAGGAACGACATTATTGTGGAGGGCAGATCTTCCCCAAGCCAGCCGGACAGCAGCTCCGCCAGCGTGATCAGCCGCACTCTCTCGTTCGGGTTGGGCGTGATCGTGCTCATATATCCCGCCTTCGCCACTCCCGTAAACGTCCCCGAAGTCTCCTGAATGACGGAAAAGACGTAATAGAAAATGATCTTCGGAATAAACATGGAGCTTGTGCCCGGAAAAAAATACGGTATCAGCCAGTACAGCAGCCCTAAAAAGCTCAGAGGGATCTGCATGAACAGAAGATATGGTCGGAACTTGCCGATGCGGGTCCTGGTGTTGTCGACCACGGCGGATATGACCATATCGTTGACGACGTCCCACACGCCCGTGAACAGCCTCGCGATCGCGTCGATGCCCAGATCGATCTTCACGACGTGCCGGAAATAAATGTCTCCGTTCCCGATATTGAAGGAATTTGAAAAATCGTTGAATATGTAGGCGACGGTTTCCTTCGTTCCGACGTAATTGTAGCTTCGGAATAAATTATCCGACAAGCCGTCCGGGGTTTTTTCAGGTTTATTATCCATGATCTTTTAAAGATGGTATCCGGCCCGGAGGGCGGTTCCCCGGTCCGGAATATACGTCATATGGAGAACCGCCCTCCGAAGATCACTCTGCCAAAAAAACGGATACTCACCCGAACAATTTTCTGAAAAAGTTGAGTATACCTTCAAAAAACCCGCGTATAACGTCTATGAGCGAAGTCGCGGCGTTATCCTGCGTTCCTGTCTCTTCCGGCTCCTGCGTCGGTTCTTCCGGTACGGCGGGAACTTCGGGCTCCGTGTACACAAGATTCTGCAGCGTCTCATAAATCACCGAAGCGTTCATTCCGTCATCCGAAAGGGTCACGGACATGCTGCAGGGAACCACCTGATCCAGCGTTTCCTCTGCCATACTTTTCACGGAATTCAAAACAGACTTAAAGAGCTTGTTTTCGCAGTTGATCTCCACTTCACACCCGGAGAGAGCGATCGTTCCGTTTATCCCGAACTCTTCTGAAGGTATATACTGCGCGGGGCCGTGAGAGTGATAATAATCGATCAGCCTGCGGCACGTATCCGGATCGGATCCGACTTTTTCAACGATCGCATAAAGCGGCGCGAACAAAGCTTCCGCGGCTGCCTGGCCGGGTATTCCGTTATTCCAGCCCGGGATGCTGCAGGGGACGACAACGCCTGCGCCGAGCATATTGTATAACGGCCTGATATAAGCGTCATAAAAACCTGCCGGTTCAAACGTCATCGAGAAGTTGTTCCACGTCGCGGTCGCAACTTCTCCTTTGATAACCGAGAGTTTGCCGAGCCTGAGGTTTGACATAACGGCATTACAGAACGGCTTATCATTGAATTCAACGATCTGCGCGGCAAAGCCGAACAATGCGTCAAAAACGGGGCGGCAGGCGCCCAGCAGATCGCCCGCGACGGTGATGAATCGGTCGTATTTCTCCTCAAGAGAGGTTTTTTCGTCTATCCCCCAGTCGAAGTCAAAACCGTGATCATCGTTTTCGTCGGTGAAAACCGTCCAGTCTCTTCCGGCGGCAGCCAGAGCGGAGCCGATCTCCGGATATCCTTTGTCATAAAGGTAGTTTCCGAGAGTGTCCGGGTAGATATAAATCCCCTCCGACGCGAAAAGCGCATCCAGAGCGGCGGTTTCATTCTCGCCGTCGGCATATAACGACAGATCGTACCGGATCGTTCCTACTGAAGTCGATATGGATTGCTCCGCGTCTTTTTCCAGATATGATGATATCTCCATCACGCCGAGACTGCGGCAGATCTGCGGGATCAGGGACAGCATACGGTTTGCGGTGTCATCGGAAAAACAGCCGGGACCGAAAAAGTCGGTTATCTCGATCTGTTCCGCGGTGGCATGAACGGCAGGCGCGGCGGCGCCGGTCATAAGAAGAACACAGATGATAAGAACAAAAATTTTACGAAGGTGTTTCATATTGATCTCTCCTTTGATTTTTTGACGGCAGATCGCGCCGAATCGACGCCGCGCCGTCTTGTTACATCTGCATTCTACCTGTCAAGAGTGAAAATACGGTGACATCCCGGTGAAGATTTTGTCATTTTTCAGAAATAATACAGACAACGGGGCTGTTGCATTAAAAACAGGTTTACATCAATGGCATCTTCGATAAAAAACAATAATCTACCGGTAGCACGACACACCGTGCCGTATCTGTCGACGGTTATTGAAATCTTCGTTGAATAATAGAATCTGTCGTTCGCTGCAGCAAAGAAGTCCACCGTTCAACCGGGAGAACGAAGTTCCGGAACCGGTCTACGGCACACCGTGCCGTGCTGCAGAAAGATCGCTTACGTTCATCCTGAATATGCTTTGTTTTCATCAAAAGCACGGATTCCTGACATAAAAAATCAGGAATCCGTGGTATTTTTTGAGTTTTTAAATGCAACAGCCCCGTACTTTATATCGTAGTCTAAATCCCGGGCACGACGAACCCGATTCCGTGACGCAGGAGAGTGTAGACAGTCCCCGCAACATCTTCCGGGCTGCCGCGCTTCGGGTCACGGAGCCATTCGCCGATCGTTGCCAGAGTACCGGCGCACACGAATCTGACCACGTGGGCGCCTATCCCCTCCCGTTTATCCGGAGGCAGGAACTCCATAGTGATATCAGTGAACATATCAAGCATATCGACCCCGCTGTTGCCGCTCATAAGAACGAGCACGGTTTCCCTTTCCCTTTCGAGATAGGCAAAAGCGTTCGCAAGCATCCTGCGAAGTCGCACCCTGCTGGGTGGCGCCGACGCTGCCGCGCGGTATATATTCTCCGAAACGCGCGTGCATATATCATTCAGAAGATCCGCGGCAGAATCATAATTCCTGTAAAACGTACTGCGGTTGACGTCCGCCTCCCGGCAAATCATCGTCACACTGACCGAGTCCATCGGTCTTTCCGCCAGCAGGCGCACAAGCGCCTTCCTCATCATCGTCCGGCTCATCGCGGCGCGTCTGTCATTCCCGTTCTTAATCATTTTATTGCCCCTTATCGCATCACATTTGCATTTTATGTTGCACAAACAACTATTTTAGTCTTTTTGCCTCTTGTTCGGAGGGTTACCGTATCATACAATAAACCACAGCAAAACGCAATACCGTTCGGGGAAATATATGAATCGAAACAGCGACGCCGGCAAAAACGGAGGTATGACAGTCACAAGACTGCTGATATACGCCGCAGAAAGATACAAAACAAAGACCTGTATCGATTACAGGCGGTCGGATAAAGAGATCGTGAGGACTTACGAGGATATTCTTCGCGACAGTCTTGCTTTCTGCGCGTTTTTTTCGCGCTCATTTCCCCGCGGCTCTCATATCGCGCTGCTGGGCAGGACATCCTACAACTATCTTTGCTGTCTCAACGGCATAATCATGGCGGACTGCGTCGCCGTTCCCCTCTCGGAAAAGATGACAGAAGAGGAAACGGCACGTCTGCTCCGGGACAGCGACAGCGTTTATCTGGTTTATAACTCGCTCACCGCAGACAGGGCGCAGGCGGTCTTGCCTCAATGCCCGCTCATCGGCGGCAGTCTCGATCTCTCCGATCGCCAGGTGGTCAAAAACATTTTTGCCGGGACAGGCAACGGAGCCGATCCGGACTCACTACTCACCCGGGAACAGCCCGACTCCCCCGCCGTAATGATCTACACCTCCGGCACCACCGGCGACAAAAAAGGCGCAGTCCTGACTTCGGAGGCGCTGATCTCAAACGTATTTTTCAAGGAGATGAGCTTTGAGGGCGGGCACGTGGCGCTGAACGTGCTGCCGATGTACCACATCTTCTCTTTTTCCTGCGACTATCTCAAAAATCTGAAAGACGGGGTGAAGATCTGTCTGTGCGCCGATATACCGCATCTTGCGGACGACCTTCTTTACTTCGAACCCACCATGCTGCGGCTGGTGCCCATGATCGCGGATTCACTGCTCCGCAGAGTGCGGATAATCAGGAGACGCGACCCGTCCCTCTCCCCGCGCGCCGCCGCGGAAAAAGTCTTCGGCTCACGGCTGCGGCACATCATCGTTTCGGGGGCGGCTTATTCCGCGTCCAACGACCGTGAGTTCACGGAGATGGGCATAACCATACGCCAGGGTTACGGCATGACCGAGACAGGTCCGCGCATCGCCGTCCCCGACGGAAAGACCTGCGCGGCGTCAGGCGGCAGGATCATCAGCATCTGCGACGTAAGGATCGAAAACGGCGAGATACAGGTCAGAAGCCCCTCGCTTATGAGCGGCTACTACAAACGCCCGGAGGAGACCGCCGCGGTATTTACGGAGGACGGCTGGTTCCGCACCGGCGACCTGGGCAGGATCAGCGAAGACGGCGAGCTGTTCATCACCGGCAGGCTGAAGAACACGATCATCCTTCCGAACGGCGAAAATATCTCGCCGGAGGAGATAGAAATGAAGTACGTTTCCGATCCGCTGGTGTCCGAGATCGAGGTCTATGAGCGGGACGGCAGCATCTGCGCGGACATATTCCCCGATCTGAACTACGCGCGTATCAACCGCATCACCGACGCCGAAGCGCGGATAGAAGCCCTCGTCAGGCAAACCAACGCCTCCGACCGGGCGGAAAAGGAGATAGCCGTCGTGAACGTGGTGTATGAACCGCTGCCGAAGACGGAGACCGGAAAACTGAAACGCAGATCGGTGAAAAACAGTAAGTAGTGTTTACGCAACAATCAAGAAAGATATAAGGAGACCAAAATGGTAGAAGTCAGACTTCAGAACGGACAGACTGCGGAGGCCTACCCGCTGACGCAGGCGCAGAGGCTGATGTACTTCGTGTACAATTCCTACGGCAAAAATCCCGCCGTGCTCAACATAGGCACGGGGTGTTACTGGCAGGGAGAATTCCACGCCGACACCCTCAGGGAGGCGCTGCGGGAGGCCATAGACCGCTGCGACGTGATGCGGCTTCGCTTCACGCCCGATCAGCAGTTCGGCCTCGTGCAGTATCTCGCCCCCGAAAGCGAAACTGAAATAGAGGAATACGATCACTCCGGGATGAGCGGGGAAGAGTCCTTCGCCACGCTGAAAAAGTGGACGACGGCGGGCATCGATTTCATTCAGAAACCTCTCAACACCATCCGGATAATGCATCTGCCCGGCGGATACAACGGATTTTACGCAAAATTCCATCATCTCGCCTTCGACGGCTACGCGGCGAAAGCGTTCATACGCGACGCAATGTCCATCTACGTAAGCAAAAGGACCGGCGCGCCGTATCCGAAGCCTACGAAAAGATATATCGACGCCATGAAACAGGAGCTCGCTTATCTTGACTCCGACGCCCGCAAGGCCGACCGCGCCTACTGGATGCAGCGATTTTCCGCGGAGAGCGAGCCCATATTCAACGATTATCTGATAGACAACCGCCTCACGAAGTACCGCGCGGAAACGGGAGACCCTGACCGCAGATACGTGCTGATGTTCGAGGGCGAGCATCCCGAATCCAGGACCCTGCTCTACGAAATGTCCGACGAAGACTCCGCGCTGGTGCGCGACGCCTGCGCCGCCAACAGTCTCAGCATCCCCTGCGTGCTGATGCTGGGTCTCCGGACCGCCCTCTCCGCTTTCAACAAGCGTCAGGAGGACGTCTCCTTCAAATTCATGATCAACCGCCGCGGCACCCTGCTCGAAAAGGGCTCTTACGGCAACCGCTGGCAGTTTTTCACGCTTAGGACGATCATCGACCCGACCCTCTCCTTCGCCGACGCCGCCCGCGCCGTCGAGGACGAGCAGAACGAGGTGTTCAGACACTGTTCCTTCGACACCCTCGAGATGTACCATATCAAACATATGGCGATGAAGATGGAAAGACTGGAACAGACCTACGACACCATGAGCTTCTCTTATCACGCGCCCATGGAGATCCCATTTGAGACAGAAGAGAACCGCCGCACGGCAAAGGGCATCTGGTACAACAACGATTATTCCGTCCAGAACCTGTACCTGACCGTCAAGCACCGTCTCAACGACAACGGCTTCGAGTTCATCTTCGAATACCGCATCTGCGAGGATTCCAGGGCGGATCTGGAGGTGCTTTACGACAAAATGCAGAAGGCGATCCTGCTCGGCGCAAAAAATCCCGATATGACCATAGGCGAGATACTGGATACGGTCGGAGAAATCTGAGGTGAACTAAAATGGATGAAATTATAAACGTTATACTCAATTACGTTGAACCCGATGAGGAGATCACGGGCGATTCGCTGCTCAAGCAGGACTGCGGACTGACTTCGTTCGACACCACCTGCATCGTGGGCGAGCTCTGCGACAAATACGGCGTCAGCGACAGGGATCTTAAGATAAGATCGATCCGCACCGTGCGAGACCTTTACGACGCGCTCGAAAAAGCGGCTGAGGAGAAAAAAGCCGGATGACACCCAGGGAATACTACAGCGATTTTCCCGTCCTGCCCACCGTCCGGGATCTTATACTCGACGGATTCGAGCGCGGCGGGGACAAGAGACAGTTCCTGTTTGAGGACGAGGAAGGGAACGAAAAGGAAAAACGCTTTTCGGACGTACGCCGCGACACGCTGGCGTTCGCAGCGTTCCTGCGGTCAAAAGGCCTTGCAAAAGGCGACCGTTTCGCGATCCTGTGCGAGAACCGTTATTTCTGGAACGTGGCGTTTTACGCCTGCGCCGTCTCCGGTATAGTTATACTGCCCCTGGATGTCGGCCTCGCGGAGGACGGAGTCATCGATCAGATCGAAGCGTCAGGCTGCCGCGCGGCGTTCTGTTCGGAAAAACAGAGACCGAAGATCGACGCCTGTCTCGCCCGGGAAAGCTGTCCCCTCGAATTCTTCTTTTCGACCGGCGAGGAAGAAAAATACGTTGATCCCGGCTCAGGCGCGGACGGCGCGGACGCAGCTCCCGATATCGAAGTAAAACCGGACGATCTGCTGGCGATAGTTTACACCTCCGGCACCACCGGCAGGACCAAGGGAATAATGCTGACCCACAAAAACGTGTGCGCCGACGTTTACGCCGTCGTGCACCTGCAGAAACCGGTCCACGGGATCGGTCTTCTTCCGCTCAACCATACTTTCTCCTGGGTCAGCGGTCTGTTCGCCACACTCGTCGCAAGTCAGTGGGGCTACATCTGCACCAATCTTTCCCACGTCTACAGGGATATTAAAAAATACCGTCCGTACCAATTCGCCGCCGTGCCGATGGTGGTGGAGATGATCTATCAGAACATCATCATCACCGCGAAAAGGAACGGCAGCTACGACAGACTGATGCAGGGCATAGAGATGAGCCGGAATTTCATGCTGAGCGGTTACGACGCCAGACGCGAGATGTTCTCGGAGATACACGAAAAATTCGGCGGCAATCTGGAGACCATATACTGCGCAGGGGCTTATCTTGACCCGAAGATCGAGCGTTTCATGTTCGATATCGGGATTCAGGTGCTGACGGCGTACGGTCTGACGGAGTGCTCCCCCGGCGTGACCTGCTCCAGGAGATACGAATACAAATTCGGCTCCGCCGGTCTGCCGATGGAATGCTGCGAGATCAGGATAAACGAGCCGGACGAGGACGGCGTGGGCGAGATATACGTGCGCGGCGACAACGTCATGGCGGGCTACTATAACGACCCGGACGCCACCGCGTCGGTATTCGACGGCGAATGGCTCAAAACCGGCGACGTCGGATACATAGACGAGGACGGCTATCTGTTCTTCACCGGCAGAAAAAAGAACCTTATTATCCTTTCCAACGGCAAGAACGTATCGCCCGAGGAGATAGAGAACAGGATACGCTCCGATATAGAGTACGTCAAAGAAGTCGTGGTCAGCGCAAAAAACGGTCTGATCTGAGCCGAAGTATTCCTTGACGAAGAGAAGCACCCCGACGCCCGCGACAGGATCAACGCCGACGTTGCCGAAGTGAACGCGCATCTGCCCGATTACGAGCAGATACAGAAGATCGAAATACGGGATACGGAGTTCCCGAAGACGACCACGCTGAAGATCAGAAGAGGAGCTTAGGGACGCCCTGCCGTCACCGCCCGGGGCGGAATTGCAGAATCCGAAGTTTTTTGACATATTACTTGACACCCTACAAAGTAGGGTGTATAATATTGATACATCATAAAGACGCAGGACTCATTTAAATGAATCGCATTTTTATAGAAGTTCCTTTATTTACAAAAAGGTGGTCTGAAATCGGCCTTGGCGATAAAGACTTGATACGGCTTCAGATCATGCTGCTGAAAGACCCCGAATCCGGACCTGTTATAGAAGGAACCGGCGGAATAAGAAAAGTACGTTTCCCTCTTGAACATCGTGGAAAAAGCGGCAGCGTTCGTGTTTGCTATACAGACTTCGCAGAATATGAGGTCACCTATCTTATTACCGCTTTTACGAAAAAAGATCAGGAAAACCTTACAGTTGATGAAAAAAAGGTTTTGCTCAAGCTCGTGAAATCGCTTCGGGATGCAGAGCGTGACAGAAGGAGGTAATCACTATGAGCACACTCTTTGACGACCTTCAGGAAGGCTTGATTCAGGCTATTGATTATGCAAAAGGTGACGGTCCTGCCCGAACTGTTACTTATAGAATCGACCCGGTTATCGAATTCAACAAAGACCAGATACGGGAAATCCGCATGGGTGCCAAAATGACACAGCATACCTTTGCAGATTACCTTGGCGTATCCGTAAAAACCGTTGAAGCTTGGGAACGAGGAAGAACACATCCGACAGGCCCCGCGTGCCGACTTATGAATTTCCTTGCAAATAATCAGATTCAAATGCTGCCTTTTATTTCGGTTGAATGAAGTTTATACTCAGCCGCAGTCTTTCATCCATCCTCACTTAGTAAAGAGACATTGTCGAGCCTCCCACTTTACAGGGGTGCAGCTAAACCGACATAGGATACAAACAACACCGTAAGAGGAAGAATTGGTCCTCTTACGGTGTTGTTTCGTTCCCATCTTCAGGATCCGAGTAAGATTTCGTGAAATGCTGTCATGCTTTCGTCAACTCAGATTATCGGAGTCCCATCTATCGTCACCAATAATACGTCTCGTTTTCGGGTTTAACGGTAGCGATCTCAGGAAACCCGTAATGAGTTGCGGCTATGATCTTACCTTTAACGCATATCCGGAAAGATTGTTTCAGTTTCTCCGGAGTCAGCCCCTCCGCCAGGTCCTTTCTGATAAACGCTTTCACAGCCAATTCCTTTGAGCTTTTGGAATAGATTACCTGACTGTACGGAGCTTCACGTACAAACTCTACGGAATTATCGACAAACAGATCTGATTCATCCGACGGCGCGTCAAGAACGAACTTGTACTTGCGAAGGTAGAACGGCGTTTTGTTTATCGCGAATCCGCGTATTATGATCCCGCAGTAATCGCCCGCATTTTCTTTGTACGTTTTCTCCGCTGTTTTTTCAGATGAACCGAAATCTATCCAATGATTCCATGTTTTTGTATCGGGAACAAATTCAATGGATTTCGGTTCAAAATCGATTCTGACCTGATAAGTCAGCTTATATACCGTTTGTATCAGTACCAGAACGGCGAGGATTATCAAAAAGCATTTGACTTTTTTTGATTTGCGCATCTTCTCAGACAAAACTCACGTCCTCCTTCTGTCAATTATCATTATGGAAATAATACATTGTTCTGGTTTCTGCGTCATAGAAATAAAATGTTGTATTATCCATTATATACCCATCACCTGCGTTTGGAGTGTAGTTATTGTCTTTTACAAAATAACTGTCTCCGACAGACACTTTTTCCGCCGGAAAATCATAGTTATCCGGTTCATCCAGAAAATCATAGGGAAAGCTCTCTATCAGCGTTCTTAAAAAGTGTATATAAAGCCCGGAGACCTTATTAAAATACTTATTCAGCTTAACATCCCTTTTGTATGTATAACGGCAATAGTCCGTAAAGTCCATGAACCCTTCGCCGAAATCCTCGTATTTTTTCGAGGGAAACAGCGGTATATTATGATCGACAAACAGCGAAAACCACGAGGCAAAACCACATACGCATACGGCTGCGATCACGATCAACAGTATCTTCGTTTTCTTTTTCATACCCCATCACTTTCTGTTTATAATCAAAAACCTTATAAGTTATCTGCCATCAGCTTCCGACACTTTTTTACACTCCGTTTCTGAAAACCACATTTAATATTTATTGAACAACATAACACTATAGCTTCCTGCCCGGTTGTCCGGCAGTCGCTTTATTTCTTTTATACTACTTCTTTGACTGAAACAGAGCTGTCAAATACAACGACGGAGGCAACAAAATTCCGCCGCAGGAGGAACATCCCCTTACGGCGGTTTTGTTTGTTACATCACAGTTTCTGTTATTGATACGAGCCCGCAATCGAAAACAGACACTTGGAACTCGGAACTTGGAACTTTACTTCTTTATCCTGAGCACGTCCGAAAATCCCTGATACCCTACGGTTTTCGCCACGTTCGCGTCGAGCTTTATCACGAATTTATTGAACCATTTTTTGATTGCCGATTCCTTTTCCGGCTCTCTGCCCTCGATCTTGTCGGTTATAGCGTTGAAGCGGGCCTTCGCGGCTTCCCACTTTTCATTATCCACCACGGTATTGTTCGCCTGCTCTTCCACCTCTGCAATGGCTGCAGCCAGCTCCGCGGCGTCCTCCTCCGAAAGGTTCGAAGTATCGTAATTTTTCCAGCGGTTGAGAGCGTTTATCGTATTCCGCCCTCTCCTCGCCTCGTTGAACTGCGGGAAGACGTCGGGATAGGAATGTACGCTCGTAAAGCTCCTGTCTACCATCAGTCTGGTCGCAAGCTTGATAACCACGTCGTTCTGAGCCGTTGTCTCGTGGTTGCCGTTGTAGAAATAGAAGGTCTGGTCCGGCAGAAGACCGGTGGAAGCGTCTATGAGGTTATGCGGGTCGATATAGCTGTAGGAATCGATGTAGCCGCAGGTGCCGAACTCGTTGCCCTGCTGGACGTAACCCTCCGGAAGTTCCTGATCAACAGCGCCGGAATAGGCGCCCATCGAGGTGGAATCGAGCTGGATGACGCCGTCCGCCTGAACGTCGTCCCAGGTGTCGCCCAGAGCGTAAAGCGGCACGTTGTAGTTGCATATATCAAATATCTCCACGCCCGCCTCGCGCGCTCTTAAGATATTCTGCTTGTAATTCAGCTGCGCGGTATGGAACTTATCCGTGATCGAACGGGTGTAGGCGTCCTCCTCGCCGGAGAGATATTTGTCCGCGGCTTCCTCGTAATACGAGGAGGGAATGAGCGCCCACAGCGCGGTGGAGTATTTCAGTCTGTTCATCAGCGCGTCGGCGGTCTTGTCCAGCACGTCGTTGAGGACCTTGTTCGGGAAGAGCCTGAGAGCGAGGTTTATAAGGCTGCCCGTAGCCTCGTCACCGGTGATCTGTTTCCACATATACCCGTAGAGCGCGTCGGGGTCGTCCAGCAGACCGGCGGTGAATATATCTCCCAGGATATTCGTGCCGTCAACGGCGGGGACGATATAGATGATCCTGTCAAGCTCATCCGTTACCTGCGGATAATACTCCAGCAGATAATCCGCGATGGTGCCGCCCTGGCTGATGGGAACAAGGTTGACCTTGTCGGAACCGGTCTCGCGCTTGGCGGTCTGGATAAGATCGTAAAGCCTCGCCGCCAGACGGTCGATGCTGTCGAAGGAATAATATGAGAAGAAATAAAGCTTATCCGCGCCGACTATATTTACGTAATCGTGCAGCGGAATGGCGGAAAGGGCGAAATTCCGGTCGTACTCCGAAAGATTGGAGAGCGCCGTATTGTAATCCACTGCCCTGATATCATAGTTCAGATTACCCTGAGAATCGGACGCGAGCTTATCGGAGAAGATATCCGCCGCGGTCGAGGAAACGACGTCGGCAAATTTCCCGCTGCAGTCCTGCTGAGTCAGAAGCACTTTCAGCAGCTGGAAACCGGCTTTTTTGATCGCGGTCTTGACTATGTCGCTTGTGGCGGGCAGGAAGAACGGCCCTTTAAGCTCCTCGCCCTCGGAGTTCTTCATCGGCTCGCCGTTCTCGTCGTAGAGCCTGACGTCGCACTGGAACACGCCGGGTATGATGATAGTAGGTGTGTAATCCTCCGCGTCTGCTGCCGGAGCGGACAGCGCAAGCGCCGCAGTCAGCACCACCGCGAGCAGTACGGATATGATTCCGGAAGTAATCTTCATAATAATCCCCTTTCGACGGTATAAAAGTTGTGCATTATATTGTAATGGAATTCATCCGGAATGTCAACATTTACAACAAAAAATGGGTGTGGGCGCAGCCCACCCTCAATTATTCATTATTCATCATTCATTATTCATTCAGAAAATCCTGGCGCTACCGCGTCAGGATTTTCAATTCGACCCCGTCGGGGTGGCTCACCGTGTAGCTCTCCGGAGAGAATGCAAACACAAGTTCCGCCGCGCCTGTGTCAGATCTTACCTTATAAGCGATCTCGCATTTTCCCCCGCCCAGATCTCTGAAAACGTAATCACGCTTGCGGAAGGGTGTGCCGGTGCGCTTGTTGTACGGATAGATCCCTGCCAGTATCCCGTTTCCGGACTGCCTGTTGCCGTCCATGACGCGGTCGGCCTCGTAGATTATATCGTCGGTATCGCAGATCTTATCAAAATACGGATCCGCCGAATCTTCGTTGAAAGTGTAGATGTCCCTTATCCTGATGCCGTTTATATCGGAAAAGACGTTTATCCTGTAATAGCGCGAACAGTACCAGAAAGAGGTTTTGAGCGGGTCGTCGTAAGCCGAGTGGGCGGAGATCGCCGATTCAGGGGTGATATCGTATTCAGCTTTGAAGCGCCTGCCGGTCTCGCCCAGAGTCAGGACTTCGATCTTATCCTGCCATCTGAGCTCCTCGAAACGTCTGAACTGGTATTCAAGGCCCTTCGCCATACCCTCCCAGCCGAAGGAATTCTCCTGCCCGGCCTGGGTATAACCGAAGGAGAGGCACTCCCCGTTAAAGTTCTCGCTCAGATACCAGTCGACCCATTTTTCCGATCTGCCGCCGTTTCCGCTGGCGGGCTCCAGGGTGATCACTCCCTGCATCTCGTCGCTCTGCCCGTCCACGTTAAGTCCGAAATCGTACTGATAGACAGGGTCGGCGCCGAGCATACGGAAAACGGGGACGTCCAGCTGGTTTTCCTTTTTACCCGCGGGGATGAAGAAATTCTTTTTCGACGGATAATAGCCCTGCCCGTAGTAACCGCCCCAAAGGGTGTAGCCGTCCGTGCCGAACTGCTCCTTGCAGCAGCAGAGAGCGTCCAGACCGTAGCGGCGATGCGCGTAATTTATGCACAGCGTATCAAGGACCCACGCGCCCATGACGCGGGGATAATAACCGAAGACCTCTTTGAATTTTCCGAAAAGCTCGTCTGTCAGGCGCAGCCGGGCATCCGGGGAATAGCCCTGCGGCAGGTCATACTGCGCGTGCCAGTCCCACGGGAAACGGCCTTTCCACTCCTCACCCACGGCAGCGCACAGCGGCTCTACCACCTCGTACCAGACGCCGATCTCGAACCGGCGGGAGTCCAGACTCTTCAGAAAGTCGGTGTATTTCGGATCGATAAGGGCGTCGTACTGCAGCAGGAACGTGCCACGCAGATTATACTTCAGGATAAGATCGGCCTGCTGTTTCACAGGCTCAAACAGGTCGACCTCGCCTCTCGGCTCGCATGCCCTGATAAAATTTATGATATTGACGATCTGAGGACGCATAACGGCGCTCCTTTTCCGGTTTTATGTTGTTTGTATTTTACATTTTATATCTCAAACAGTCAAGACCGATAAATGAAAGTATTTTTGCTCTTGAAGAAACGCTTAAAAAAATAAAAGAAGGACTGTTTTGCGCAGTCCTTTTTTATCGAAACATTTTATTCAGAACTAAGAACTTAAAGCTTGGAACTTGGAACTCAGCGCCACGCGCCCAACCGGTCATTCAACTTTTTTTATCTGACTGCGGATAATCTCTTCCTCCTGTTTTTTCAAAGCGGCGTCGCGCTTGCCCTCGTCGGTGTCGCGGTAATACTGCGTATAGATGTTCGGATGAGGATTGTCCGCCCACAGCCTGTCCGCGACAGGCTTCCACTTATAGGCGAAATCGTCACACTTTGCGCAGAGTTCCTCCACGCTTTCCGTTGCTATGAAATCAGTCGGCTTCGCGCCGGTACGATATATTATCCCGCGCAGCTTGTCGGGATTCTCCAGCATCGGGCAGGGACGCAGATGATTATTGTTGAACGGCTGCCCCTTGTGGTATTCCATGAACAGCGGGCTCTGCAGCGCCTCCAGGACCGTCTTTTCGCGGATGTTGGAATCGGAGAAATGTATGAACACGCATGGCTCCATATCGCCGTTCGAGTTGACGTGGAAGTAATTCCTGCCGCCTGCTATGCAGCCGCCGACATACTCGCCGTCATTCTGAAAATCGAAGGTGAAAAGAGGCTTGCCGCCCTGAGCGTTCCTGACGCGGCGGATCCAGTGATACATATATTCGCGCTGGGCGGGAGTGGTGATGAGCGACTTGTCCGCAGCCCTGCCCACCGGCATATAGTTGAAGTACAGAGCGAATTTTACGCCGACGGCGATCATCTCGTCCAGGAAAGAATCCGAGGTGACCATATCGACGTTCGCCCTTGTGTAACAGACGGAAATACCGAACAGACAGCCATATGAGCGAAGCAGACGCATCGCCGCCATAGTCTCGGCGTACGAACCCTCTCCGCGCCGCGCGTCGTTGCTGACTTCCGTGCCCTCCACACTCAGAGCGAACGTGATATTGCCCACGCGCCTGACGTCCGCGCAGAACGCGTCGTCTATAAGCGTGCCGTTGGTATAAGCCAGGAATATGCAGTCGCGGTTCTCCTCGCAGAGAGTAATGATATCCGCCTTGCGTATGAGCGGCTCGCCGCCCGTGAACATGAACACGTGCGTTCCGAGTGATTTCGCTTCGGAGATCACCTTGCGCATCTCGTCCAGGCTCAGGCTGAATTTATGGCCGTACTCCGCCGACCAGCAGCCTTTGCAGCGCTTGTTGCAGGCGCTTGTCGGGTCGATAAGGATCAGCCACGGAATATTGCATTTATATTTTTCGCGGTTGGACCGGACGGCCTTTGTGCCGCGGTAACCCGCGTCCCACCCCATAACGGATGCGAAAGTCTTTATGATATGTTTATCGGTATGGAGAGCCATATCGACCAGCATATTGCGGTACGGGTTGTTTATGTCACCCGCGCCTTTTATAAGAGCGTCTATTCTTTTTGCAGGGAAGATCCTGCGGAAAGGCGTAAGGACTCTTTTTACGGTACGGGATAAATCTCTGTCCGGTTTTTTCCTGATATAATTGATTGCTTTGCCTGTAGCAAAGCCTATCGCTGCCTTTGCGATCCTGTCGGAAACAGACACAGATACACCCCCCTTTTTTACTAAGTTGGCAGTTGACAGTCGGCAACTATCAATGATATAATGCAGATATATTATCAAATAGGTTTTTGCTTGTCAAGGGTAATACCACATAATTATGGAGTGATCTATATGAAAGCTTTTATGAGAGATGACTTTCTGCTGTCCACAGACACCGCGAAGGAGCTGTTTTTCGCCTGCCGGGAGGAACCGATATTCGACTGGCACTGCCACCTGCAGCCCAAAGAGATTTTTGAAAACAAACAGCCCGCCGATATCGCGGAGCTGTGGCTGGGCGGGGACCATTACAAATGGCGCGCCATGCGTTCCTGCGGCATAGATGAAGAATACATCACCGGCACGGCTTCAAATCATGACAAGTTCATCAGATGGGCTCAGGTCATGGACGAGTGCATCGGCAATCCGCTCTACCACTGGACCCATCTTGAGCTTCAGCGTTATTTCGATATACACACTCCCCTGTCGCCCCGCACGGCGGAAGCCGTCTGGGAGCAGGCGAACGCGAAGATAAAAAAAGGCGGATTCACGCCACGCGAGCTTATGGAGAGGTCGAACGTGCGCTGCGTTTTCACCACGGACGATCCGGCGGACAGCCTTGAATATCACAAACTGATAGCCGCCGATCCCTCGTTTAAAATAAGAGTATCGCCCGCCTTCCGTCCGGACAAGGCCCTGAACGTCGAAAAGCCATCCTTCCCGGCATGGCTGCAGGCGCTGGAAGCTGCCGTCGGCAGAAACATATCTACCTTCGCGGAGCTCAAAACGGCGCTCACAGAACGCATGGACTATTTCGATTCGCTCGGCTGCCGCGCATCCGACCAGGCTCTGACCTACGTCCCGTGCGTTGAGGCGACGGACCCGGAACTTCAGACCATATTCGAAAAAGGCAAAAACGGCGAAGCCGTCGGCGTGACGGAAGCTGATAAATACAAAACCGCGCTTCTGCGTTTCCTCGCGGAAAACTACCACGACAAAGGCTGGCGGATGGAGATACACATCGGAGCCCTGCGCGACAACAACACCGCCATGTTCCGCAAAATCGGCGCGGACACGGGCTTTGACAGCATCAACGACCGCGAAATCGCCGAGGGACTGTCCCGTTTCATGGATTCCCTCGCCGTAAACGGCAAACTGCCCGGGACGATCCTGTTCACCCTCAATCCCAAAGACAATTTCGTTCTGGGAGCAATGCTGGGCAATTTCCAGTCAAGCGAAGCCCCGTCCAAGATACAGTTCGGCACAGCGTGGTGGTTCAACGACAATATCGACGGCATGCGCGCGCAGATGAGAGCTCTTGCAAATCTGGGCATGCTGGGAAAATTCATCGGAATGATAACCGACTCGCGCTCTTTCCTGTCCTACCCCAGGCACGAGTATTTCAGAAGGATCCTGTGCGAGCTGATCGGCGAATACGTCGAGAACGGCGAATATCCGGCGGATATGGAGCTGCTTTGCGGGATGGTAAGGAATATTGCATTCCGTAATGCAAAGGAGTATTTTGGGATAGAATAAAAGAAAGGACCACTAATGAAGGAATTTACATACGATTTCGGCAACAAGCCGAAAAAATACACCCGCGATTCTCTGCTCGACGCCATAGGGAAAACGCCGCTCGTCCGATTTGACCGTTTCGCCTTATCGGCGGACGCGAAGGCGAACATCCTCGCCAAACCTGAGTATATGAACCCGGCCGGCAGCGTAAAGGACAGAGCGGCTTTATATATGCTGGAAGGCGCGGAGGAGCGCGGAGATCTGACCGATGGCGGAACCGTAATCGAGCCGACCAGCGGCAATACGGGGATAGGTCTTGCCATGGCGTGTGCCGTAAAGGGTTACAGGCTCATCCTGACGATGCCCGCCAATATGTCAGAGGAACGCGTCAAGATCATGAAAGCCCTCGGAGCGGATGTGGTACTTACAGACGCCTCTGCCGGTATGCAGGGAGCCATCGACAAAGCGAACGAGCTGAAAGAGGAAACCGAAGGAGCCTTCATCCCGAATCAGTTTGCCAATACGGACAATATACGAGCCCATATAGAAACCACCGGACCGGAGATCCTTCGCGACACCTACGGTCACGTGGATATCTTCGTGGCGGGCGTCGGCTCGGGCGGCACGATCACAGGAGTCGGGCGCGTACTTAAAGCGCTCAACAAGAAAGTCTACATCGTCGCGGTGGAGCCGGCGGAATCCCCCGTTCTGAAGGGCGGTCCCGCCGGAGCTCATGAGATCGAAGGGATCGGCGCGAATTTCATTCCCGATAATTTTGACCGAAGCATAGTCGACGAGATCTTCGACGTTTCCAAAGACGAAGCATACGCCGCCGCACGCGCTGCAGCAAGAACAGAAGGCGCGCTTCTCGGTATCTCTTCGGGAGCCGCTCTCCACGCAGCTGCCCAGATCAGCAGAAGAGCGGAGAATCAGGGCAAGAATATAGTAGTACTCCTGCCGGACGGCGGAGACAAATACCTTTCGACGGATCTGTTCATATAAGGTCAATTAAACAGACTTTTAACGGGCGGCCGCACAGGGTCGCCCCTGTACCTACACTGAAAACTAAAAAAAATGAAATTTTTCCAGGATATCGCTCAGGTGACATTCACCGGCATTGATCATGTTTTTAACGTTTCGTCCGTCTTCTGCGAGTTCGCGATAGGCGGCAAAGAATTCACCATAAAATGGTACGGTGTGATAATCGCGTTCGGCTTTACACTTGCCGCGCTTTTCGGCGGACGGCAGGCGTATATCCGCAAGATGGATCTCAACAAAATGATTGACGTGCTCATCTGGGGCACGGTCGGAGGGATCATCGGCGCAAGACTGTATTACTGCGCATTCAAATGGAGCTATTACGGTTCACATCCGGTTGAGATACTGAAGATCTGGAACGGCGGACTGGCCATTTACGGCGGAGTGATAGGCGGCATTTTAGCAGCATTTATCACCTGTAAAATCACAAAACTCAACTTTTTCAATCTGCTTGACCTTGTGGGCATGAGCATGCTTATCGGGCAGGGCATAGGGCGTTGGGGCAACTTCGCCAATCAGGAGGCTTTCGGCATCAATTCATCCGGCTTTCTTGGCATGTGGAGCGACAAGATAGGCCGCTATATTCTTGAGCACCGCGCCTCGCTTCCTGACGTCGATCCTTCCAAACCGGTCCATCCGACTTTTTTGTATGAGTCCCTGTGGTGTCTTATAGGATTCGCGCTGCTCTATCTGATAATGCGTAAAGCCTATAAGTTCTCCGGGCAGATGTTTCTTTGCTACGGTCTGTGGTACGGCACGGGCAGAGCGATCTTCGAGGGGCTCAGAACAGACAGCCTTTATATCTCCGGCACGAATATCCGTGTATCCCAACTGCTGTCGATAATCGCCGCTTCGGTGTGCGCGATACTGCTTGCGGTATTCCTTATACGTTTCACCAGACATCCGCATCCGGTGGAGGGCAAGGATTATTACATCCAGCCCGCTCCCCTGTTCAAATTCCAGAAAAGCGCTCCCCACGCCCCCGGCGAAAGGGTCGAGCTGAAAGAGGGAGAGACGATGAGAAGCATAGTCAAAGCCGAAGCAGCTGCAAGGAAAAAGAAGAATTGATAAGGAGACAGGTTAAAGAGACACCGACAGTAAAAATCTTACAATGCACAGCCGTCCGTTGCTTTCGCAACGGACGGCTGATTTGATGGGGAGAAAATGCGGTGACCGCGCAGGGTCACCCCTACGGTTTCAATTATCCGTTACTTAACAGCGAACGCAGCACCTTTAACAGCCTGGAGAATATCAGGACGATCCTCGCCAGGATGCCTGTCAGGTAGTGCATTTCGTCATCGTTGTAGTCCTCGATCGGCTTGATGAGAGTCGGGATGCTGGCTGTGAGAGCCTGCATGAGATGCGGGAACTCATTGCCCAGGAACTCGGACGCCACGAACGCCGCGCGCGTGATATAGGAGGTCGACGAATAGTACATAGTGGAGATCAGTTCAACGGCTCCGCCCTCACCGGTGTAACGGTGGAACCAGTCCGCAGTAGCGTCGGTCACACTGTCCGCTCCGAAGAAGATCCAGAATATCGTCGCCAGAGCCACGTCGTCAATTCCGTAGAAGCTTTCCACGTGCGAGTCCAGATTATCCAGACTCTGCAGGATCGCGAGCACCAGATAGAGCTGATCCTCATCCGTAATGTAATTCTTGGCGATCTTGATAAGATTTGTCGCATTGTCGCCGAATACCAGCTGATCGACTGCGAAATCAAGCGTCCTTGTCATAAGCTCAATCTTGCCGTTTTCGCCGAGGGCTATGGTGTAAGCGTCGTCACCGTTAGCGGACGTGAACCTGATGGGCTCGGTGAAATTGAACTGAGAGCTCAGAGACTCGACCGTGAAGTCGATTTCGATGGCAAGACCGGAATCCTGCAGCGTCTCGTTCAGTTTCATAAGCAGGAAGTTGACGGGATCGGTCTCCGCAAAGTGAAGGTCGATACCGGTCTGATCCGCAACAAGAGCGTAAAAATCAACGTCGTAGATCGGACGGATGATGTCGAGCAGAACGTTCACGGACGTGAGAAGATGCTCTATTGCAACCTGAATACCGTCGACCCTGTCGAAGTACAGAAGAGCGGGAAGGGCAGTCTCAATGAACGAGATCGGATCCGCCTCGACTTTATCAAGTATCGAAAATACGGGATCGATGATATTCTTTACGATATTGTCCGGATCTGCGATGAGAGCCGCGGGTGATTTGATGCCTGTCGCACCGAGAACCTCGAGCAGCGGGATAAGGCCGTAAGCGTAGCCGTTATAACCGACGCCTGTCACGGAGACAAGATCCAACAGCCCGATGTTTATATCCTGTTCGGCAAGTATGAATCCGAGCAGCGGAGCGAGGGGATCGAGAAGTGTGATAAGACCGGCCTTGAAAGCAGCCTTGTCGCCGTCGGCGAAGTCAAACGTCATATCGTCCCAGACTGTAAGATCGATCACCTGCTCGATAAGGCCGAGGTCGGCAATCATTTCGGGCAGTTCCAGACCGCCGACCAGATCCCTGATGGTGCCTGCAAGGTTGTTGAGCGTTTCGGCTTTGAACAGACTGCCGAGCATATAATCGAGCGCCTGCTCAAGATCCTCCGCGCCGCCGAACTGATCGCTCATGATAATGACGATATCATCCATAAACTCGTCCAGATGTTTTGTCATATAGAGCGCCTTGTTGCGCGACCACAGGGTGTCCTTGCCCTCTGCTTTCACTTCATTCCAGAAGCTCGTGTACTCAGCCTCCGTGATCGTGCCTTCTGTGATCCAGTTTATGCCGTCAGGCATGGTGTATCTGTAGACCGGATGCACCAGCTCGTAGATCGCCGCGATCGCGTCGGTTCCGTTCGCCTTGACGTTTTCAAGGATCTCCAGGACGATATCGGGCAGACCGCCTTCGTCCTCTGCAGGTCCGGCTTCCGGTTCGCCGGTATCGCCGTCTCCGGGATCAGCAGGCTCCTCCTCCGCCTCGTCCTTGCTCATCATATTCATGATCGCGGGGATAAAGTCGTCGTCCTGTATCGCCTCAAGGATATACTCCAGCAGGAACTGCATGACCTGCGGCTTATTGGCGATTATGCTCGCGTGGATGTTCTGGCGCCCTTCATATGTGATCTGACTCTTGCTGCGGTAGGAATCCGCCCAAACCACGTCCGTGCCGAGCATTGCAAGCTTCGCTCCGTCAAGATGCGGCAGTTTAAGCTCGGGAGCAGGAGCGGCTAGTTCTTCGCCATCAGCTGGGGAATCAGTGTCTTCGGACGGAGCCAACAGGCCCAAAACTATAGATAAAACACCGTCAAGACTCTTAACATCGTCATAGAAAGTCTCCACGCCCAAAATATCGGCAAGGTCAAGTGTTTCCGGATCGCCAAGATTGACATCGAAAGCCTGATCTCCAGCTAACGCAGCAAGTCCACCAAGAAGTATATCGATATGAAGAACCAGATTTTGCAAAAGCGGCAGGAATAGACCAGACTGAATCGCGAAAGCAAGATTCGGAAGCAGTGTTATGATTTTGTCAACAGGCGAGATCTTTAATTGACCGAACAGGTCATGAACCGGATGAATCAGACCAAAATCAATGATATCCCTGATAGTTTTGAAAGAATTTCCGTTGTAAAGATCCGTACAGCCAAGAGCTTCAAGTAACGGAATAATGGTATTGTTATAACCCTCTTTTGCGGGAACCTGGAGCGATGCGGAAGCGATAAGTATATTTAATACAGATGTTTTTGAAATCCCCCTGTTTGAAAGCATAGCAAGGAATACCCTCTCAAGTCCGACAAGACCTGCATTGGCGGCTTTCAGGAACTGTTCCTTCCTTGCGTCACGTGCACCTTCAATATCTCCGGTTTCTTCAAGGTCAACACCGGCTGCGTCAATGCCCCAGTCTAAAGTCAGCTGCCAAGTCGGCTCGCCTTCGTCATCAAGAACTTCATTGCCTTCATCGTCAAGTACCTTTTCCCAAATGGTTTGTCTCGCCGTATTGGTATACCAAGGATTAACATCATCCATAAGACCACCGGAAAGGCGTGACAATTTGTTTGCAATTTCCGTAAAACCTCGGGCGTCGTAGCGCACCCCGTTCGCATCGGTCGACGTACTTTTCATAAGCGCACCGACTTTTGACGGAGAAACTCCAGAGTTGATTTTTTCAAAAGCGTCATCAAGACTGATATATGATAACAGACTTCCAATACCGCCAGCACTGCCGATCTTATCTTTAATAAGATCTACAAGCATCGGATAAAGCCCACCGACAATCGTGTTAAGGAATTTATCTGTATAAATAGTATCAGCAAGTCCGTCGAGCGTAGCGCCAAGATCCAAATCAATCCCCAATTCAGAAAGCTTACCACTTGTCAAGAGTTCATCTATAAAAACTATCAGGTTTTCATAATACTCGTTCTGAATCGTGAAGTCACGGTCGCGTATATTATCCTTATCGCTGACGTAACGGACTATGGGATCAATAGTTTCCGCATTGTACTTATATGCGGAGAGAGTACGGGACGGATTATAGTTGTTAAGCGCCAATACTATACTCTTAAGAGCTTCGTACTTCTCCACCGCTTCGGCTGAGAGATCAAAATGTTCTGTCAGATCGAGGAATTCATATACGTTGACCTCGATAAGACCTATGCTGGCGCGCAACGTGTTATAAGTTTCAAGGTTGACCTCGTTGATCAAAAGCCCCTGCTCGTCAGCCTGAGTCTGATAAATAGCCCATGAGTCATTTATCTCATTCTCCAGAATGGCGTTGAGAGCGGCGTATGTTTGATCGATCTTGGATTCCATCACAGCCTCGGCGTCAGTAAAGATCTTTGCGGCGATCTCTGCATCATATTCAGACAGTTCTGCGACGAACGCCTGCAGTTCGGTATACCAGGAATCGCGCTGAGTAAGGATATTCAGCAGCTGCGTCGAGCTCTCTTCAAGGGTCAGCGGAGCGAAAACAGAATTGTAAGCGCTCTGATACTGTTTGAATGTAAGATTATAACCGTTGACTTCACGGATATGTGCGAAACCCGCGGTCACGGGATCGATCGTGTTCGCTATGTAATCCGCTGTGGAAGAGCCGAATACGATCTCAACGTTGGCGGATTTCCTGGAGCAGAGATCTTCGATAACCGAGTCAAGCTCCAGCTCCGCTGCGGCAAGGATACCCTCGACGCCATCGGTCGCGATGGTCCAGTCGTCGTCATACGTAGCGTAGAGCGCCAGATCGGCTTCGATACGGGGTTTCATTGAATCGCGCAGATACGCGATCTCATAGGCATTTTCTATCTCTTCAAACTTGGCGGCTACCGCGTCCATATCGATATAGCCGTGCTCTTCCAGATAGTTTCTTGCGGTTGCCGGCGCGCTGTTGTAGTTGCCCAGCTTGGCCTTCATATCGAAATAAAGATCGGACAGTTCATCAAGGGAATAATCAGTAATATCCAGTTCCGTCTTTGCCTGGAGATTCTGCGCGATCTCTATATAGGTGCTGATAGCGATGGCGGCCTCGATACTGGCGAGCGTACCGGCGGTATCATAACCTGAGAAGAATTTGGCGTACACCGCGGAACCGTTGAAAGCCGTACTGCCGATAACGGCATTGTATGCAGACGATAAAGCGTTCTTCGCTGCGGTCAGCGTATCCACGTCTGTCGCCACCATGTCGTCAAATGCCATGGTATAATACTCTGCATATGTCGAGATTGCGGTCGAAAGCGTTTTGATCGGAGCGGTGCTTACATTGCCTGTAGACGCCGATGTCGGCGTATTTGCATACAGAAAATACTTCGTGTCACAGCCGTCCTTCCAGTCTTTCCTGGTATGACCGAAGGTGTACTTTGTCCCCGCGCTTACCTGATTCGGCATTACCGATACGCTGTCGTATCTGAGCACGGCGCTCTTATCCGTAACAGTAAGAGTAAAAGACGGTTGTGCTGCATTACTGCTCAGACCCGTACTGTCATCGACACTCGCGTTGGCGATCAACGCATCAAGCAAGGCTACTATTGCCCAGTTTCCGATCTCGGTCGAGGTGAAATAGTTCTGCACCTCTGTTTTGATAGCAGCGTTGATCTGCGTTGCCGTACGGATTGCCGTAGTGTTTGAAACGCTGTTGCTCGCAGGCACCAATCCCGCGTACACGTCAAAATACTTATTCGCGACTGCCAGCATATCGCCGGTGTTATCGGTATATGTGGCGTTGTTTCCGCTGACAGCCGGCACGGCATTCGTCGGATTTTCGTCATTCTCACGCAGAGTGCGGATCTTCTCGGCAAGCTCCTGATAATCCGCCGCGACAGGAGCCGCGTAAACTATCGGTGCAAATTCGGGAATGGCGACGCTGAATACCGTAAACACCATTACTATGGACAGAACGATACTCAGCAGTTTTTTTGAAGTTACCATACTGATTTCCTCCTGAATACTATGTAAATTTATTTATAAACCGTATATGAAAACCCTTTTTATTCTGTTTTCATTGTTACGTTTTTTTGCCGATAAATGCACACTTTTGTAAAATCGTGCACATTAAAAACAATTAATATTCTTGACAAAAATCTATCACATTTGCAATAATGAACAGGGATTTGCACAACAATGCAAATCAGTGACTTTTCCGAAAAAGGGGACGTTAATATGAGCATGATTACGCGGATCCTGTTTTATGACGCGATGTACATAGCCGGATTCGCCCTGATGCTGCTGACAAGCCTGCTCGGATGCCGCATCTACGGCATCGGCCGCGTCCGCGCCGCCGTATATTCGGTAATCTCTTTTGCGGCGGGTATCGGAGGAGCCTTGCTCATCGGCGTGATATACAACAAGCTGCAATCCCTGAAAGGAACGGAAACGGACATAAGAGTCGACATGCTCGGCGCGATGATCTTCACTCTGTTTTTCCTGATAGCAGCGGTACCGATCGAAAAACTGTTCGTAAAAGCGCGTGCAAAAAAGGCGGACTCCGCCGAGGTCAGGAACGTGAGCTTTCGCGATACCATCGATATGATCATCCCGGGCGCTTTTATCGTGTTCACGTGCATCAAGTTCGGCTGCCACGTCAAGGGATGCTGCTACGGAGTGATATGGGACCGCGGTATAAAGTCTCCGCTTGCGGACGTCAGACTCTTCCCCGTTCAGTTATGCGAGTTCGCGTCCCTGTGCGCGATCCTGATCCTGTGCTGTTTTCTGAAACGGACAAAGATTTACCGCAGAGGAATGGCCGCTCCGCTTACCGCCTTTTTCTACGGCGTCGCCCGGTTCCTGTGGGAATTCCTGAGGTTTTACACCCCGGAGATGAAGCATTTTGCTTTGGGGCTCTCACTATGGCAGCTTTTCTGCCTGCTGGTGATCGTCGTTACGGCGGTATGGCTCGCGGTACTGTATAAAACGCAGCCGGGCGAACCGCTGCCCAAAGGAAAGCTCATACTGAAAGCGGAAGAACTGTCCGCAGACAGAAAAAAACAAAACGGCAGAAAAAACGCCAAAGGCAAAAACGCGAACGCTAAGAACAAGAACAAAAAGAAAAAAGCAACAACGGCAAAGCGAAAATAAACTATATAAAAAGGATTGGGCGTATGAATTCCACAGAAAGAAAGATCATAAGCAGCTTTATAAAGTTACTGAGCGCCTCCGGCATAGAGCGGATCACCGTATCGGAGATCTGCGCCGAGGCGGGGGTCAGCAAACGCAGCTTTTACAACCACTTCCACGACAAGTTCGATATACTGAACAAGGTCCAGGTGATACCGGGGCTTGAAAACGACGACGACGTATCGCTCGCAACTCTTGAAGAATACTTCCGGAAGCGCTACAGATGGCTGATTGAGCACAGAAACTTTCTGCGGAATATCAGCTTTTATTTCGGGCAAAACTCCTCCATCCTGCAGTTCCGGGATTCTGTGCGCGACCTGCTCTGGAAGGTGATGCTCCGCGACAATCCGGGACTGACCAAAACTGCGGAACTTGACCACGCGGTGGAGTATTTCGCTTATTCTTATCTTATATTCGTCATCCGCATCCTTTTGCTGGACCCGGACTTCTGCGATGAGTATTTCCACCGCGAACACTTCAT
>JAILQN010000078.1 GCA_024699005.1 Clostridia bacterium
AACGGCGGCGGGACCACCGGCAACGCTAAGACCATAAAGCTCACTTCCCGCGCCACGAACGAACTCGTTCAGAGGGTTTCCGATCTGGACGAGGTCCACGATCCCGGCGAGGAAGCGGAGATCATAGTCCTTCCTATGTTCCACTGCTTCGGGATCACTCTTGCCATCCATATGGCGTTGTGCAATTCCGGCAGGATCATCCCGATGATGCAGTTCGACGCGAGGATATTCAACCGTCTGGCGAAGAACAACCGTGTTGTCGGTTACGGCGGTATCCCGCTGATGTTCCAGAAGCTGGTACGCGAAAAGCATTTTGACGGTCCGTGGCTCAAAAACGTACGTCTGATGTTCTGCGGCGGCGACGATATCTCCGACGATTTCCTGGACGAGTTCAACGGATATTTCGAGAGACGCGGCGCTGTCGGCCGTCTGAGGCAGGGCTACGGCCTTACGGAAGTCGGGTCCGTCTGCATGACCAATTCCAACACCGATTACCGGCGGGGGTCCATAGGCAGAGCGCTGCGCGGCGTGACCGTGCAGATCTGGGACGACGATCACAAAGAACTGCCGAACGGCGAGATAGGTGAGATCGCCATTTCCGGTCCGACGATCATGTCCGGCTACTATACAAAGGACGGTCCGGAGGATCTCGGTCTTTATACGGACGCCGACGGCAGAAAATGGGTGCTGTCCGGCGACCTGGGCTGGCGGGACGACGACGGTTATTTCTTCTTCTCCGGCAGAAAGAAAAGAGTGATAATCATAGCCGGATACAACGTCTATCCGGTCGATCTTGAGAAAAAACTGGCGGAGCTCCCGTTCATCAGGGAATGCTGCGCCGTGCAGGGTTGGCAGAACGGCAGAAGCATAGTCCGGCTGTACGCGTCCCTCAGGGCCGACGGAGACAGGGAACAATATGAGGAGCAGATCCGCCGTGTTGCGGAGGAGACCTTCTCCAAGTTCTACGTCCCCAGGGATATCGTTTTCCTGAAGGATCTTCCGCAGACGCCTCTGATGAAGATCGACTTTATGAAACTGACTCAGCAAAAGCCGGACGATGATATACCGTTCAGGTCATAGGTAAATATGACAATTACACAGACGCCGAAGTCGCGCAGTATGCTTCGATCGTATCCGGTTATGAGTCGATCGCGCCGGCGCCGGATGAATATGGAATACCGCACTAAGTTATCCGGTGGAAAAACTGCGGCCATACGCTGATTCGTGATACGGTCGCGCTGCGGCAATGGCTTGATATCAGCAGTGAATGGCTTGAACGGTATATGTGATCTCATACTAAGCGGGGCAGTCTGATGATCCGCCCCGTTTGCTATGCTTTGCGACGCGGCAACTGCCGTTGGAAATGTTCTCATATAATCAAATATTTTACAAAAATGACAAATTTTTATAATTTTTTGGTTGACAAAAACGCGTTTTTGTTGTAATATAGTCAAAAAATTGCAACATTTTTGCAACATTTGAAGGAGAATATATAAAAACGGAAGGAGAATTATTATGCAATTGACAGACGTTCCCACCATCCGGGAGCTGTTGGACGCGGCTCCCGTGAAACACGAAGACCGGACCTTTATCAAATTCATCCGCGACGGCGAGATCGTCGAAAAAAAATTCAGCGAAGTACGCAGCGACAGCCTTGCCTTCTGCCGGCGGCTGCGTGACCTGCTGCACGAAAAGACCCATATCGCCATAATCAGCAAAAGCTGCTACGAGTATATCGTCTGCATGACGGGCATCATCGTCAGCGGTAACGTGGCGGTGCCGGTCGCGCCGGACGCATCGGTGGAAGAGACAGCCGCCATACTGAACGACGCGGACGTGACGACCGTGTTATACGAGCCGGAGTTCGCCGGCAAGCTGGACGCTCTTTCGGAACTGTGCCCTGCGGTCGGGCGTTTTATGGATCTGGACAGCACGGATGATTTTGAGAATATATACAGCGTATACGGAGATGACTCCGTATATGCCGGTCTTTCTGACTTTCAGGCGGATCCGGAGGCCTGTTCGCTCATAATATATACATCGGGGACCACGGGCGACAGGAAGGGCGTGATGCTGTCGGGCAACGCGTTGGTGGGCAATATGATGTTCAAGCCTTATTCGGATATCGTGAACCGCCGCGACGTGATCTTATCCGTTCTGCCGCTTTATCACATCTTCTGCTTTGTCACGGACTATCTGGGACCGCTCAAAAACGGCAATGAGCTCTGTCTTAACGGCAATATGCGGGATCTGTTCAAAAATCTTCTGATCTTCAAACCGAATCAGATGCGCGTGGTCCCCATGCTGGCAGCCGCGATGCTGGCGCGGATCAGGGCTGCGCAGGCAAAGCATCCGGAGCTGTCCCCACGGGAAGCCGCTGCGACCGTGACCGGCGGAAACCTTGACATGATGCTCTCCGGCGGAGCTTATCTTGATCCCGATCTGTGCCGCGCGTTCGATGAACTCGGGATCTTTCTGCGGCAGGGTTACGGTATGAGCGAATCCGGATGCAAGATCACCGTTCCGGACTTTGACACAGCCGTCGAAAGCGTGGGCAGGGTTATGGATATCGTCGACGTGCGCATCAGAGACGGCGAAGTTCAGGTGAACACCCCTTGCCGCATGATCGGATACTATAAACGTCCGGAAGAGACCGCCGCCATGTTCACCGGGGACGGTTGGCTGAAGACCGGGGATATCGGCAGACTTACGCCGGACGGTCAGCTTTTTATAACAGGCCGTCTGAAAAACCTGATAATACTGTCGAACGGCGAAAACGTTTCTCCGGAAGGCATCGAGAACCGTTATAAGACAAGTCCGCTGGTCAGCGAGGTCATGGTTTACGCCGAGAACGACCTTATCGCGGCGGAGATCTATCCGAACGCGGAAAACGCCGGAAAGGCCGGCGTGAAAGACGTAAAGGCCGCGCTTGAGGAACTCACCGTCCGGCTCAACAAGACCGCGGGCAATTCCCGTACCGTCGCGAAGCTGATCGTGCGCGATACCCCGTTCCCGAAAACCGCGACCGGCAAGATCATACGCAGGCGTGATAACGCCGCGGGGGAAAATCCGTAATGAGACCCATGAACGGCGAGCCTGTTTACAGGCTGATCCACTCGCAGGAAATGGTGCAGTATATGTGGCGCTATACCCTGCATACTCAGGCGACGCAGATCCCCGCGAGCGTCTCATTTGACGAACAACTGGATTTCGGGCTGCTCGCCCGGGCGATGAACGCGGAGATAGAACGGAACGATTGTCTGCGTCTGCGTATTTTCCGTGACAAGCTGACTATTAAGCAGTTTTTTCTGAAAGAATACCGTCTTGACAGGATCCTTCTGAAAGAATTCGATACAAAAGAAGAACGGGAGAGATTTTTTGACCGCGACGCGTCCACGGCTCTGAAGGTATTCGGCGGAGAGACTTTCAGGGTGGTTTTTTTCCGTGAACGGAGCGGAAGATCCGGGATCTATATCAATGTTTCGCATATGGTGATGGATTTCATCGCCGTATTCACGTTTTTCAAAGATCTGATGGCCGTCTATGACAGTCTCAGGACCGGAGATCCGCCGCCCCGTCCCCTCTCCCGATACGAGGATATCGTAAAAAAGGAGCAGGATGATCCCGTTCTGGAGGAGCGGCTGGAGAATGAGGGAAAGCTGCTCGCGGAATGGGTCGATATGGGACGGCGTCCGGTTTATAACGCGATAAACGGCCCTGCCGTGCTGGACCGTCAGTCAAGGCTTCTGCACAAAAAGGACCTGAACATGCCTTTTGTGTATATGCCGCTCAGGGATTCCACCCGGCTGCTCAAACTTCATCTCAGCGACAAAGACAGCGACGCGCTCTCCGCTTTTGTGGAGGATAACCGTCTGAGCGCGGAATGGGTAATTCAGCTGGCTCTCAGGCTGTATCTTTCCAAAATCAATCACGGGGAAAACGACACCCTTTTCTGGGTGCTTTGTCCCCGCCGCAAGACGGTAAAGGAAAAACGCTGCGGCGGAACGCTCGCTTCGCCCATGCCGTGGCGGGAGATATTCCCGGAAACGCTGACTTTTTCGGAAGCTATAGCGCAGATGGCGCGGACGCAGGCTTTTCTGTTCAGGCATTCCGACGTTCCGTTCACCATAATGCGGAACACGGAGATGAAGCTGTGGAACCTGTCCCTGATGCAGTCTCCGAACAGTATGATGTATTCGCATCTGCCGTCGGATCAGGCAACTCTCGGCGGACGTCGGTATGAGTTCACCGGGTACGATTTCGGGCACTACGTTATCCCGGTTTACGTCATCACCATGCGGGAGCCGGAAAGCGGACAGTTCGTTTTTTCGTATATCCACCGCTTGTGGCTGACCTCAGACGGGGACGTCCGCCGTTTCCACGACGGAGTGGTGCGCACGCTTCTTGCCGGGATCGCATCCCCTGACAAAACCCTGAAGGAGATAATGGAGGAGATATAAATGCTGAGTGAAGTAATCGAAATAATCTGTGAATACGTGGAGGCCGATCCCGAAACGATCACGCCGGAATCCTCGCTGCGCAGTGATATCGGCGCGACCTCCTTTGACCTGATGAACATCGCCGAAGCCGTCGAGCAGAGATGGGATATCAGCGTTCCGAACGACCGCCTGCCGGAGATTTATACGGTAGGAGATATCCTGGATCTGTTGAATAAATAACGCCGCGGCGATAAGAATGATCGGGGGATCCGTAAGGATCCTCCGATCGTTTATTCTGATCTGATCATCCGCGGTTGAACAGGTTTCTGAACCAGTTGATTATTCTGCGGAAGAAGTCTGCGATCTTCTGGAAGAAGTTCATGCTGCCTTCGCCGCTGTTGCCGTCGTCGCCGGAAGAGGCGGAGGGATCGGGCTCGCCGCATACGGAGCATCTGCCGTCAACGAAGTTATGGCCGAGAGGACCGATTACCTCGGGAGCCGCAACGGTCACGCCGCAGGCGGAACACTTTGTTCCGGCGGTCGATCCTGCTGTCGTGCAGCCCGGCGCCACAGCGGGAATATCCGTCATCGGACCTTCGTGGTTGTCCTTGTTCAGCTCATATTCCCCGCAGCCGGAGATGACGGCTCCGCAATCTGCGCACTTCGTGCCGGCGGCATGGCCCTTTGTTCTGCACGTGGAAGCGACTTCCGCCACGTTCTCGACGTTGGTATGGTCGCAGGCAAAACCGGGCAGCATGCCGGATTCACGGATAAGATCGAGCATTGCGGGAACGAGATGGGCGCGTCTGCCGTTGATGCTGACCATGTTGCGCGCCGCAATGCCCTGATCGCTCTCGCTGCCGGTGAAATATTCCTGTACTTCGGTCATGGGATCATAGTCAGCGTAAAGCTCGGCGCAGACCGTATCCGGGAAGAATCTGTCCACGATGTAATCGGAAGCGTTGATAAGCGCGAAGGTCACGGGCACGTCGCCTGCGACGGCGTCCTCTTTGACTTCAAAGTGAGAGAGGAAATCGCCCATATCGCCGTCCAGCGCCTTGTCAAAGAAATCTGCGTTAAGAGCGGCGAGCCCGTCGTAGTTCGAGAACATGCTCGTCATCGGAATAACGTCCGCCAGTGTGGTCAGTTTATCCCAGAGGCCGTTCTGATCTTTCGCGGCGCCGGAGGGGATGCACAGGCCGTCCGTCAGTTCAATGAAGCGGTCGGCAAGCGCGCCGAGAGTGATCTCCCAATCCTCGCTCTGCTCCACGTTCAGCGCGAAACTGACGCTGCCCAGGGTGATCCCGGTTTTCTCCGTGAAGGTGCGGATAACTTCGTTCGCGGCGGAGTTGATTTTTCCGACCGCGAATACCGCGGCGTTATAAAGGATATCCGTCGCTTTGCCCAGAATGGCGTCTTCGGCAGTCAGCGTGCCCGCGTCCACGGCTGCGGCGTCGATGGCGGAATAGGTGTACTCCCAGCCTTCGAGGTCGACGGAACCGAGTATTTTTTCGAGGACCATATCCGCTGCCGCCGCAGCGATGGCATCAAGGGTATCGAGATCCTCCACGCGCATATGGAAATCGTAGAAAATGCTGTCGGGATCGTCTTCGGCAAGCAGGTCGCAAGCCACGCGGATGCCGCAGTCGAGCGCGTTCTCCACGGAGGAGAAGTCCATATCCCAGATCATGCCCGCGTTGAAGCCGTGCGCGGAGGCGAAGACGGAGCTGATATCGGCTGTTTCTGCGAGATTTACGAACGTATCGCGGTCGATGTACTGCTTCATGGTGTCCATAAGTCCGGAGACCTTATCGCAGATCTTCTGAAGATTTTCGTACAGATAAGCGTTGCCGCCGTCGGTGAGGCCGAGATCCGCCATGCCGGCGTCGGAGGCGATCATGTCGGCAAGCCCGTACAGGATGTGGTTGATCTGCCCCACAACGCCTTTGTATTCGTCATAGTTCGCGGAAACGTCAAGCAGGCCGTAGTCATATTCCGCGTCGGTATCGATATAGCTCATCAGGGTAGCGATCTGCTCCAGCTCTTCGATCTTGCCATCAAGATTGTTGACGATCACCGTCGCGAAAGCCGGATCTTTGAACATATCGCCTACGGCCGTTTTTATGGCGCTTACGACCATGGGCTGAGCCAGACTGTTAAGGAAGCTGATTCCGAAGTCGACCGTGGTGGAATCGGGATCAATCAGATCGGCTGTGACCGTCGCGGAAACGGGTTCGGTGATCGTGACTTTCGCGGTCGCGCTTTCAACTTTCACCTGCGCCGCGAGGGAATCGGCGTCTTTATACATATTATAGGAGAACGTGGCGGCGGCGTCCGAGATGGTGAACGAGACGTTCTGCCCCATGATTTCCGTACTCATGCCTTTGTTGTTGACGGCTGTTTCCAGCGCGGCGACCGCGGCGGTCTCGACTGCGCCGAGGTCGACGTCAAGATCAAGCAGACTCTCGTCGCCGGAAGTGACTTTGACAAGCACGTTTCTGCCCCACGCCTCGGGAGTTCCCGCCACAAGGGCTTTGTCTTCGTCTGTCATTTCGGAATTTGCGAGTACGTCCACGTCTTCGTCGGCGTATTCGCGCAGCGCGGCGATAGCCTGATCGTTAGCGTATATATTGGGCAGATAATCCTCTGGTTCGGTGCTGTAGGGGTGATATTCCGCGTAGGGATCGTGCCCGGTATAACCGACCGTCATGACCGGCGGCTCCACGTTCACACCGGCTGTTATGACCTGCACCACGCCTTTAAGAGCGGTGAGGAATCCGGACAGCAGCTCGTCGAACTGATCCTTGTAATCATTCTGAAGCAGGCCGACGAATTCTTTTACAAGGGTATAAACGTCGGTCGTGCGCAGGTCCATCGCGTTAACGGCATCGACGCTGTCCTGTGAAAGGGCGTCGCCCGCAATTCCGAGGAACCATGCCTTGACACCGTTTGAAATGGTCTCGTCAAAGGTTTCGGCGCGCTCTTCGCCGTTCTTCGGGATCTCATATCCCATCTCGCGGGCGATCTCGGCAACGAACTTCTCCTGAATGTTGCCGGTTACCAGATAATCCTGATAAAAGTCTTTCACAGCCTGGTTTTCACAGGCGTCGCTCTCGATGAATTCTCCCACCTTGCCGTAGTCGAACACCTGATCGTCCCAGCGGAATACTTTGCCGAATGTATCGGCGTTGTCCGCCATGAACTCAAAAACGCTGAAGATCAGGTTGATATCGCCGTCCGCGCGGGTCTTGTCGAGAGCGGAAACGTCAAGGTTGGCAAAATCGCCCTCCAGATCCGCGACGTGATCCCTGTACTGCAGAAGACTGTCCACGCCGGTGATCTGAACGTCAACGCCCACGCTTTCGGCAAAGGCGTTGAAGTCTGCCGCCTCGTCGGCGATCCTTCTGTCCAGCCAGTCGAGCAGAACGCCCGCGATCTGATCGTAAGAGAGAGACGCGATATACGCTTCGTCGCCCCCGGCGATCTTCGCCTTGTCATATGCGGCATAGGCGGATGCCGGAGCTGTAATGGTTTTCTCCGCCGCGAGAGCGGAAATGCAGCATGCGAGCAACATAAGGATGCTCAGAGCTATGCTGATACACTTGCGTGTGGTTTT
>JAILQN010000086.1 GCA_024699005.1 Clostridia bacterium
CAAACTTAACTTCACTTTTCACCCTGCGGTGAAAAACTTCACTGTGAGCTTGTGAACAACTTCACTTTTTCACAGAAAAAACTTCACTGAAACCGCCCCTTGATTGACAACCCGTTGTATACGGTGAGTTTTTTTACAGCCCTCATAAATATCCGGGTCCCCGGGTGAAACGGCAGGGGACGCACACGTTCATGCCGGTTTCTTTGTGTGCATCCTGTTAAACCGGAATTTGTCCCTCGCAACACGAAAAGTGTTATTCTGCAGACAAGATGGCAAGGAGCTGTTTTTCCAGTTCGGGTCCCCACCAGTCTCGGTAACCGGCCTTTGTCGGATGAATATCGTCATGCATATACAAAGCTCTCAGGTCGTCCGGGATCTGATTAAACGTTTTATCATTCCATAAGTCAAGAATTCCGATATCGTATTTCTCTTTGATCTCATACAGCCGTTTCACCATCGCGTCGTAAGCTGCGCTATCGTAATGGGAACCTGTGAAAAAGACGACAGGACAGTTCCATGTGATTCTTGCATATTTAATGATGTATTCGATTGCACCGGTCACGGTTGCAGTGTCATAATTGCCGGTTGTGCTGATCTCGCCGAGCGGTTTTTCCTTGGATGCATCATTTGTGGAAAGTTGGCAGATAAACAGATCATAGTGTTCGTTTTTATCGAGCTTTTTCAAGCGGCTAACATAAGAAAGCGCACCGGCATCAACCAGCGTGGTCCCGCTGACTGCTTCTTTTGTGAAACTGCAGCCGAAGCGTGCACTGAAGTATTCTGGAATTGAACACTCCTGAGAGGCGTAACCGTAAACAACAGAAGACCCGAGAACACAGATTTGTTTACCTTTAAGAACTGAATCAATCTGTTCGATATTCTTAAAGCTGTATGCCTCTTTGTTGCCTTCGTAGGATGCAGTTATAAGATTCCGTACTGCGTGAAAAGGTCCGTAGCCCATGAATGCGCCCAAGCCAGCCAATGAAATTATGGTCAGGATCAGAAACAGACAAAGCAAAACTATAACAACTTGACGTCTTCTTTTTTCCTTCATTTTTATGACCTCATTAAATACCGATTTATCGATCAAAACGTTTTCTGTATTGAAATCACCGGAAGAATAATATCATAATGTGAAGTCGGATTCAATATAATAAAAGAAATATCGGGGCTGTAAAAAAAGTCTCATCATTATTCATCAGACAGTTATTAAGTCTTCAGTATTCGGTTAGAAAATCCTGTCGTTGTTAATGAATAATGAAAACTTAAGACTGAAGAGTGAATAATACAATCAAAACGGATTATCGGAGCGCCGCTCAGCTGATATGCAGCGGTCGGACGCACGGTTACGACGTAGGCGCTTTCAACGACCGCTTCTTTACGTATATCGCGTCCTTCGGCCCAGGCGTTTCGGTTTCCTATTCCACACCGCAGCGGGTAAAAAACGTCCTCGGTTACAGCGCATATATGATCAATGGTTTCGGTTTTCAGATGATCCCCACCATGCGGGAACTGAAACCCAAACATATCTGTGTGGAATACGACGGGAGCTTTCTGGAGGACGATTTTTACTTCGGCACGGTCTCGAACGCGCTTTCTGCGGGCGGAATGTTCTAATTCAACTGTGATGAAGTGAAGTATGACGATGGAAAATTTGAGGTCGTGCTGATCCGGAAAATAAAGACTCCCTTGCAAATCTTTTCTCTTATGGGCAAAATGCGCCGCCATGAATACGACGGCGGAACGCTTCTTCATTTTCAGGCGTCATGCCTGCATTTCAGATTTGAAAAGCCGGAGATCTGGACGCTGGACGGAGAGAGCAGCGGCGAGGTGACGGACGTGCAGATCGACGTTAAAAACGAAGCCGTCCGTCTTTTCAGTCCGGACAGCGTTCATTTTTTCAAACGGGAATTCAACCGTGTTGCGGTTACTCATTTTGGTAATTCCGGTAACGGGGAGTGATATGCGTTTGACTTTTCCAAAGGACGTCCGCTTCGGGCGTCCATTCTTTTGCATAATTTCCGCATTTTTCGCAAAGCTTGTCGACATCCTCTTTTTCAGAGAGGTCCGTGTTTTCAGCATGTGTGCTTTTTATCAGCTTCCGCAGTATCTCGGGATTTTCCAGCATCGGGCAAGGTCTTAAATGGTTATCATTGAAAGGCTGATTTTGGTAATATGCCATGAATAACGGTGCCTGCAGTATTTCCAGCAGCGTACTTGTGTGTATGTTCTTATCGGAATAGTGGATAAAAACACAAGGTTCCGCATCACCTACTGCATTGATATGAAAATAATTGCGACCGCCCGCGATACACCCGCCGACATATTCGCCGTCATTCTGGAAATCCATCGGAAAGAAAGGAAGATCACATTCGTCGGAACGGATCCAGCGAATCCGTTCAATCATATACTTTCTTTGTTCGGGCGTAGGGAGAAGTTCCGTATTGGCTTTCGTTCCGATGGGCATGTAATGGAAATAAAACCCGAAACGAGCGCCGCTTTGAGCCAAAAAGGATAAAAAATCGTCGCTCGTAACGGCTTTTATATTCTGCCTTGTGTAACAAACGGAAACGCCGAACAGGATTCCGTAACTGCGCAGCAGCGCCATGGCCCGGGTCACAGCGTGAAAATGACCTTTTCCCCGCCGTGCGTCGTTCGTTCCGGGCGTACCTTCAACAGACAGCATAAAAAGAATGTTGCCTCGCTTTCTGACCTCTTCACAGAAGGTCTCGTCGATCAACGTGGAATTGGTAAACACAGCGAACTGTGCGTCATTGTGCATTTCTGCGAGCCGCAGAATATCGTCTTTTCTCACAAGCGGTTCTCCGCCTGTCAGCAAATAAAGATATACGCCAAGCTTTTTTCCTTGTGAAACTATGCTGTCCATATCGGATAAAGACAGATTGTTTCGGTCGCCGTAGGTGCCCGCCCAGCAGCCGTCGCAATGCATATTGCAGGCCGAAGTGGGATCAAAAAGGATCAGCCAAGGAATATTGCACCGATATTTCTCACGGTTTTTGCGAACTTTCTTTGTTCCCTGAACATATGCGTGATACCCGAAATTCAGGAGCGTTTTTCGCAGAACGAACGGATCCGTTTCATCGATCACACTGTTCAGCAACCGTATCCATCTGTTTTGCGGATCGCCGAGTGCCGCTTTTATTGCGTCGAACCGTTCCGGAGGGATGGTTTTGATACTGAACTTTTGCGTAAAATCAATCAGATCTTCTATCTTTTTTATTCTTTCTTCCTGTTTACACTGGATCAGTTTATCGATTACCGAAGTCAAAAGCTTCTCCGTGGCTTTCATTTCAAATTCCTCCGTTTTTCTTGGTTTGCTTTCGCCTGACAGAAAAGAAAGCGTGCGATTGACCAGATCGCTTCCGCGTAAAAGTATGCGTCTGTTATTCTTTCTTCTATAGTGCCGATTAATTTCATGGAACGGACCCTCCTGTTTAAAGCGGACAACTGTCTGCATGAAGTCAGTATACAGCAACCGGATAAATTAAATCGAAACCGAAAATAAACTGAATCGAAACTCTCCGGTTCCCGTCAACACCTGAGTTTCTTTTCAGTTTACCTTTACGCCGTATTATGCAGGATACAGAAAGGTGTGGTTCGGTATGAAAATAAAGTTCAATTTCAGGCAATACGTCTGGATATTCGTGATCGGTTGTTACGTGGGATATGCGATCGAGACGCTTTGGTGCCTGGTCAGGAACGGATATATTGAAAGCCGGAAATCACTCGTGCTGGGGCATCTCAGCGTTGCTTACGGCATGGGGGCGGTGCTGCTGACGCTGATCCTCGTGCGGTTTCAGCATTCGTCCGCCTGGAAAGTTTTTCTGATCTCCTTCCTGAGCGGAACCGTAACGGAATATATCTGCTCGCTCGGGCAGGAAATCTGCTTCGGCTCGGTGGCGTGGGATTACAGCGATGTGCCGCTGAACATCAACGGCAGGGTCTGTTTGTTGTATTCCGTCTTCTGGGGCGTGATCGGTCTCGGTTGGGTCAGACTCATAATGCCGTTATTGGATAAGCTGTTCACGAAGATCCGTATTCCCTTTGAAAGCGCTCTTGTTACGGCTTTCCTAGTTTTCTTTGTGTTTGACGCGCTTCTCTCCGCCGGAGCCGCCGTGCGAATGAACCAACGAAAAGAAGGTTTACCGCCGTCAAACCGGATCGAGGTCTTTTTGGATACACACTTTGACGATGAAACGATGCAAAAAAATCTACGCGAATTCAAAAAGAGTAGACTGAAAAAAGGATGATTCAAAATGAAGAAGAAAAACCATATGCTGATTAAAGTAGCTGTTGCGTTGGCAGGGATCACATTAACAGTGCTTGTTTTGTTTTTTACGCCGCTGTGGGGAACGGCGATCCTGTTAAGCTTTCTTTCCGGCATGTGCTGTTTTGAGCTCTGCATTCCTACCGGGGCTATACGGGAAAAGCCTGTCGTATGCGGCGGCGTGATCGTTGCAGTGCTTTTGCCGTGGATCTGGTATTTCGAGATTCAATCCGTTGTTTTGCCGCTTTGTGCGCTTTTACTGATTACGGGAGTGTTTTTGTATTACGCGGCAAAAAAAGAAAACGATCGGTCAAAAACGATCGCGTGGCTGTTTTTCTCGGCGATCCTGTTCCCCGCGTTTTTCTCAATGCTGCTTCCGATCCTTGCCTCAGACGGCGGCAAGCGACTCGTTCTGATCCCCTTTATCGCGGCGTGGAGCACGGATACCGGAGCGCAGTTTGCGGGCAGACTGTTCGGCAAACATAAACTGGCGCCGCAGATCAGCCCGAATAAAACGGTGGAAGGCTTCTTTGGCGGGCTTTTCGGCGGCGTGCTGGGGATGGCGGTGTATTTGCTTGTGCTCCGTTTTATGCACCGTGAAGCGCCGGTAGTATCGCTGCTCGCGTTCGGTCTCGTCAGCGCTCTGTTTGCCACGGTCGGCGATCTGTTCTTTTCCTATATCAAACGGGAACACGAAATCAAGGACTACGGTGCGCTGATGCCGGAACACGGCGGCGTAATGGACCGTTTTGACAGCGTGGTATTTGTGATCCCTCTGTTGTATACGAATATACGGATATTTCCTATTATGTAAAAAATGCGACCGTCACGCGGCTGTCATTTTTAATGCAGTTTGGTTTTATTATTTGCAAACAGCAGATTCAGATTATTCTCTCCCCGATGACGATAGGGTAAAAGTTTGAGCAGCACAAATCCTGCAATTCCCCCCGCCGCGTTGCAGACCGTATCGCTCATAGTGTCCATCAGCGACATCCGCAGAAAATATTTCAGATCGGAAACAGTCAACGCCGCCTTTTCAGCCGGTCCCAACTCCGCAATTGCCTTCATCAATTCCGCGTCCGGCGCGGTTATATGCGTCGGCATAAAGATATTACGATATCCTTCATGGAAACGGAGAACGTCCCAGTGCTGCGTATCTCCGCCCGGAACAATCTGGTCAAAAGAAAACTCAAAGATTTCCCATATAACGCCGAACAAAAAACATAAACCCACCGACGCAACGATCAAAACGGTGACGTTCATCGCCCGCCGGTCTCTCTTTTGAATCGCGCAGAGAACTTCATAGCAAAGGATCACGCCGAAAAACGATCCAAGCACGTGAAGAGCCGCGTCCCACCACCATATACTGTAATAGAAGCCGAGGTACGCGCCGCAGAAGGACGTGAGCAGAATGAACGGCGCTGAAATATTCTGTACGGCGGGAGGAAGCTGCCTGATAAAGGTTTTTTCCGGGAAAAGCATAAAAATCTCCCATAGAAACGTTGCCGCAAAACTGGTGCACATCTGCAGCACGCTTTGCGTATGCGTCATTTCGGTAGCCGGTGCGGGAGGGATAAAGATTGCCGCAAAAATCATTATTCGGATCATCCACCAGAAAGCAAGTTGCCATGGTCTTACCACACTTGTAATTCTTTTAATATATGTTTTCATTGTTACCTCGTTTTTTGAAAGAAGCTGTTCCGCAGAACGTCTTTGTACTGATGCATCGAAGAAGCGTTCATCCGTGATTAACGACCGGCAGCGTTACGGTGAAAACCGTTTTGCCGTTTCCGCTTGCGGCGTGGATCCGCCCGCCGTGCAGATCGACGATCTTCTTCGCAACAGCCAGTCCGATGCCGTTTCCTTCCGTACTGTGCGATTCGTCCGCCTGATAAAAGTTGTTGAAGATATACGGCAGCGATTCCGGCGGGATCGTTTTCCCGGTGTTCGTAATGCTGACAGAGATCAAGCCGTTCTCCCGAACTGCCGAAACGATGAACGCGCATCTCGGCTCCGAAAACTTGACGGCGTTATCAAGCAGATTGATCCACACCTGCCGCAGAAGATCCTCATTGGCTCGGATCTCGTATTCATCAAACAGCAGCTCCGGCTCCAGTCCCTTTTTCGTCCATTTGTTTTCAAGAAGAAGCACACAGTTGCGAAGCTGCTCTGACAGGTTGAAGACTGAGGTTTCTCCGAGAACAGTCTGATTCTCGATCTTCGTCAGATCCAGAACGCCGGCAGCCATATCCGCAAGCCGCAGGGACTCCTCCTCGATGCTATCCACGTATTCCGCTTGTTGTTCCGACGTGAGGTTGCCGCGTTTCAGAAGCTTGGCAAATCCCGCGATGGAAACGATGGGTGTTTTAAACTCATGAGAAAAATTGTTAATGAAATCAGAGCGCAGGATCTCCGTTTTGTCCAGCTGCTCCGCCATCCGGTTGAAGCTGTCCGTCACTTCGATGATGGTGGGATGACGGCTAAGCAGATCGCCCGTTTCCAGTCGCGCCTTGTAGTTGCCGTCTGCCAGTTGATTGATCGTATTGATGATCCTGTTGATCGGCCCTGTAAGAATGCGGCTGAGAAGAAAGGAAACGCCCGCTCCAACAACAAGGCAGAAAAGAACAAACAGAAAAATGAGCAGCGGACCGTTGATTTTGATGCCGGACGCGATGGAGAGCAGATCCGTTTTTACAAAGATGATGATAAAAGCTGCCAGCATCAGCAGAAACAGCAGCAATACCGCAAAGGTCAGCCCCGCAAACAGG
>JAILQN010000128.1 GCA_024699005.1 Clostridia bacterium
CACGCGGTTTTGGAGACCGCTGCTCTACCAACTGAGCTATACCCCTAATTTTTGGTGGACCATCTAGGACTCGAACCTAGGACCGACCGGTTATGAGCCGGTTGCTCTAACCAACTGAGCTAATGGTCCGTGCAAATTACTGAAGTATTATATCACATAAAGCGAAATTGTCAATATTATTTTTTTTAAATTTTTAAAGATAATTTGCGCTTACGATACAGCCGGCAGGACTCTACCCAACCATCAGTTTATTGGTTTTTTTCAGATACTTTGCGGGTATCGGCGCGGCCAGTCGCCATGTGATATTCATCGGTCTGGAACCCTCATGACTTACGTAATCTGCCGTACCCAGGCAGGTATACACAGCAGCTCCACCGGTCAGACGAACCGTTTTATATTCCCTTACAAACAGCAGGACACGGCTTCCCCTCTCATAATGATGGATATACCTCTGGCCTGTCGGAGACAGTTCTGCTGTCGTACTCTGGCTCTGCCAGTGGAACAGTTTTTCGTTTATCGAATAATCGTTATACATGGTCGACGGAGAATACTCCTTGTCCGACTTATTCAGCGTGACAAAGAACACGTCCAGTTTTTTGTCAGGAAGCCATTTTACTCCTTCACGCACGGTAGCAGGCTTCAGAAAGTCCAATGCTACGAGGATCTGATCGCGGGTATAGGTGCAATATAAATCAAGGGGACAATCGAATCCAACGTCCACGGGGCTATCGATAAAATCTATGCGGTCGTATCTGTATTCAAGCAGTTCGGTCAACTCCGTCAACATGGTCGGACTCTCCGCCAGCGAATACATATTCTTCAGTATCTCATCACCTGCGAAATCTTCGATCGCTTTGCCCCAGACCGAAACATAAAACATCTGCAGCATACGCTTTTCAATATCGCTCAGCGCAGAATAATCCGTATCAGCTATATTAGGCAGCAGCTTCAAAAGAAATGATATCCAACGTCTCGAATCGATCGCAAGCAACCGAGGAAACGCTTTTGTGAGAGCCTCCTCCGCAGGTTCGGAAAAATCCTCAATAACATCCGCCCTTGCGCAAAGACGTAAGAAGGATGAGAATTTATATATCAACCTAAGATCTATATGATAATAGTCAGTGAAGTTTGCAAGCGTCAGTTGAAGACCGGTATCCTGTTCAAAATCGGCGATGCGTGCAACCAGTCCGGCTGTATTGCCGTATGTTGCCCGGATATTATCGAGAATAGACTTCGCCGCTTTTTTCTCCAGCTGTATATAACAGCCCTTCGGAACTGAAACGAATCCGTCTTTTATCTCCTTTGTCACGCTGCGGGTCGTGTTTGAAAGCAGCGCGGCGAATTTATCCTCAAAATTGTATTTTTTGTTTGCCTGTCCTATAAAATCCAGCACGGTCAGGCAATCTTTATTATCCGAAAGCCTCAGGCCTCTGCCGAGCTGCTGCAGAAAAATGGTCAGGGATTCGGTCGGGCGAAGAAACAGAACAGTGTTGACCTCCGGGATATCGACGCCTTCGTTATAGATATCAACTACAAAAATAAAACGGACTTCTCCCGAAACAAGTCTTTCCTTCGCGTTTTGTCTTTCCTCATCAGGTGATTTTCCAGTCAGAAACATGGAAGGGATACCGTGTCCGTTGAAATACGCGGACATAAACTCCGCGTGTTCAATACTAACGCAGAAACCGAGTCCCTTAACATCATCGATATCCGTCACATATCTGAACAGGGAAGAAACCACCAAATCGGCACGGCGGTCTGCGACGATCCCGCTTATAGTGTAAACGTCAGACAATTCGCGTTTATCATATCCTCCGGCTGACCATTTCAGCTTGTCCAGATCCACGTTATCGGTCACGCCGAAATACTGGAACGGACACAGAAGCTTGCGGTCGATCGCTTCCGGCAGGCGGATCTCCGCAGCTATGCGGTTGCCGAAATACGGCAGAATGCTTTTGCCGTCCATTCGTTCCGGGGTGGCAGTCAATCCCAGCAGAATCCCGGGCCGATAATATTCAAGGAGTTTTTGATATGTCGGTGCGGCTGCATGATGAAACTCATCAACCACAATATAGTCATAGAAATCCTCGGTCGTCTTTTTCGTGAATCCCTGGGAATTAAAAGTCTGAATAGAGATAAAAAGAGCATCCAGGCTGTC
>JAILQN010000130.1 GCA_024699005.1 Clostridia bacterium
TACTCAAAGGCAGCCAAGTCTTGTTCTAAAATCGTGCTCACAGCAACAAACCGTCCCTCGACCTTGCTCCGCGCTTCCAGTATAGCATATTTTCATCCATTTCGCGCGCGGCTTTGCGGCATGGGGTGTTCTCTGATTGACAACAACGACGGTAGTGCTATTATTTAACAGTCAATCAGAGAACCGTCCCAATGCCATTAAGTCAGGAAATATCCGTCAAAAAAGTTTTGTAAAAATGCAAAAACCACTTGACAAATGGATAAAAATGTGCGGCCGCGCTGGCGCCTTATTTGAATTTTTCAGCGGTGCCAGCGCGGCCCTTAAAGTGAGGTAAACGCCCACTTTAAGGAGGATCACATTTTGATTAGCATCACGCCGAAAAGAATCAGGAAGGATTTTTACATCACGCTTCAGCAAATGGAAGCAGATCGTCCTTTATACGTCAAAGACCCGCTGAGAGATTTCACCCGCGAAAGCACGTTTTCATTCCAGCGAACAATGCTGTTCCTGACGCAGATGGAATCGCATTCCACGAACAGAGAAATCAACGATTTCTTTCTCCCGCTGGGAAGGCCGGTCACGCAATCCGCCTTTGTACAGGCGCGGGACAAGTTCAATGAAAAAGCTTTTCCGGCGCTGCTGCAACGGTTTAACAAAAAATACCCGTTTCGCAAGACAAAACACGGTCTGCACGTCTTCGCAATCGACGGATCCGACCTGAACATACCCGCAGATAAAACAGACTGCTCGACGTTCATTTCATATAATTCCAACCAAGGAGGCTACCATCAGCTTCACGTAAACCTGATGTATGATCTGTTGGAGAAACGATATTCCGACGTTGTAATCCAGCCGCGCACAGAAATACGGGAAGCGGCAGCAGCATGTGACATGGTAGATCGAAGCCCATTCGACCGGAATTGCCTGTACATCTTTGACCGCGGATATACAAGCCTGAATCTGATGGCGCATATTGTCTCACGCAACAGCTTCTTTTTGATTCGTGCAAAAGAAATCAACGCCACAAAATCGCTTTTCTCCCGCATGCAGCTCCCGAACCCCGAGGAATTTGACGTTCCAGTCAGATTTATCGTCACCCGAAACCGAAAGCTATGGAAAAAGAACCCTTGCTTGTACAAACTGATCCATAACGACAGGGCCTTCGACTTCATTGATACAGGCGACAAAGAGAGTACCTTCGAGCTTTGCTTCAGGCTTGTCTGTGTAAAGCTCGAATCCGGAGGGCTTGAATATTTGATTACTAATCTGCCCAGCAAAAAATACTCGCCGGATGCACTAAGGGAATTGTATCATCTGCGCTGGGATATTGAAAAATCTTTCCTGTTTCTGAAATACGGCATAGCCTTGAATTACTTTCATAGCGTGAAACGCGAATTCTTAATACAGGAAATCTATTCCAGACTGATCCTCTCTAACTTTATTTCTCTGGTTGTTTCGTGCGCAGAGCTTTCCTTCACAGGTACGAAATACCATTATAAGATTTCCATTTCCGACGCCATCTACAAATGCCGCAATTATCTTACTGCGAATCCAGCTTATAAAGATGTTCTGCCACTGTTGCTGCGGAACAAGGTTCCGATCCGCCCGAACAGACGTTATCCGCGCAACATGAGGTCTCAACGACTGAAATCACTCCAACACAGAACCTGAATTGCCTGAATACAGAATAATGTCCGTAAGCAGAGTATCCATATCTGCTTGTTTGCTTTACCCTTATGCGCTTTTCCGCTATCCTTACGGGCAGATGCTTGTTTACCACTCGAATAGTTGATTTTTATTCATCCGTTTCCCGTCATTTGGGAGGCTGCCTTAATGGCATTGGAACCGTCCCCCGATTGAATTCTCGGTTACATCGTTAAAGAGCGCATCCCACTCGTTTTTCCCCCAAGTGTACTCTCTTTGATATTTTGGAATCTTATAGATTTTGTCGCTCGAAATAGAAAAAATATCTGCTATCGTGGACTGTGAAACGGTTTTAATCATACTTTTTCTCCTCTACAATAATCGGTATGTTCTTCTCAGTTCTGCCCGTTGATCTCTTTCAGATCCTCAATTGCGAGCGACGGGTCCATCGTATGGAATATCATATAATTGCGACGCATCGTATCGACCGGAGCCTGACGGATGATTTTCGTGCTGTCCTCGCCCGTGTAGAAATGCCAATAACGATAGACATATCCGATCCAATAAAGGATATCCTTTGCAAAGACGTCCCCGTTACCGGAAAGCGCGTCACCGGCGACGGCTTTAACCTCTTCGAGCAAGTATTCCTCGCCCATCCACTGCGCGCGGTTGTAGGTGGAATCCAGTTCCTTTGCGATTTCGGAAGTCATAAAAGCGCGTATAAACGCGGCGCTCGGGATCGATTTCTCACCGGAAAGCTCGAATAACCGTCCCTGTATATCGCATAATTTCAGATTCAGCTCGTCCATTACGTTCCTCCGTTCCTTGCCTGGTCGAGCAGCTCGTCAAAGAATAAACCCTCGCGGCGATAATTCTTGCAAATGTCATTTGCCATAGAAACGCCTTTCGCACGGTTTTCTTCGGCGACGTCTTTGATAAACAACCGCTCAAGCCACGAAATCTCAATTTCTTTCTCAATTTTGACCGCATTACAACCCTTCTCGGAAATAGCGACATATTGTTTACCGAGCTGAAGGGCGGCAAGACTGTTCACGAGCGCGGAATCGGTGATATTCCCGATAAAGAAATTGTCAATCACATAGAACATTCTGTCGTTGGCGATGCTGCCGATGACAAGATCCTTGTTCAGCGTGATATTGCGGTATTTTTCGTAAAAGGGTGTACCGGCAATTTTCTCCATTTTTCCGCGATGGTACGCGACGAGCATAGCCCAATCAATATCCGCAGGAACCTCGACCACCTGAAGATCGGACAGATCGACTGACGTCAAATACAATTTGGACTTTTCATAATCGCATATCAATGTGAGCGCTTGGCTCACTTCTGTCCCCATATAAAAGCCCTTGCCGAAATCGCATTGCGGACGGCTCTTCGGCTCGATATTTCCTACGATGCCTGATTTAGAGCCGTGATACAGAAGGACACGACCGTAGGGCATAACCGTAGCGTCTGCGATACTGCGGATTCTTTCGAGCGTCATATCATACACCGGTACTTTATTTGCTTTGCAGATTTCGCAGATCTTCGACTGCGCCAGCTTATTCGGGAGCGAATGTCCGTTTTCCCAACGGTTGACGGTAAGATATCGAACGTTCAAATGCCTTGCGAACTCGTCTTGGCTCATATTCAAATATGTTCTGATCTGTTTTATCAATGCCTGCATAACAGCACCTCGAATATATCATTGATTACAAGACTGACTATATCAAATGATACACGATTTGTCAAGGCGATAAGTGTAAATAATCGGCTTTTTCAGAAAAGTTCTTTTGACTTGTCGGTAAATACCGACAACTGCCCCTGAGGGCACACTGACGCCCCCTACTTTTTGATTGACTTTTTTCCCTGCGTCCCGTATAATACAGGAAAGGCAATGGCGTCTTTGAGGCTGCGGTCTCATTGCCCCATTGCCGTTTTCTTTTTGAGGACAGCGGTGCGGGAACCGTTTTTCGGAGGTCTGAAATGCACTTTACGAAAATGCAGGGACTTGGCAATGATTATTTGTATTTTTACGGCGAGGCGCCTGGTGACGCGGCGGGGCTGAGCCGCCGGCTCTCGGACCGGCACTTCGGTCCCGGGGCCGACGGGCTGATCTTCATCGCTCCCGCCCAGGACGCGGACTTCTCCATGCGGATCTTCAACGCCGACGGCAGCGAGGCCCGCATGTGCGGCAACGGCATCCGCTGTGTGGGGAAATACGTCTACGACAAAGGACACACCCACAAGCGGGAGCTGGTCATTGCCACCGGCGCGGGGCCGCGGCGGCTGCGGCTCGCCTGCGAGGGCGGGAAGGTCGTCTCCGTCGCGGTGGATATGGGCCGCGCCCTGGTCCGGTCCGGGACGGACGGGGACTTTGTGGACATGGGGAACCCCCATCTGGTCCACTTCGTTCCCGACGCGGAGGCCGCGCCCCTGCTGACAGAGGGGCCCCGCCTGTCCGGCTCCGTGCCGGACGGCGTCAACGTGGAATTTGTGAGCCAGCTCGGCCCCGCCTGCCTGCGGATGCGGGTCTGGGAGCGGGGCAGCGGCGTCACCCTGGCCTGCG
>JAILQN010000166.1 GCA_024699005.1 Clostridia bacterium
TGTTGAACTCGCCGTCCGTCCATTCGCGCAGCAGCATTTTGTCCCAGAGAGACTTAAAGGAACCGTCCGGATTGAATTTTACGCGGTAATATTCGTTCTCGAAAGCGTTTTGCGTGCAGCGTATTGCGTGTTGCGATCCGGTATTTATAACAGGGGCTTCTCCGCATCCGAGTCCTTCTATTGCCGGTCTTGACCAGTAACCGGCTTTGCCGTGACGCATATCCGCGCCGTCCGGATCTTCGATAAAGGCAAACCCCCGCCTTTTGAAATTAAGAGTATTGAAGTACGGTTTTGAGTTTTGAGATCTCGAAGCAGAAACCTCCGCATCAGCGACCGTATCTCCGCTCTCCGCTCTCCGCTCTCCGCTCTCGCCCGTGATGTCCATCTGCAGTTTTTCCAGCATGCCTTCTATTCCGTCGTAATCGGCGACGGCATCCTCATACACGGGATGGATATGCGAGCCGGGCAGGATGTCGTGGAACTGATTCACGAGAAAACGCTTATACAGCGGCGTCAGCAGTCCGGAACTGTCGGCGCCGACAAGGGCGCTCAGCAGCTCCGTATCGCGGAACCGGAATTCCAGCCGGCGGTTGCGGTACTTCAGCACGCTCTTTGTTGTAAAGGTGCCTCGGTGCATCTCCAGATACAGTTCGCCGTCCCAGACAGCCAGTTTATCTCTTTTCGCTCCTAAATGCCGCTCAAGATATTCCTGCCCGCCCATGATCTTCGTGCGGGGCATTACCGGTATCTTTCTGAACCTGCGGGCAAGCTCCAGCATCTCCTCCGTCGCGCCGGAACCGCCGTCGCCGTAGCCGAACATATTGAGCGTGGCGCCGCCGGTGTCCTTGTCCTGAAACGCGTCCCAGTTCGCCATGACCTGATCCGGTTCGTTCCACGAAATAAAATGGGTCGGCGGCACCGACGCCAGGACCTCGCTGCCGTCTATACCGCGCCAGATAAAGCTGTTGTGCGGAAAACGGTTCGTGTCGTTCCACGTGGACATCTTGTTGGAGACGAAATAATCCATGCCGGATTTTCTGAGTATCTGCGGCAGTATCCAGGAATTGCCGAACACGTCCGGCAGCCACGCGTTGTTCACCGTTCTGCCGAACATCCGCTCATAGGTGAGCTGCCCGTACAGGCACTGACGGACAAGGGACTCCGCCGACGGGATATTGCAGTCCGGCTCCACGTACATGCCGCCCGCCGGCTCGAACTGCCCGGACTGCACCGCCTTTTTAAGCTCTTCGAACACGTCCGGATAATACCGTTCAAGCATCTCGTAAAGATAGGGCTGGGTGTGGACGTATCTGAACTCCGGATAGCGCTCCATAAGCCGCAGCTGTATGAGTACGGTACGCATATTCTTCTGCACGCTGTGTATCCGGCGCCAGTAATAGGCTATGTCCAGATGCGAATGCCCGACCAGCGCGACCTTTCCCTGACCGAAGTGCGTTTTATCGGACCAGATATGCTCTTCTATATACGTTTTCGCAGCGGAGATACCCTCGGGCGAACGCATCTCCTCCCCGTGGTTTGCTTCGGGAAACGTAATCAGATCCATGGCGCAGGAGAGCTCCCGGGAGAGGAACGCCCTGTAATCCGCAGAGAAGTATTCGCTGTCCCGGACGTTCAGAAGCGCCTCGAAATCATAGATAAGATCGAGTATCTCATTATTCAGCACCGCGATATACGCGCCGTCCCATTCCTGACGGCACCCGCGGCGGGACATGATCTCCGGATTCCGCTCGTCGTCGGGCTTGGAGCGGTTATATCCCTCCATATCGATCTTAAGAAGCTCCGGAGCCTTGCCGTCCTCAAGAACAGGGATCGCCACCCTGTCCCGGTTCGGGTCTATGCCTCCCGCGTATCTGCCGTTGATCTTTACGATAAACTCGGCGCTTGAGCGCATAACGAACCACAGCGGGATCCGCCTGAGCTTTTCCGGCAGAGTGACCTTCGCCCGGATGAACACCGTCCCGTCGGGCGAGAAGATCGTATCCCCCGTTCTGAGCGGCCGGAATTCAAGGTCGGAAAGATTGATCTCTCCCGACCGGTACTGACCGCCCGCATTATTCTTTTCGCCCGGCGCCCCGGCAGCGGCGCCGGTACCCGTATCGGAGACAAAATACTCATACCCGCGCTCCGTCACCTGACGGGCGTCGGCGATCTTTATGTTTTTTATTTCGTATTTTTTGCGGTATATATACTTTTTGAGCCAGCCGAAACGGATATCCGTCCACTCATCGGGCGCCATTCCGCGCCTCTCAACTTTGATATGAGCCATGATCAATCTCCTTCCCAATAAGGAGGACGCCGCCTGTATTCTATATTTACGTTGAGCCCGGTGTCGCGCAGCAGCATTTCCGCGATCCAGTCCACAGAACGCTTAAGCATGGAGCATTTTGCGCACTCCCCGCGGAAGGTAAGGCGGATGGTGTCCGCATCAACGCCGTCGATTTCAACGAATCCGCCGTCTCCCTCTATACGGGGGATGATATACCCGGCGAAATATCGCCTTATTTCCGCCTCGCGGATGATCTCTTCTGTTTCCATATCCGGTTCCTCTGTTATTACTTAACGAATCCCTCAGGGATTTATATCAGAGTTATTCTATCACTTTCTTACGCGTTGCACAATAGCCAACCTCAAAAATTCAGATTGTATGATTCCCAAAAATGTGTTATAATAGTTTACAATCATAAGCAATGAAGGAGGATATCATGGAGATCACGGTGAACGGCATAAAGATCTTTTACGAAAAACTCGGCGGCGGGACACCTCTGATAATGTCCCACTGCAACAGTATGGACCATAAGATTTTCAGAAGATCCGCAAAACTGCTCGCGGAAAAATACACGGTATATCTGCCCGATACCCGCGGCCACGGAAAAAGTGAAAAAGTAAAGACTTTGCACTATGAGGATATGGCGCAGGACATGTACTGTTTTATCAAAGAACTCTGGCTTGAAAAGCCG
>JAILQN010000222.1 GCA_024699005.1 Clostridia bacterium
CCGTATTCTGCGAACAGGTCCAGCGCGGGGCGGTCGTCGCCCATACAGACGATAAAATCGATCCCGCATTCTTTTATTTCACGGATATGCCGCGCGGTCCTCGCGTAGGGCTGCAGGATATACGCCCCGACGTTCAGCCTGTTCCTGTCCATACGTTGATTCATTGTTTTCCCTTTCTTACACAGCGGTTACAATTCTCAGGAATGCGCCACGGCGATGAAGCGTTCGTTCCGGTCGTTGACGGCGCAGTAGAAGTGGTAGTTCACCCCTTCGTGACGGATCAGCCAGGGCTTGTGAGCATGCACGTTTTCCCAGGATTCCGTGGGGGCGATCAGCGGCGGGCCTGTCCATCGGGTCCAGCGGATCAGATCGTAAGAGCAGGCGAAGGTATTGAACGCGCCGCCGGTTCTGTTCAGACGGAAATACAGCATTACGTACAGGCTGTCCATCCGGATGATCTGGGGATCGCCGGTGATCAAGGCCTCCGGACTGTCGGCGGTGGCGTCCAGTACGGCGCGGTCTCCGTACCGCTCGAAACGTTCGCCGTCCCCGGATACCGCCAGAAAGATCCGTTCCCGGCCGTCCCGTCCCTTGGCGTTGTAAGCGTTGACGAAGGGGCGGCCTGTCACCCGGGCGTCGTCCCGGAACAGAAAGCTCTTATAAAGGGTCCTTTCCTCAAACGGACGGGCGTCGGGATCTCCGGGCCGCAGGATGGGTCGGGGCAGGCGGCTGAAAGCGCGCGGGTCTGTGGGATCGGTGCTGCGGGCGAGACCCATCAACAGAGGATCCGGTTCGTAGCCGTCGCTGTTGCCCGCCAGGTAAGAGATATGATAAAAGCCTGCCGTGCGCTGCAATTCAAAGGCGCCATCAAAATCAACGTCGATATAGGCGGCGTATCCCGCGCACTGTCTGCTGTCCCAGCGATTCAGACCGTTGCGGCGCAAAACGGGGCCGAGATACTCCCAGTGCAGCAGATCAGACGAGCGCGCCAGATGCGTTTCATAGCCTGAACTGCCCGTATCTCCGGAGATGGCGATAAAGTACATATAAAACCCGTCGCCGTAACGGAAGACGCTCGGGCTGTCCGTCCGGGCGTTTTCCCATTTTATCACCGCGCCGTACTTGACGGGCGTCTGAAGCCGGGCGTATACACGTTCCATCTCGGCAGCGGGAACCTCCGTCGGGAGACCGGTCTGTCGGAAGGGGATCACAGCTGTTGCCCCGTTAATGAATAAACGTTGTCTCCCGTGTGCGCGATACGCGTTCCGTCCGGCAGAACGACCTCGGCGGAAATGCGTCCGGCAGTACGTACATGCAGATGAATACCTGCGTCCGTCCGTTCCCAGCGGACAAAGATCTCCCCCATGGGGGAATCGTACCACGCCTCGGCAAAGCCGAGACCCTCTATAAACGAGGGTTGTATCAGAGAGCGGCATAGATCGGTCCCGTCCGGATTATAGCGCAGACCGGCAACGGCGGAGATGAACCAGTTTTTGATATCGCAGTACATGTGATGGTTATGGGAATAGTTCCCTTCACCCGGCAGATCGAAGAATTCCGGGATCGTGGTTTCGCCGAAGCCCACCAGCGCGCCGTAAGAGGGAAATTCCTTCCGGGTGATCATCTTCCACGCCAGCTCGCTTTCGCCCGCGCCGCTGAGCACGTGAAAAATCACCCGCGCGCCGAGAATGCCCGTATCAAGGAAATCGCCGTTTTCGTGTATGATCCGGATAAGATACGCCGTGGCCTTTTCTTTTTCCGCTTCGTCAAAAACTCCGTAATACAGCGCCATGGCCTGGCTCGTCTGGCAGCCGGTATCGGCGACGCAGGTCTCTTTGTCGATCAGATGCGTCCTTATCGAAGCGCGGAATCCGGCAGCCTGCCGGCAGGCGAATTCTTTTGCATCAGTCTGCCCTAGGATATCAAAGATGAACGCCGCCATGTTCGCGCAGGCGAAAATCGTTACGGTGTCGGTAAACTCCAGCGTGGATCTGACGTTTCCGCCGATGGGACACCAGTCGCCGAGACCGTATGCGAGCAACCCCTTTTCGTTCCGTTTACCCGCCGCGTAATGAAGGTACCGTAAGATCGCCTCCGCGTTTTCGGCAAGGATCTTTTTGTCGCCGGTGTATTTATACGTGAAATAAGGGATGAAGATCAGTGCCGCGTCCCACGCGGGACCGTTGCCCCATTGGTAGCCCCAGTCGGCGGTGGGAATGATCCCCGGCAGTTCGCCGCTTTCACGCTGAGCCGCACGTATATTCCTCAGCCACTCCCGGTAGCTCGTTCCCACGTTCATGGTCATGAGCATATGCTCGGCGGAAAGGGCGGCGTCGCCGGTCCAGCCGTTTTTCTCCCGGTGCGGGCAGTCGGTGGGGAAGTAATAAAAATTCGAGCGGTCCGACGCATCGCACATTTCATAAAGCGCGTTGGCGGTGGCGTCGGAACAGCAAAAGCCGCCGACATTTTTCCGGGCTGAGGTGCATACCAGATAAGTCAGCAGCTCCGGCGTCGCCTGCGCTTCGTCGATCCCCATCACAAGACAGTAACGGAAGCCGTGATAGGTGAACGGCGGCTCGAAGACTTCCTCCCCGCCCCTGCAGATATATACGTCCCGCTGTGAGAAGCCGTCGGGATAAAAATGGATGTTGTTATAATCCACCTCTCCGTCCGTCAGCAGCTCGCTGAACTGCAGCACCACCCGCTGTCCGGGACGGCCGTTGATTTTCAGCCGGACGATCCCCGCGTTGTTTTTGCCGAAATCGTATAAGTATCCTTCGCGTCCGTCGCCGGCGTCTTCCGCAACGGCCACGTGCTCCACGTCGCCACGGGGGGTATAATCGCGCAGCCTGCCCGGGCGGATCGTCACAGCCCGTAGCTCGACCCCCGTGGGTTCCACCGTATCCGCTTCGCACACGCGGAATTGTCCCTTCGGCGCTTCGCAGGGCAGGGAGTCTTCCCAGCCGCCGTCGTCAAAATCCGGCAGGTTCCAGCTTGGGATCTCCAGCCGCGCGTCATAGCGTACGCCGGCGCGCAGGTCGTCGAAATACAGGGGAGACGGCGCGGTTTTTACGCCGGCATCGGAACAGACGAGCCTGCCGCCGATCTTCAGTGAAAACGCAAGCTTCGGCGCGGCGCGGAACGGCGCTTTTTCAAAATCCCAGATCGCGCCGCCGGGCGCGTTCTGCATACCGTTGCCCAGCTGAAAACCCAGCGCGTTTTTCCTGTCCGGCAGGATATATGGCGAAAGGTCGTAATCGTCAAAATAAACGTAATCGTCCGGGTTGGAGATATATGGCGCCAGCAGACCTTTGGTGATCTCCCTGCCGTTGATCCACACCCGGTAAAATCCCAGGCCGGTGACCCGCAGCCGGCAGTCGGCTGCGTCGGCGATAAAGGTCTTTCTGAAATAAGGCGCGGGGACGAAATTATGATACGTGGTATATTCCTCCGTCGCGCAGATGAATTGCCGCGGAAAATCCATATAAACGTTTGCTGCTCCTTTACACTTTTTATATAAAATATATCATCTTTATCATAGTTTTTCAAGAACAATCTCTTATGCCTGATCGCCCTCTGAAGAAGCACTTCTTACAGAATGTTGACAGCGATCGCTGCGGGTTTGAACGGCGCGGCGACGAAAACGAGATCAACGACCAAAACCCCCATTCGGAGGGGGCGTGGATGTATAAGGCAAACGGCAGGTATTATCTGACCTGCGCCGTGCCGGGTACGGAGTACGCAGCGTATTGCGACGGCTGCGCGGTATCGGATTTCCCCATGGGACCCTTTACTTACTGCGACAACAGCCCGGTCGTTTACAAAGCCGCCGGTTTTATGCGGGGATGCGGACACGGATGCCTGTTCGCTGATAAAAACGGCAAGCTGTGGAAGATGGATACTGTCTCCGCCGGCATCAATCATATCTTTGAACGGCGTCTTTCCCTGTTCCCGGCAAAGATCGTGGACGACGGCAGGCTTTATACCAATACGGTGCGCGGGGATTACCCCATGTATTATCCCCATGAGATGCAGACCGTTTGAAGAAGCGGGACGGGCGGAAGGAAAGGCCGTCAAAAGATTCCCGGACGCTGACGAAACTTTCGTCAGCGTCCGGTTGTGCAGACTTCTGTAAAACTTTCCTCTGACTGCAGGCGATCAGGCCTTTCGGATCAGCAGCACATAATCCGTATTGTCGGGACGCAGTCCGGCAAACCACGTGGAGAGGGATATATGCCACCTGCGCCAGAAGTCTTTAACGGAACCGGCAAAATACGGCGTATTGAAGTTATCCATCAGCTCAAAGCCCATAATACGCGCCGCGCCTATGGCGATGGTGGAGTAACTCGCGAAATCGCAGTATATCTGAACCGCGAAAAACACGGCGCCGGCGATAAGCGCAAAGGAGTCGAAACGCCACCAGGAATCAAAGACGGTATCGGCTATCACGGCGGCTCTGTCCGCTACGACGACCTTGAGAAAATACCCCCATACCATCAGCGAAAACCCTTTGACTATACGCTCCGGCTCAGGCAGACGCAGTTTGTCAGTGTTCCTAAGCTGCGTGAGAAGATTCCCGGAACGCTCTATGGGCCCGGCGACAAGCTGAGGGAAAAACGACACGAAAAGCGCGTAGCGAAGGGGATTCTTTTCAACCGGAGTGTCGCCCCGGTAAACGTCGATCATATATCCCAGCGCCTGGAAAGTGTAAAACGAAATGCCGACGGGAAGGATCACGTCAACGGTGGAACCGGGCGGGTCGCCGCCGAACACCTGGACAACGGAGTCGACCGTTGCCGCCGCGAAGTTATAATATTTAAGGCAACACCGCACAAAAACGGTTTTATTATTTTTGTGATAAAGCTGGTATTATCAGCGATAATGTAGTATAATAAACATATGAACAACAAGCAGATCAGTTTCGCCGTATTCTGTGACGAACTCGCGAAAGTAAA
>JAILQN010000180.1 GCA_024699005.1 Clostridia bacterium
GTTTGCGGACCAGCCAGAATATCTTGAAGATCAGATACAGCGCCAGTATAATGACCGCAGCCGAGGATATCGTATACAGAACGCGGTACCACGAGGCGGCGTCACCGAACTCCTTATAATAGCAAGTCAGTTCAAACAGAATCAGAGCCGCCCATATCCATTTCGGTACGCCCGAAAAAACCTCGGGCAGAACGTTTATATCCGACCGCCTTGATGCAAGTGCGATCCCCGCCGCCAAAACAAGATGGAACACGGTAATAATGAGCTTTTCAAGAATCAGATTATCTCCTGTATACTGCGCGAACAGAGAGTAAAACATCTCAACGGTGCAGTCGCAGATTATCACCGTAAAGAACGTCCTGGCCTGCCGACGGTCGTCGAACAGCGCGTAAGAGGCTGTTATCAGCAGCGCAGCGGAGATCATATCCGCAAAGCCGTCAAAGTCATACAGATAACGGGACAGCGCCGGCGCAACGGCAAAAGCGTTTACGGCGAATAATGCGGCAAACAAAATATAAGCCCAAACCTTGCGGACGGGCGTTTTACTAAAAACGAGCCGTAGGATAAGAAAAATACTGACTCCGGCGGAAATATCGGATAAAAGATAGCAAGTGGATGAGATAAGCGTCATATTATTTGTTTTCTGCCAGCCACTGAGTGTATCTTCTTAAAAAATCGGTTTTCTGACGGCGGCTGACTGTCACGATATCGCCGTTGTCCATGGTTATCCTGTCATCTTTGTGGCGTTCAGCGTGTGCGAGATTGATTATTTCGCTGCGGTTCACGCGGAAGAAAGCTCCCGCCGGGAGATCCTTTTCAATATCGTAAAGTGTCCTGCGGGAATTGTAGACCGTGCCTGATGTAACGACAGAGATGTTCGATTTGCCGGGAAGGCGAAAGATGCGGATGATCTCATTTGCCGGTATGCTCAGATCCGTCATCACCATGACCGGTCTTTTTTCGTTGAGACCCGAAAAAAACGTGTCGAATGTTTTTTTGATCTTCAAGGCATCGACCGGTTTTAATATGAATCTGAGGTGCTTGACCTCATAGGAGTCGAAAATGTATTCCGGAAATGCAGAGAAAAAGACGATATCCGATCCGGCGGAGTTCTCACGCAGTTTTTTCGCAAGCCCGAGCCCGTCCTCACCGGGCAGACGGCAATCGATAAAGATAAGGTCGAATTGCGTATCGGCTGAGAGAAGTTTTTCTGCGTCGTAAAAACAGCGGATTTCGGATCTTATCCCTCTGCGGTCAAGATCCTCCGCGATAAGGCAGGATATTTCTTCGGTTATGACCTTTTCGTCATCGCATACGGCAATCTTCATGTTATTACCTCGTCGGGATTTTTCACTTTTTATTATAATAAAGAACGTGCGGAAATGTCAAATTATTCATCGCAAACGGTCGAAATACTGCACTAAACGGCAAAAAAATCGTAAACGGTCAAAAATTGTCGACAAGCGGCAGTTTCATACTTGCGGTTGATCAGTAAAGATGGTACAATCTCAGAGCAGAGAGTTGAGAGTGAAGAGCGGAGTTTTTTGCGCGGCAGAAAACTTGTTGTTTTGCAGCCTAATGCGTATCTGTATATGAAAGAATCACAACTCGTTCTCCACTCTTAACGCTCAACTCTCATAATAGAGGTGTCTTGATTATGAAAAGATTTCTTGCTCTTGCGCTTTCCTTTCTTCTCACCCTTTTGCTCGGATTATCCGCCGTTGCCGACACAAGCGGGGACGGGCTGTTTACCTATACCGTCAATGATGACGGCGAGGGCGGATATTATGTCTCGATCACCTCTTATGACGGTGTTTTTGAGGGTGATCTTGTTTTGCCGGATGAACTCGGCGGATACCCGGTGACCGATTACAGGGGAAATGTTACCGCCGCCACGGCGGAACCGGGCAGCGCCGGGCTGTATACCACGCATCTTACCACCCTGACGTTGCCGAAGCACCTTAACAATTTCAGGATCAGCAAGGGATTTTTCTCCGTCGAACGCTATGTCACTCCCGCGGACGCCGACGCGGTATATGCGGATGAGGTCGGCGCTCTCTACAGCTCCGACGGTACTGAATTCTACGCCTGGCCGGCTTATAACCCGACAAAGGAATACCGGATAGCCGACACCGTCACGACGATTTACGACGCAGGGATGTATTCCAAATATCTTGAACGTTTATATATCCCGGGTTCTGTCAGAGAAATCCCGAATACGGCCTGTACCTTTGCGCAGAGCCTTCGGGAGGTCTTCCTCGGCGAAGGCGTGGAGACTATTGCCGACAACGCCACCGGGGTATGCCCCGCAATGGAGCGCTTTGTTCTGCCTTCCACTCTCACGACCATCGGCGGCAACGGTCTTTCCGGGCTGGCCAAGGTCAAAGAGCTTGTTATCCCGGCATCCGTTACGTCGGTGGGCGGTGCCGCGCTCTCGGACAATGCGGAGATGGAGAGGGTCGTTTTCCTTGGCTTCCCGGACACCTTTGTCGGCGGCAGGCTCAATTTCGGCAGTGATCCCGCGCTCACAGATATATATTTCGCGGGCACGGAGGCTGAATTCAACGCCTCAGCCCTCGCCTCCGCCATTCCGGAGGGCGTGACGGCTCATTTTGAAGCGGATTACGTAAACGCCGACAACGTGAAGACCGACTTTGACGGCGCAAACCTCACTCTTGACGGCGATATCGGCGGCGGCACGGAAGACAGCCTCTACGCCTGGGACTTTTACCGCGACGAAGCGGCGACACTCGCTCTCGGCGCGGAGACGGGCAGCGTCGGAGAATTCGCGTTCCACGATTTTTCACAGCTCTCCGAGCTTGTCATAGCCGGCGATGACGTGTCCGTCGCGGCAAACGCCTTTGCCGGCTGCGGCAGTCTTAAAACGGTCATCTGCGCCGGTAATGTCGTTTTCGGTGACGGCGCTTTACCGGAAGACGTAGCCGTTTTTGCCCCCGAGGGGGCTGCGGTCTCCGGCGCGGACAACGTTGCGTATTATTCTTTCTCCGGCGGCGAACTCACCTTCTCCGGCGATATCGACACCGACGCCTACAGCTTTCTTGACACTGTCGCCTGGATGTGCGCGCGCTTCGGCGGGATCATGAAGATAAACGTGAGTTCCCTTTGTCTTTCCGGCGTGAGCTTTTATTATTACGATGAAAACGGCGATAAACGGATGCTCGAGGACAACAGGATCGTCGATGGCTACGTTCGGATCGAAGCAAATAAGGACGGCAAGGACGTTATTATCAGCTTCAACGAGCTTTGTGAAGGCATAGCCGATGAAAGTCTTGACAGCTTCCGTTTCGTCACCGGCACCGGGGAACACGGGGAAAACGTCGACATCCCGGTAAAAATAAGCTTCGGCGAGAACATCGTCATCGGTATAAGAAGGGTGCTCAAGGCGATAGTCACCCTGCTGAACAGGCTGTTTAAGCTGCTGAAGAAGCTTGGAGGGACGTAGACGCAGAGTGGCGTTATTTGCTGCAGTGAGCTTGCTGTTTTGCAGCCCAAAGCGCGTCCATGTAAGACAACGACCACAACTTCACACGTCACTTTCAACTCTCACACATTACCGCAGGGCAGATCTTCCTGCGGTCTTTTTTTGTCTGTTTGCCGTTTATCGACAAATTTCGACCGTTCATACACATTCCTTATTGATCATATTGTATATGAAAAAATCTTGTGTTAAAACTAAAATGAAACCTAAACGCTCTGATAACAGGAGGAAGATTTATGACAAGAAAGCTGTTGAGTATTCTGATTTGCTGCGTTCTTATGATCAGCGCGGCTCCCGTCGGCGTTTTTGCTGTTGAAGGCGCAGATGACGGGCATATCGATCTCGATCTCGAAGAGTCTTACGACGACGATCCTGCTGATGACGGTCCCGATGAACCGGACGAGCCTTCGGCCTCGCGATCCGAACCCGGAAAGTGCGGCGAAAATGTTACATACTCTTTTGATGAAAGCAGTGGTGTTCTGACCGTCAGCGGCACCGGAGCGATGTATGATTATTATCTGGATGCGCCCTCACCGTTTTCAGGCAAAGAAAGCATCCGCAACGTAATAATAGAATCCGGAGTAACGTCGATCGGACAATTAGCGTTCTATCTCTGTAAGGGTATCGAAAGCATCACTATTCCGGACAGCGTGATCTCGATAGGCCCGAGGGCGCTTGCCGCTTGCGTGAGATTGACAAATCTGCGTCTGCCCGGCGGAGTTGCGTCTGTTGGGGACGATGCGTTTTTCCGCTCCGGAATTGAGACATTAGAGGTATCTCCGGACAATCAGGTCTTTCACAGCGCGGGAAACTGTCTTATTGAAACAAAAACCGGAACTCTTCTTTTAGGCTGCAAAAACAGCGTTATACCTGCCGACGGCAGCGTGACCGCTATCGGTGACGGCGCCTTCTCCGGGAACACGGAAATCAAAAACGTCATCTTGCCTGACTGCATTGTTTCGATCGGAGACAGCGCTTTTGACGGATGTGCCGGGCTGAAGGAAATATCAATACCGGGCAGCGTGAAAGATATCGGAGCCAGTGCATTTGAGAGCTGTACCGGCATAACTGCCGTAACCGTACCGGGCAGCGTTCAGACCATCGGCAGCAACGCGTTTGACGGTTGTTCCGGACTTGAGAGCGCAACGATCGAAGACGGTGTGACTTCGATCAGTCCGGCGATGTTCGAGGATTGTGAAGCGCTTCGCAGTGTTTCAATCTCCGGCAGCATGAAGACAATAGAAAATTACGCTTTTTACAATTGCAAAAATCTTACAGATATTACATTGCCGGAAGGTCTGACGACCATAGGAGGCTGGGCTTTTGAAAATTGCGTGGCGCTCACAGACGTTTCCATTCCGTCGGGCGTGACCGCTATGGAGAACGATATTTTCATCGGCTGTACCGGTATTGAAAAAATGGAAGTCAGGGACGGTAATCCCGTTTACCACAGCGCAGGCAACTGCATTATAGAAACAGACAGCGGGCTTCTGATATCCGGATGCAAAAACAGTGTCATTCCGGACGACGGCAGCGTCAGGGCGATAGATTGGGAGGCATTCAGCGGCTGTACCGGACTTAAAACCATAACCATTCCCGCCAGCGTCTCATATATAGACACGCAGGCATTCAGCGGCTGCACGGGACTTGAAGAGCTGATAATATCCGAGGGCGTTGAGTCAATAGGGTACGCCGCGTTCTGCGGCTGTTCTTCACTGAAAAGCGTAACCATCCCCGCAACCGTAAATGATATAGATCTTATCGCGTTTGCCGAATGCGACGCTCTCACACAAATGACGGTGAGCGAAGAGAACCCCGTTTATCACAGCGCAGGGAACTGCATCATCGAAACCGGAACAAAGACACTGATAACCGGATGCAAAACGGCGGAAATACCCGGTGACGGCAGTGTTGCGGCGATATGCGAAGACGCGTTTTTAGGGTGCGCGGGTCTTGAGAGCGTGATAATACCGGATGGAGTGACAGCAATACCCCAAGGGGCGTTTTTCGGCTGTACCGACCTTAAAAACCTGATATTGCCGGAGGGACTGCTCTCAATAGGCGCTTACGCGTTTCAGGATTGTGTATCTCTTGATAATATCAATAACAACGTAACATATGATGGTGAGAACACGCGTTCCTATTCAGCAATAACGCTCCCGGAAAGTTTAACGGAAATAGGCGCAGAAGCATTTTCCAATTGCCGCAGCCTGCCCTGGATGATAGTTATACCCGGCAGTGTAAAAACAATACCCTACGGGGCTTTTTCCTGCTGTGAAAATCTTGAACGCGTCGTTATCTCAGACGGAACGGAAAACATTGACGATTCTGCGTTCTCCAAATGCTCTGAACTTAATGCCATAACCATTCCTGCGAGCGTGGTGTCAATAGGCGATACTTTTATAAGCAGCACGAATGACACTGTGGTCATTATCGGCGCCGCAGATTCCTGCGCTCAGGAATGGGCTGACGAACATCACATGACGTTTGTTTCCGAAGGCGATAAATATGAACTCAAAAGCGGCTGGCTTTCAAATGACATATCCTATATCATTGACGACAACGGCGTACTGACTATCAGCGGAACGGGCGAAATGAGGGATCTTACCGAGAATTCCCCGTTCAGAGGCAATGAGTCCATAAAAAAAATCGTGATAGAGGACGGCGTCACGTCCATAGGCGATTGGGAGTTTATGGACTGTTCGGGAGTAACAGGCGTTACCATCCCCGGGAGCGTAAAATCAATAGGCAATCTGGCGTTCGACGGATGTTCCGGTTTGACAAACGTTACACTGCCGGAGGGGCTTGAATATTTAGGCCCCAGGTACAACAACGGCGCTTTTCGCAGCTGTACGGGGCTGACCGATATAACTCTGCCCGGAGGCATAGGTTATGTCGGTGACAGGCTGTTCGGCGGCTGCGAGAATCTGGAACGCGTGGTCATAATAAACGGCGTGACAACAATAGAAGACGATGCGTTCATCGGCTGTTCAAAGCTTAAAACCGTAATCATCCCTCCGACTGTTGACGAAATAGCTCCGGCTGTTGTGCCGGAAAGCGCGACAGTCGTCGGCGCCGCCGGATCTTTTGCCGAGGACTGGGCGAATAATAATGACCGGAGATTTGAGGAATACTCAAAGGGCGACGTTGACGGTAACGGAGAAATCCTGGCAAGCGATGCGAGACTTGCTCTTCGCGCCTCCGCAAAACTTGAGCAGCTCGGAGACTGGCAGACAAAACTGGCAGACGTCGACGGCAGCGGTGAAATACATGCAGACGATGCAAGACAGATCCTCAGATTTTCAGCAAAACTTCAGTCTGCTTTTGAAGTTGCCGCTTTAAAAAAATGATATTATCGAATGATGTATTCATTTTGTTTTATCTGTAATAAAAACCTTAGGAGATATTTGTAATATGATTACAAAAAAAACCAAAATTATTCATTTGCTATCATTTTTGTTGACTGCTTCAATAGTAATTTTAGCCTTTTGTTCTGAATCGTTGATGATTCATTCAAATGCCAAATTGCTTGCAAAATCTTTTCAGCCAAGATTGACAGCACCTACTTCTTCCGACAAAGCATGGAAATGGTACAAGGAATACGATTACAGCAATAATTGCGCCAGATATGCCTATGCTCGTATTTGTGAAATCCTGGATACTGATATGCGTCCTTTATACGGACCGGGAACTCCGAATAGTAAATTTATTCCCCCAAACGCCCTGTCTTCAGAATTTGAAGATTGGTTGAAGTCATGTGGGTATGAATCCGAAACTGTTCCAAGACCGGGAAGTGTATATGTTGTTAGCGGTCATGTAGCAATTGTCGAATTGGTTGATGAAAAACGTCATATAATTACTGTAAGCGAAGGAAATTCATTTTCGGATATGTCCAAAAATAATGGCGTTATAACCTTTTTAACTGATGGTAAAGATGAGATTGGCGAATCAACTTTAACTCACGATCCAAAGCGTCCAGGTAATGGAACGTGGTTTGATGTTCGAGCAATAAATTATGTGGAACGTAAAGGAACTTATTATTATCTTTTACCAGAAGATTCAGAACCTCCAATAATAACCAATCCAAAGCCAGAGGAGAAAGATGAAAAAGGTTTTTATTGTTCCATATCTGCGAGTGATGCATTATCTAATGTTGCATCAGTATTCTTCTCGGTTGAACATGAATCCGGAACAAAAACATTTCCAGCTAAAGAATATATAGCAACGAATATCTCTGGAAATAAATGGAGAACAAATAATAAAATACTGATTAATGATTTTGGAAATCAGTCAGGATTATATCTCATTACAGCTAAAGCAACTGATGCAAACGGTTTTGTAGCGACAGAATCATTTAAGATATCCGTTGGTTCCCCAAATGGGACTAAATATAACATATTATATTATCAAGAAGAAGGTTCGTTGAAGCAAAGTTCGACAAAAACGGCTGTTTCGTTCAACCATAAAACTTCAACAGCGAAAATCGAAGACCTGACAGATATAAATAAAGCCGGATACGTATTTAAAGGATGGCATGTATACCGTGATTACGATGATACGTGGTATATGAAAAACAAATCGACCGGTGAAAAGTATTGGCTTCCCATGAAGGATGGTAAGGAGCCGGATGGGTTTGTTCGCGGTGTTTACAAGTCAGGAACCGAGGTTTCAAGGACAGCACCGTACGGGAATGTTTATTTTTACGGTACATGGACTCCCAAGACAATTACGGTCCAATATGACAACGGAAAGATCATTTCAACACAAAAGCAAAAACCGGTATACGGAGACGGAACGAAGGTGTTGACCGCGGACGCGCTCGGAAGTGATTTCAAGAAAACCGGTTATACTTTAAACGGTTGGAGAGTCCGGAAAGACGGAAAGTGGCTGGTCCGTAATACAAGCACCAAAAAATTATACTGGCGTAACAGCGCCGGTTCCGGATATACGTATTATAAGCTCGGGCTTACAAGCGGCTTAAATACAGTTTTTAAATGCTCAGAAAACAACAATACGATCACACTTGTGGCTGCGTGGAAGGCAAACCGGTTTAAAATACAATACTACGCAAATCCAAATGGAAACTCATTATCCGGCGCAAAATATATTACGGGTTCAGATCAGTCTTGTGTATACGGAAGTAAAAACAAAACACAGACATATAAAAATCTTGGAATAACAGTTCCGACAGGTTATTCCGAATTTAAAGGTTGGGTTGTGGTAAACAGTGCCGGAAAGCGTCGTTACAAGAGCATACTCGGAGACAACGCTTTGTGGTTGGATCCCGACACTGAAATGATTCCGATAGGGTACAAGATATGGCTTTATAAGAACGGCTGCAGCGTCACAAAGACTGTAAGTTCCGGTACGGTTAAGTTTTACGCACAGTTTACACCGAATTCTTACTCCCTTGATTACTATAACAACGGAAAAAAAGCTGACAGTTCCAAAGATTTAAATTATGGTAAAAAGTATAATGCAAAAACGCTTGCTCAAATTGCGAAGATTACGACACCGAAAGGTTATACGTTCAGAGGTTGGAAATTGCAGCGTCCCGATGGATCTTATCTGATGAAGAGAGTATCTGATGGCAAAAAGGTATGGAAAAAACTATCCAACAATGCTGTCCCGTCCGGCTATAAGATTTATTATCATAATGATGGGTTCAGATTCTCGTCACTGACACCTGAAAACGGCAAAACCGTAAAAGCAATTGCTTCATGGACGCCTATCAAGTATACGATCGAATACGGAAAAAGAAATGGAGGCGGTCCGGATACCGCAAGCCAGAAGACAACGGTAACTTACAACGTCAAACATTCCACCCGTTCATTCAAGAAACTGGGCTTTACTTCTCCAAATAATGATACAAAGAACTATGAAGGCCGTTGGCGTATTTATCGGTCAGATACTAAAAAATGGTTGTGTTATGACACCAAGGATCAAAAGAAAGTCTGGATCACAGAGGACACATACAAATATAATAATGAACAAATTAATAACCACAAACGTTATGTTTATTATTACTATAAGGAAAAGCAAGAAGTCAGCCGAACCGTTTCCACACCATGTACTGTCAGATTTGAGGTGTTTTGGCGTTTGAAAACAGGAAAGGGCGACAGTTGGGAAACATATGATAAAAATCTGAAAAAATGGCGGAATTAGAAATGAGCCCACATGCGTAATACTTATTTAAAGGAGGAATGGATATGAAAAGAAATCGAAAAAGATTGAGCATATTAGTTCATATTTTGACCGTTGTTTTCGCTGCCGCTCTTTTTTCTTTGTTTATTTTTGCCGAAGATGCAGAAGATGCCAATGATGAAACAATTTCAGGAGTTCCCTCGGATGTCGCTACAGACGGAGATGCGTCGTCCGAAGCATTAGGCTATGAAGACGAAGGTATGGGAAATTTTGTGGTTGGCGGCGACGAAGACGCTCTTGACGTTGAAACATATGAAGGCGATGTAGACGACGCAGACGGCGAACCAGATGCGCTCCCGGCGATGGCTGATGACAGCGGGGCGGATTCAGAAGATCCCATCGAAGAAAAGATCATTGATCCGGAAAATCCGGTTTTGCTTTTTAATGAATCGGAGAGTATTATTGGTATATATGGCGCATATCTTGTTTTTAAAGTAGATAAAAGCAGTGAACAAAAGATGACCGGATACACGCTTAAGCTCACACGAGCCACGGACGGAACATCCGTCGAAGGCGTCGCGGAATTGCAGGACGAAGGATATCTGCGCTATAATATTACCGCGTATACCGGCGAACTTCTGCCTGGTTTCACCATGACTCCCGATACTGAATATAAATACGTATTCAGCGTTACCGTCGACGGAAAAGCATACTCAAAGACCGGCAGTTTCCGGACGGCTGCCGCTGCAGAACAACCGGTTAAAGTTTTGTGCGGTGATATAAATGCCGACGGCAAAGTTAATAACAAAGACAGTACAATTCTGGCCAGATATCTTGCCAAATGGGACGGTTATGAAGAGCAGATAGTTTCCATGGAAGCTGCTGATGTTAATAAAGACGGAAAGGTAAACAATAAGGACAGAACGATCCTTGCAAGATATCTGGCAAAATGGGATGGATATGCCCAGTATTTTGAATAATTCTGATTTGATCGGAGGGCGACAGAATATGAAACGCTTTATTTCATCTATTCTATGTATTATACTTATTTTATCTTGTTTTTCGGTTTGCGTATCTGCGACCGGCGAAGGGACTATTGCTGCAAGTACGGCAAAGGCAAAACCGGGAGATACTGTTAATATTCAGGTGAGTATCAGTAACAATCCCGGTGTGATGATACTTGGATTAGATGTAGGATATGATTCTTCGGTGATGAAGCTGACAAAGGTTACGGACGGCGCATTGCTCGGAACCGCAACGCACACCGAAAATCTTGAACTTAATCCTTATCGGCTTACATGGGATAATCCTACCGTAACGACTGATTTTACTCAAAACGGTGTGATCGCGACTCTGACATTCTTGATAAATAATGATGCTTCTCAAGGTTCTTATCCAGTTTCTCTTTCATATGAAAAGGACAATTCCGAAATTATGAATGTGAATATGGATGATGTTGATTTCGTTCTTGAGAATGGGGTTATCGAAATTGAAGACGGACATACTCATACGTCCGTAACTATTCCCGGCACGGCGGCAACCTGTACAGAAGATGGTATGACTGACGGAGAGAAGTGTTCCGAATGCGGTAAGATACTGAAAAAACAGGAGATCATTCCCGCAGCAGGACACAAGTGGGATGAAGGGAAGGTCACAAAAGCTCCGACCTGCACCGGGGAAGGTGTGAAACAATTCACATGTACGGTTTGTGATGAAAAGAAAACCGAATCGGTCGCATCTCTCGGACATGACTGGGCTGTTGATTTCACAATCGATAAAGAACCGACAGCTGCAGCGCCGGGCGAGAAGTCGATTCACTGTTCCCGCTGCGATGCGCGTAAGGATATTACGGAGATTGAAAAGATACATACTCATACGTCTGTAACTATTCCCGGTAAAGCGGCAACCTGTACAGAAGAAGGGATGACTGACGGAGAGAAATGTTCCGGATGCGGTGAGATCCTGAAAAAACAGGAGATCATTCCCGCAACAGGACACAAGTGGGATGAAGGGAAGGTCACAAAAGCTCCTACATGCACTGAGGAAGGTGTAAAACAGTTCATATGTACGGTTTGTGATGAAAAGAAAACCGAATCGGTCGAATCTCTCGGACATGACTGGGCTGCTGATTTTACGATAGATAAAGAACCCACGTTTACAATGCCGGGAGAAAAGTCCGTTCACTGTTCTCGCTGCGATGAGCGTAAGGATATTGCGGAGATCCCGATTAAAATACTATATGGGGACGTGTATAAGGACGGCAAAGTGGACGGCAGAGACGCGACCCGTCTGCTCCAGTATTTCGCCAAATGGGACGTGGAGATAAACGAGGAGGCCGCGGACTGCTGGCCCGACGGAAAAATTGACGGCAGAGACGCCACTCGTATCCTGCAATATCTGGCGAAATGGCCTGTAGTATTAGGATCGAAAAACAGTTATGTCTGTCCTGTTGATCTCGATGCTTACAAGAGGCAGAATGCGGATATCTATTCCTGGCTTGAGATTCCCGGTTCCGAAATAAGTTATCCTGTGTTCCAGCATCCAACGGAAAATGAGTATTATCTCAGGCGTGATATAAACGGCGATTATTCCGTAAGAGGCGTTCTGTTCACCGAAGCCGGGTACAACGGCAAAGACTATAATGATCCTGTGACAGTTATTTACGGGCATGATATGCAGGACGAAACAATGTTCGGGCCCCTGCAGGAGATGTACTCGAATGATGAAGGGCTTGCCCGGTATCAGACCATAAAAATCTATCTTCCGGACAGGGAACTTACGTATCGGGTGTTCGCATGCGTTCCGTATAGTGACGAACATATATTATACAATTACGATTTCAAAGATGCCGACTCTTTTGATCGGTTCTTTGCCGGGATATCACAGATAAGTTCTGAACAGGCGATTTTCAGTCAGATCTCCCTTGAAAAAACTGACAAGGTTCTGATTCTCTCGACATGTTTGTCCGGAAACAGTGACGGCCGTTTCCTTGTCTGCGCCAAGCTTGTTTGATTACGTTATTATATGAGGTATAAAACTATGGTCAAAAGAACACTATCATTAGTTTTGACGGTCCTTATGCTTTGCGCTGTTCTGTCTTTCGGAGCGTATGCCGAAAACAGAGGACCGTTCAGGTGCATTGCCGTGAATGTGTCTCTGGACGAGAATCCGGGCATCGATTATCTTAAAATAAGAGTATCTTATGAAAAATCGAAGCTGGACCTGATAGAGGTGACCGACAAGGAGATTCTCAAGGGATTTCAGTTTGTGTCCGGAAAGTCATTATCGGACGATCCATACCATGTGTTGTGGGCGGCATCGGAAGATAATAACAGTACCGGAGAATTGTTGAGACTGGCTTTTGAGGTTAAGGCTCCTTCTGCCGGTAACAATTACGACATTTCCGTGGAGGTGGATTCCGCCTTTAATCAGGAAATGGAAAGCGTGGAAGTCAAACTCAGCTCCAAAATATTTGCGTCTTACGACATCGGAGATGTGGACGGGAACGGCAAGGTTTTTGCGAACGACGCGAGACTCGCACTAAGGGCGTCGGCGAGGCTGGAAGAATTGTCCCGCGAAGCTTTCTATGCCGCCGACTGTGACAGAAACGGCGTAATAACAGCGGGTGAAGCTAGAATGATACTCAGATATTCGGCGAATTTGCCGTTGAATTAAACAGAGGTAATAATGATGAAGAAATATTTTTGCATTGCAATAGTACTGCTGATGCTTTGCGCCGCGATCGCATTCGGTGTCAATGCGGCCGAAGCCAGTCCCGGTAAGACAGTGCAGGTCAGTGTCGACCTTTCCGAAAATCCTGGGCTCAATTATCTGGGATTAAATATCTCTTATGACAGCTCGGTCATGACTTTGAGATCAGCGGACAATACGGGCGTGCTCAACGGCGGTTTTACTTCCGGGAGGTACCTGTCCGCAGATCCTTACGCCGTGATCTGGAGTTCTGACGGTGATATGACCGGTGAGGGCAGCATTCTCACGCTTACATTTGATGTGAGAGACGACGCCGCAGACGGAACGTATCCTGTCAATGTTGAGGTTGAAGGCGCCTATAACCAGAATATGGAAGAGGTGAACGTCAGCGCTTACGCCTCGAGCGTCTCCGTAAAACATGCTCCTGAGACTACCACAAAACCGCCGGAAACTACTACAAAGCCACCGGCAACTACAACGAATCCGGTAACCACGACAAAGCCGCCTGCGACTACAACGAATCCGGTAACCACGACAAAGCCTCCCGAAACCACCGACAAACCGGAAACGACGACGAAGCAGCCCGAAACTACCGCGAAACCGGGAACGACCGCCGGGCAGACAGAGAACGGTACGAAAACCGGAACTTCCGTTACAACAACGCAGCCCGCAGTCATCAATGACTTTTCGGTCACGGAGCCTTTGGCTTCGACCTACGGTGAGGCGGAAAATGTTTCCGCTCCTTCTGGCGTTAACGCGGAGTCCGCGACGGATACGGACGGTACGGTAAACAGCAGCCGCACAGGTAAAGTGATCGGTATCTCTGTCGCCGCAGTCGTCATCGTCGCCGCAGCGGTGGGAGTGTTCTTCGTTATAAAAAAGAAGAGACTTGCCGTATAAGGAACGTTTTATATATTTAAAACACATAGGCTGTAAAACCGCGGTTTTACAGCCTATGTGTTTTTGAACGTTCATTTGCCTGTATTTCTGACCTGGCATCGTTCCATTGCGTGGTCGATCTCGCCTCTGATGATGTATTCCACCGCATCGCAGGCCTTCTCCAGCGACGGCGCGAGATCCTTCATTTCCTGTTCGGTCAGTCTGCTCAGTACAAAGTCCTTGAGGTCGTAATCGGGGTGGAGCTTGCCGCCGGCGCCGATCTTCACTCTGGGGAAGTTTTCGGAATTCAGAAAACCGACGATGCTCTTTATTCCGTTGTGAGAACCGGCAGAGCCTTTCTGTTTGACCCGCACGTCGGCAAAGGGTATATCCACGTCGTCAAAGATAATGATGATCTTCTCCGGTGGTATCTTGTAGAAGGAAGCACATTCCTCCACGGCTATACCCGAGGAGTTCATAAATGTCTCGGGCTTGAGCACAACGCACCGTACGCCGTTTATCACGCAGTCGCACATGCGCGACTGAAATTTTATTTTGTTTATCTTGAGGTCGTGCCTCCGGGCAAGCTCGTCCACGCACAAAAAACCGAGATTGTGCCTTGTGCGTTCGTATTTTTTGCCGGGGTTGCCCAGACCGACTATAAGGAACTCCGGCGCGCCGGAAGGCCTTCTTTGAAATATCGACATTTTTAAGTTTCTTCTGTTCAGTTAAGAATACGGTTTCAATAATGTGCAATGTGCAATGTGCAATGTGTAATTGCGCCGGACCGTGTCCCAGCTGTTTGCATCATACCGCCCCGTGAGCATCAGAACAAAACCTTCCGGGGCGGAGATACGTCAGCCGTAATACCATCCAAAACGCAATTGCACATTGCACATTGCTAATTGCACATTACTCCTGACTGTCACTCGTCGTCATCGATTTCCACCGTCCTGCGGTAGGGCTGATGTTCAATGACCCAATTCCGCTTGACTTCCTGCCTGGAGCGGGCGATAACGAGCGAATTGTCTGGCACGTCCTCGGTTATGGTGGAGCCGGCGGCGGTGAATGCGTTTTTACCGACAGTGACCGGCGCGACGAGATTCGTGTTGCAGCCTATGAAGGCGCCGTCCCTGATGACGGTGCGGAACTTCTCCTTCCCGGTGAAGTTTACCGTGACCGTGCCGCAGCCGAAGTTGACGTTCTTTCCCACGTCGGAGTCGCCGACGTAAGTCAGGTGCGAGACCGCGGTACCCTCGTCCACGACCGAGTTCTTGACCTCGGTGAAGTTGCCGAGATGCACCCTGTCGCAGATGACGCTGTTGGGACGAATCTGGGCGAACGGCCCTATGCGGCAGTTGCTTCTGATCTCGGCGGAGCGGATCTGGGAATTATCAAAGCGCACAAGGTCCCCGATCTTTGAATCCTTGATATAGGAGTTGGGGCCGATGACGCATTTTTCGCCTATGGAGACCTTGCCCCTGGCTATCGTGCCGGGCAGTATGCGGGTGTCCTTGCCGACTTCCACGTCGGGCCCGATGATGACGCCGTCGGTACAGGGGATGTCCACTCCGTTGTCCCAGAGCTTATTGAGTATCCTGAAACGCGCAACCTCGTTGATTTCAGAGAGCTGGCGTCTTGTATTCGCGCCGAGTATGACGCTCTGGTCTTTGGCAGTGTAAGCGCCGACTCTGCCGCCCTGACCGTTGACTATGCCGATGGTGTCGGTCAGATAGTACTCGTTCTTTGAGTTGTTCGGCGTGATTTTGGAAAGCGCGTCCAGAAGACTTTCGGCGCGGAAGCAGTATACGCCGGAGTTTACCTCGTTCACCTGCTTCTGCGCATCGTCCGCGTCCTTTTCCTCAACTATGCGGTCGATATCGCCCTGAGAGTCGCGGATGATCCTGCCGTAGCCCGTGGGATCCGGTATTTTGGCGGTCACGACGGTTATATCGTCGCCTTTCTTCGTATGATAAGCGCAGGCGTCGCTGATGGTCTCGGCATTGATAAGAGGGGCGTCGCCGTTTAAAACAAGAACGTTGCCTTCTATGTGTCTTTTTATAAAATCCGTCGCCTGCATAACGGCGTGACCGGTGCCTTTTCGCTCAAACTGGTGTACGGTCTCATATCTGCCGGCAAGGTGTTCTTCGATGATGTCGGCGGAAAAGCCTGTTACGACGCAGATTTCGCTGACGTCCGCCGCTTCAAGAGCGGAAATGACCCAGTCAAGCATGGGTTTGAAAAGAACTTCTGTCATGGCTTTCGGCAAAAAAGTCTTCATTCTTGTGCCCTGACCCGCCGCTAAGATTACTGCGCATGTATCCATGATGAAACCTCCGATGGATTTTTCTGTGAGAATATCATATCACATTTAAAACAATATATCAAGGAAAAATTGCCGATGACTTTTTTCTTGACAAATCATTATATTGAGATATATAATAAAAAATATTTATGATATTACAATGAGTCAGTGTATCATTTATATAGATCAACTAAGAAAACTGAGGTGCTAAACAACAATGGAGAACATCGGTCTGGTAATCGGACTGATAATTGCCGCAGCGGTGGTTTTCGCGATCGTCGGTTTTGTGATGGGCAACATCTATCGCAAAAAGACAGCGGAGGCCCGCATCGGTTCCGCCGAGCTTGAAGCCGAAAGGCTTGTGAAGCAGGCTATATCAGACGCAGAACAACAGAAAAAAGAAGTCGTGCTTGCCGCCAAGGAGGAGATCCAGCGTCAGCGCGACGACCTGGACAAAGAGATACGCGACCGCAGGGCGGAAGTGTCCAAGCAGGAGCGCAGGCTTATCCAGAAAGAAGAAAACCTGGAAAAACGAACCGACAATTTAGAGGCGAAGGAGGAGTCGCTCAACCAGAAGCACAAAAACGCCGACCAGCGTATACTTGAAACCGAAAAGATCAAAAAACAGCAGCAGGAGACACTTCGCCGTATTTCTGGTCTGACTACCGAGGAGGCCAAGCGGGAGCTGCTCCTTCTGATGCAGAGCGAAGTCATCCGCGAAAAGGCTCAGATCCTGCGTAATTACGAGCAGGAGCTGCGGGATAAATCCGACCAGATGGCGCGCGAGATCATCACGACCGCAATCCAGCGCTGCGCGTCAGACGCGACGTCCGACGTTACGGTATCTTCTGTGGAGCTGCCGGGCGGCGACGAGATGAAGGGCAGGATAATCGGCAGAGAGGGCAGGAACATCCGCACGATAGAGGCGATTACCGGGGTGGATATGATAGTTGACGACACTCCGGGGCTGGTCACGCTTTCATGCTTCAATCCCGTCAAACGCGAGATCGCGAGGCTGACTCTTGAGCGGCTTATCGCGGACGGCAGGATCCATCCCACCATGATCGAGGAGACCTACAAACGTTCCAAACGCGAGGTGGAGCATGCGATCCGTCAGGCCGGCGAACGCGCCGCCATGGATCTGGGCGTGAACGGTCTGCACGGCGAGCTTATAAAGATGCTCGGCAGCCTGAAGTACAGGACCAGCTACGGTCAGAACGTGCTCGATCACTCCGTTGAGGTGGCTCAGCTTGCCGGTATGATGGCGGCGGAGCTGGGCGGCGACGTCAAAAACGCAAGGCGCGCGGGGCTTCTGCATGATATCGGCAAATCCGTCGACCGCGAGCAGGAGGGCACTCACGTAATGCTGGGCGTCGAGGCGGCAAGGAAATACCACGAAAACGAGATAGTCATCAACGCGATCCACGCTCACCACGGCGACGTGCAGCCGACAAGTCTTGTGGCCTGCCTCGTTCAGGCGGCGGACGCAATATCCGCGTCCAGACCCGGCGCCAGGCGTGAGAACGTCCAGAATTACATCAAGCGTCTTGAAGATCTGGAAAAGATCGCCGGCAGTTACGACGGCGTCGAGAACTGTTACGCTCTTCAGGCCGGCAGAGAGATACGCATCATGGTCGTGCCCGAAAGCATAAACGACGACCGCGCCGTCATCATGGCGCGCGAGATAGCCAAGCGCATAGAGACAGAGCTGCAGTATCCCGGGCAGATAAAGGTCAACCTTATCCGCGAATTCAGGGCAAACGCGGTCGCCAAATAGATCATGTCCGTCGTCAAGATACTGGCGGTCGGCGATGTGGTCGGCAAACCCGGAACCGAATTTTTCAAAAAGAATATTCCCGCCTATAAAAGATACGCGGGAATTGACTTATGTATCGTAAATGCGGAAAACTCCGCTCCCGGCAACGGTACCACTCCCGACTCGGCAAAGGAGCTCCTGACGTGGGGCGCCGATATCCTGACCGGCGGAAACCACAGTTTCAAACGGCGGGAATTTTACGAATATCTCGATACCAACGCTCCCTGTCTGCGTCCTGCGAATTATCCCGAAGGCGCGCCGGGCAGGGGCTGGTGCATATACGAAACGGCGCGCCTGAGAGTATGTGTCATCAGCCTGCTCGGGACCGTATTTATGGAGAACCTTGACAACCCTTTCCGCCGTATAGACGATATCCTCAGGATCCCGGAGGTCGAAGACTGCAAAATAAAGATCGTGGATTTCCATGCCGAAGCAACGAGCGAGAAAGAGGCCATGGGCTTTTTCCTTGACGGGCGTGTCACGGCGCTTTTCGGCACGCACACCCACGTGCAGACCGCAGATGAACGTATATTGCCCGGCGGGACCGGGTATATCACCGATCTTGGCATGACGGGTTCCGTCGATACGGTCATAGGGGTGGACAAGAACGAAATAATCTCCATGTTCCTGACCCGTATGCCGCTCAGATTCAGCAATCCCGAGACAGCCTGCCGGCTCAGCGGCTGCGTGATAGAAGCGGACACCGTGACGGGACAGTGCCTGAATATGGAGAGGATATCTCTCGGGTAATACGCGGCTAAAAATCTGTAACGGTCAATCTGGGAGCAACATACAATACGCAAAGCGCAATACGTAAAATGAAACGCAACTCCACTCTCCACTCTCAACTCTTCACTCTGATATTGATCTTTACGCTCCTGGCGTGCTGTTTTTCCGCCTGCGGGGAGCAGACCATAATACGTCCGGGCGAGCCGGTAAGCCGTACGGACGAAACGGCGAACATCAGTCTTACACTTAATCTCGGCTGCTCCCGGGATTATTCTTTGCCGTCCCCCTACGATTCCGATTCCGATCTGGACAAATCGCTTGTTTCACTGATGTATGAGCCGCTTTACCGGCTCGACGATGAGTTCCGCGCCGTGCCGGTACTGGCGAAGGAGATCTCTGAGCCGGACGCTGAAGGCTCGATGAACGTAGTTGTCGACACGGACAGGCAGTTCTCCGACGGCACCTACATCACAGCTGTCGACGTGGTCTATTCCTTCCGTCAGGCGAAGAATTCCTCCGAGTATTCCGCCGAGCTTTCTGCGTTCCGTTCTGCCGAGGCCAAGTCGCTCGATACGGTTCTGTTCAGCCTGAATTCATACCGTGTCGGCGCGGCGGACGCGCTGAATTTCCCGGTGGTACAGAACGCTACCGCGGATGATGAAAACGATCTTCCGATAGGCACCGGCATGTACGCCAAAATGACTCACGGGGCATCGATACTCAGCCTTAATCCTTACTATCCCGGCGAAAAGCCCTATATCAAAGCGATCAACCTTGTCCCGGTATCGGATGATGCGAGCCTTGTGCAGACGCTTGACACCGGGCTCATCGACGCGTATTTTGACGACTTCTCCGCCGGGACTGTGATCGAGACCGCCGGCAGGACGGTTTTTACGCCGATGCCCAATCTGGTTTATCTCGGCCTGAATTCGGAGGCGTACGGTCTGTCCGACCCTGCGGTCCGGCAGGCGATAGGATATTCCGTGAACCGCAGAGCGATAGCCATGAACGCCTACGAGGGGACCGCGAAGGAGGCGTACACGCCTTTCCATCCGGGATGGTACAGACTTAAAGAGAGCGGCTTTGACACCTCTTCCCTTGTTCTCGATTTCTCCAGAGCGGCACGTCTGATGTACGGCGCCGATATAGACTCGGATTATTCGTGCAGGCTGCTTGTCTATTCCGGCAACGGCTTCAAAACAGCTGCGGCGCGTCAGATCGCCGATGATCTTGCTCATATAGGTATCGACGTGATAGTTGATGAGCGCGAATGGAGCGAGTATACGGAAGCGCTCGGCAAGGGGGATTACGAACTTTATATCGGCGAGGTCGTGACACCCGCGTGCATGGATATTTCCCCGCTGCTGCGCGGATACCACTCTTTGTACGGCATATCCGACGCCGATACCACAGACACCGCTTTCGCACAGTTTTCGCGCGGCAGTATAGATATGTCGGCATTTATGGATTCTTTTACAGGGAACTCACCGTTCGTTCCGCTTGTTTACCGCGACGGTGCGCTGTATTGTTCCAGGAGCATAGCTCCGGCTGTCGATACCGACTGGCATATGCCTTTCAAGAATATCGTCGAGTGGCATTTTGTGGAACCGGAGTATGTGTCGAAGGAACCGGAAACATTTTATTGACAAAATACAGCGCACATGGTATGATTTTTATATAAAGGCAATACCGTAACTCGGAATTTGGAACTATCATGGAAATCAATAAGTATAACGTAGAAAAAATCGCGAACGGCACGTACCGGATAGATGAATTCGGTATGACCTCCATGTATTTCATCATTGGCAGCGAAGCGGCTCTCGCTATCGACTGCGGCATCGGCGTTTCGGATTATATGCGTGTACTCAGGAGCCTGACCACACGCCCGATCATGCTTGCCGTGACCGCGGGTCTCACCCGTCACGTGGGCGGCAGGGGACAGTTCGCCACTCTGCGTATCTCAAGAATGGACTTTCCCCTCGTAAAAAAAGCGACGGCGAAACGTCGTGTTCTTGCATTTCTTGCCGCGGGCGTTGCCGGAAAATGTGAACTTCCGTTGTTTGACGCGCGCATATGCAAAACGAAAAAAGAACCGTCTTACATGTATATCCGCACCGGAGACGTTATAGATCTCGGTTCCAAGCATATCAGGATATACGATACCTACGGCGTCACTACGGGCGGGCTGGCGTTCCTGTCAGAAGAGGATAAGCTTCTGTTTGCCGGCGAGGTTTATAACAAAAACACGCTGCTCTGCGCGCCCGGCGCCGATACCGTGGAGCATTACGCAGGCACTCTCAGGACCCTTATAGACAACAACGACTGGAATGAGCTCTGGCCGATCGGCGGCAAGAAGCCCGTTACAAGGGGCGAGCTTGCGGATGCCGCCGCCTGCGCCGAAGCCGCGCTCAAAAAGAAACCGGTGCCCTTCCCGTTTATAGGCGTCGCAAAGTCAAGGGGTTACAGAATTCTTTACAGAACAGATAAAATCAGATAAAAAGGAAGGAATACTGTTATGGCATTAAAATTCTACAAGGCGGAGAACGGCTCCGTATTCGCTTTTCCGCTGGTTGAAAGCGCTCCCGCGGGTCTTACCGAAATGGTCGCCAATACGACCGACGCAGCGACCGAAAAGCACGTGCCGGTTATCGAAACAACCGGAAATCTGGTCAAGGTGACCGTAGGCTCGGTAGCTCATCCCATGCTGGAGGCCCACTCTATTCAGTGGATAGCTCTTGAGACCGCAGAAGGCGTTCAGAAAAAGGCGCTCAGGCCCGGCGACGCTCCCGAGGCCCTCTTTGCGTTGACCGAAACCGACAGGCCCGTCGCGGCTTATGAGTACTGCAACCTCCACGGTCTGTGGAAGGCCGAAATCTGATATTAAAAGAAAGGAAATACTGCTATGAAATACGTTTGCTCTGTATGCGGCTACGTTTATGACGAAGAGATCGGCGATCCCGATAACGGCATAGCCCCCGGCACAAAGTTCGAGGACCTTCCCGAGGATTGGGTCTGCCCCCTCTGCGGCGTAGGTAAAGAGAACTTCAACGAGGAATGATCGATTGATAATGAGTGTGATGTCAAAACCGCTTGACATCACACTTGTATTTTTGTAATCTGTTCGGGGAAACATATCTGAAGGAGTACGATATCATGAAAAAAGCATTGAAGATTTTCGGGAAGACGATCGGCATCATTCTTGCCTGCATTATCGGCATTCTGGCTGTTCTGTGTATCGTTACGCTTATCTGGAGCGGCGTGCAGCGCGGGAGAGGTTCGGTAATGGACTTCCCCGCGGTCCCGGATGATTTCAAACCGGAGATACGTATGGTCCTGTTTACCGATACGCACAACGAGAACGACAACGTCGCTCTCGCCATTGACACCGCCTACGAAATGTTCGACGCCGACCCGGTATATCCGGGAGTCGACGCTTTCGTCTGCCTGGGAGATATCAGCAGCATCGGCACGGAGCCGGATTATACGAATTACAATAAC
>JAILQN010000212.1 GCA_024699005.1 Clostridia bacterium
CAGTGCCGATGACGCGCTGTCGCTTCTGCTCAGGATATTCAAAGCCCTTATCAATATTATAAGAACGATCGTCGAAAGGTTCAGCTGATCTCCGGCGTATAGAAATAACAATATCGGGCGCCTGTCTTATCGGACGGGCGCTCCTCATATAATAATTGTTTCCCGGAACGGTTGAAAAACGGATGAGTTTCGGATATAATAAGAAAACAGACGGGGGGTATTAATGATGGACCGAAATGAAGAAGATCGCCGTACGCGGTACAGCAAGCGCGTGATCCGGGAAGCCCTGTACAGTCTTATGCGCGAAAAGCCGCTGAACAAGATCACCGTGACGGAGATCTGCAGGCTGGCGGACGTGAACCGCAGTACCTTTTACGCGTATTATACCGACATCGACCAGCTGCATACCTCAATAATAAAATCCTTTTACGCCATGCAGCGCTCCTATATGAACGACGTGCTGAAGTATCTGGAGGACAGGGGAGACATCACGGCTCTCGGTATCGCGGATTTCCGCGTGATCGCCCTTATGTATCTCGAACAGGTACGCGATAACAAAGATCTTTATAAATTCATATTCAACGGGAACAGCATGCCGCAGATCATGAGCAGCTTTTACAGCGTCTTTTTCCGCGAGCTGCGCAAAAAGGTGCCGTCGGAGATGCATGAGCACTTCCGCCACTCCTTCTGGTTCGCCAGCGGGGGCACGAGCCAGACCCTGACCTCGTGGCTGGAAGGGGACTGCGCGGAGCCGCCGGAGAGCCTTGCCCGCTATCTTGCCTATTATTACAACGGTATCTTCAACGGACAGAGGTTCGCACGACGGGGATGAGCGGACGTTCCTGCGAGAAATTCCGCGGACAGGATAAACTGACGTCGCTTTTGCGGCGTCTTTTTTATGGAAAACTGTACGCGGACAAAAAATCTTGTCGGGATTCGCAGGAAAAACCACAGATTATAATAAATCTGTCTGAAAATAAACATCCTGTTTTGTTTCCGACGGTTAGTCGACATTTTCGGCAGTCATTGATGATTGATTGAGAGTATACGTTCGTTTATAATCGGGAAAGAATATAAATCAGAAACAGGGAATCAGAGACAATGGCGCTGAACGAACTTGACAACAAAGATTTTCTGCCGCCGGGTAACCACGGCATTTACGATTATTTCCTGATCAACACGGCCGGACTGGGCGATTACAACGCTTTCCGGGAAGGGGACAAGGACCATACCCGCTCTGAATTCATATCCGATATAGAGGCGCTTGCCTGTTATTTCCAGGGTCTCGGCCTTCGCGGCGGGGACATCTATACCGTATTCGCGCCGACCTCTGTCGAGAGTATGGCGATCTTCCTGGCGCTTAACAAACTCGGAGTGACAGTTAATTTTATTCCTCAGTTTTTCCCCGCAGGCGCGCTGAGGGAGATCATGCGTTTTACCGGTTCGCGCGGGATCGCGGTGTTTGACGGCGTGGCCTCCGAGTGTCTTGACATAGTGCGGGAGCGGGGCGTCCCTCTGCTGCTCTGCAGTCCGGACACTTACGCCGCGGAGGATAAAACGGGCGTCCCGAATGATCCGGGCACGGTCTGCGCGCTGGAGACAAAGCAGATCCCGTATGCCGGATATGCGGACGTTCTGCGGCGGTATGCAGGACGGACGACTGCGGGCGTTACCGGCAACGGCAAAAGCACAGCCGTGTATATGTACGGCGGCGGTACCACCGGCAAAAGCCGGACCATTCAGCTTTCCAATTTCGCGCTGAATACGGTCACCTATATGTGCTGCTGCACGAACGGCAGGCCGGAAAGTCCCGGCGTGGATACGGAGATAGGCTGTATGCCGTTTTTCCATGCCTTCGGACTTATTGCGAGCGGGCTGGAGCCTGTCGTCAAAGGAGCGAAGATCATTCTTATGCCGTCGTTTGACGCGGATAAATTCATCGGCCTGATGAAGAGCAACAGAGTCGTGCAGTTTTCCGGCGTGCCGAAGATGTTCCGGAAACTGTATGACAACCCCGGCTGGGACGGTCCTCACCTTTCAAATATGCAGATATGTTTCGGAGGCGGTGACGACGTGGGGTCGGGATTTATGAAGCAATTCAACGAAACCTTCGCCAGAAACGGATCTCCGGCGCTGCTGCATCAGGGTTACGGGCTGACGGAATGCTGCGCGATAGTGATAAAGAACCGCAAAGGACAGAACAGAAACGGCTCTGTCGGCAAACCGCTGCCGCTGTTCCGCGTGGAGATATGGGACGAGGAGCATCGCCCGCTGCCGGACGGCGTGACAGGCGAGATCGCGATCTCCGGGCCCGCGCTGATGGAGGGCTATCTGACCCCGGACGGCAGAAAGGGCGAAGGTCTTTATGTCGATAAGGAGGGCACGCGCTGGGTGCTCTCCGGGGATTACGGTCACCGGGATCCGGACGGCTATTTCTATTTTGACGGACGGAAAAAGAACGTGGTGGTGATCTCGGGATATAACGTCTATCCCGCGGATATAACCCGCGTGCTCACCGGGATGCCGTTTATCAAAGAAAGCTGCCCCGTACAGGGATTCGATGAGAACGGCAGGATCCTGGTGCGTCTGTTCGTAACATTGCGGGACGGCGCGGACGCCGGGGAGGAGGAATACCGCCGCCTTATCCGGGAAGAGTGCGTCCGTATGCTGCCGAAATATTCCGTGCCTCGGGATATACGTTTCCTTAAGGCGATGCCGCGCACAAGGGTGCAGAAGATCGACTTTATGCGGCTTATGCAGAAGACACCGGCGGATCCTGTCTATGCGGAATGAACTGAAAACGCGCAAATTTCCGATAAGCTTCAAAAAACACTTGCATTTTCCGGATCATTGTGATAACATAGTCAAGCCAAAAATTTGCGCGGGTACGTTCTCCTGCGGCAACGGCCGTAAATATACCGTAAACCGCGCGCAATTCTAAGGAGGAATTCAACATGGCAGTAGTATCAATGAAACAGCTTCTTGAGGCGGGCGTGCATTTCGGTCACCAGACAAGAAGATGGAACCCCAAGATGAAGCAGTACATCTTCACCGAGAGGGGCGGCATCCACATCATCGACCTTCAGAAGACGGTCCGCAAGCTTGACGAGGCCTACAAGTTCGTAGTGGAGACCTCGGCCAACGGCGGCGAGATCATGTTCGTCGGCACAAAGAAGCAGGCGGCTGATTCCGTCAAGGAAGAGGCAGAGCGCTGCGGTATGCCCTTTGTCAACGCAAGGTGGCTCGGCGGTATGCTCACAAACTTCGCCACCATCAAATTGAGGCTCAGAAGGCTTTCTCAGCTCAAGGCAATGGAAGAGAACGGCACCTTCGACATGCTCCCGAAAAAGGAAGTCGCCAAGCTCAGATTAGAGGAAGAAAAGCTTGAGAAGTTCCTGGGCGGCATCACCGAGATGCGCAAGATGCCCGCGGCTATGTTCATCGTCGACCCGCACAAGGAGCGCATTGCGGTCCTTGAGGCGAAGAAGCTGAATATACCGATCATCGCCATCGTCGACACAAACTGCGACCCGGACGAGATCGACTACGTCATCCCCGGCAACGACGACGCTATCCGTGCCGTCAAGCTTATCGCCGGCGCGATCGCCGACGCCGTCATCGAGGGCAGACAGGGCGAGCAGGGCGCTCCCGCGAAGGCGCAGGAAGAGGTCCCGGCAGAGGATACAGTTGAAGAGGCAATGCCCGTAGAGGCGGAATAAGAGGGAGGATATCATGGCATTTACAGCAGCAGATGTTAAGGCATTAAGAGAGAAGACCGGCGTCGGCATGATGGAGTGCAAGAAGGCGCTCG
>JAILQN010000242.1 GCA_024699005.1 Clostridia bacterium
AGAGCCTGTGAAGGGCGCGCTCGGCCTTATAGCGAACCTCATCTACTTCATCAACGCGGACGGTCTGACGACTGTTGTCGCCAACCTGCTGCAGCCCGCGGAGGGCCTGTTCGCAGCGGCGACTCCGTTCCTCGGCGACGATATGAGCGACAAGACGCTGGTCAAGGTCATCTCCGATCTCATCAACGTTGAGTACGTCGACCTGACAGACCTGTCAATGGCTGCCGTTATCAACATCGTCGAGAATATCGAGATCAACGGCGTCAAGCTCGACATACCCGCCACCGCAGAGGCTCTCCTGGAGAACTTCTACATCGGCGCTGTCGAGAGCTACGCTTCCGCGAACGACCTGGCGTCCTACAAGCTCGCCTACGTCGCTTATGACGGCAACGAGTCTACCTTCGGCACCGAAGCCGATATGATCACCATCATCCTCTGCCTGGCCATCGACATCATCAGGTACAACGGCAACGCTGCGGTACTCGGTGATTACGCTCCGATAGTTGAGAACGTTCTCAAACTCAAAGAGCTCGAGGTTGACCCGGCACAGGGTATGAGCTGGTACGACACCGACAAGATCGGCACAACGATCAACGCTGTCAAGGAAGCTCAGATGGAGGACATCTACGGCGAATACTGGACCCGCGAGATGGCTCAGTACGTTGCGGATCACTTCGATGAGTTCCTTGCCAACATCTTCTGCCTGCTCGGTCTTGAGATCAACGGCATCAGCATCGACAGTCTCTCCGACCTGCTTGAAGGCGTGATCTCCGGCAACCTGTACACTCAGGCGAACGCCGACAAGATCATCAACGCAATCAGAGGCCTTGTGGCGAAGCTCGACGATATCCTTGTCGACGGCACAAGCGCGACTGCGAAACAGCTCGTAAGAGATATGCTCGCGATCGACCTTGACGCCTGGAACGACATGACCGTAACGGTCATTGACGGCGATGCGGACAGCTTCAAGGATGCTCTTATGACCATCCTCGCTCCCGCGACTCCGGTCCTCGCTCTGCTGCTTGCGGACGTTGACTTCTCGATCCTCTACAAGACGGATGACGGCGCGACCGCCGAAGACGCGATCACACTTCCCGGCTCGCAGGGCTACGCTTACGCGATACTGCCGCTGCTCCAGGCTCTCAAGTGCGAGAACATGGCGTCCTTCGAAACCTTCAAGTCGACGATCATCGCCGAGTATGAGGCGGGCAAAGCGACCTGCACATACCAGGGCAACGCGATCAGGCTCGTACTTGATCCGCTGACCGACAGGATCGACGCAATCGAATCCAACGCTGCGACCGAGATCCTTGACATGCTTCCGGGTCTTATCTACTTCATCAACTCCAACGGCGTTGATACGGTATTCACCAACCTTGTAACGTCTGTCGACACCGTGCTTGCCGCCATTTACCCGGCGTTCAAGTATGACGACGGCACAACCGTCAGGGCAATGACTACCGAGGATCTGATCCCGCTTGACAAGCTCTCCTTCACTGCTACCGACGGCACAGTCTACGGCAACGTAAGACTTGAGAACATCGACATCATCTGGCTTGTTGACTTTGCTCTTGTACTTCTCAGAGACAAGCTCGGCGTCACGCTGAAGAAGTCTTCGTTCTCGCCGCTCACCGAGCTCACCAACGGTACTCTGACTGACATCAGGGCGCAGATGGAAGCCCTCGGCGTCACCGCCGGCGACATCACCGGCAGAGACGGTCAGCCGAACGGCACCTTCGATCCGTACCTGACCATCAAGAAGACTTCCGAGGAAGATCCGGAGACCAGAGGCGCGCTCGTAACGGCGCTCGGCGCTGTCATCATCGGCTTCATCTCCGAGAAGGATAACAACGAACAGATCTACGCTCTGCTCGACAGGTACATCTCGGACGAAAGCACACGCGGCTACGTGAAAGACTTCGTCGCACTCCTGATCAGCGCGTTCCAGAACGACACGACTCACGGTTATGCGCTCTACGTTGTCTACTACACCTTCGTCGGTCTTGACCACGCTCTTGAGGCAGTGGACGACGCTTACCACGACGTCAACAACACCTGGGCGTTCCTGATGTACATGATGAAGGATTCCGGCGACGTCGCCCTCAACCACATCGAGTATCAGCTTGCCGAGTGGCTCAGAAGGAACATGCCCGACATCGCGGATGAGGAGCACATCGTAGCGCCCAACGGCTTCATCAGGTTCTTCCAGAGTCTCGCGAACTTCTTCAAGAAGCTCATTGAGACCTTCAAGAGGCTCTTCGGAGGCTGATAAGACCGCTGAAGCGTAACACAACAAACAAATCCGTCCCCTTCGGTTCTTGCCGGAGGGGACGTGTATGATGCGAAAATGGGCTGTATAAACCGCGGTTTTTACAGCCCATTTTCCGGATGAATAATGAATAATGAATAATTGAGGGCGGGCTTCGCCCGCAGACTTTTTTAATGAATACTGAAAACTTAAGACTTAAGAATGAATAATTGAAGGCGGGCTTCGCCCGCACCCGTTAATATTTGATGAAAAATGAGTTTTTTTAGATTATGACGTCAGTTCAATTACGTTTACAGAGTGGGGCAGGAGAGTGACGCTGCCTTCAAACGGGATATATTCTGACGTTGCAACGCTTACATCCGTTCTGCCGATATCGTTATAGGAGTCGGCGGAAGGGCCGTTCAGCGTATGCACGCGCATAAGGCGGGGCGCGTCCTCCGTAAAACGAAGAGTGATTAACTGCCCGGATCCCGGGTCTTTGTTGACCGCGGCGACGGCGTAACCTTTTCCGTCTGTCGTGACTACAGTATCGACTGTGCTGACCGTTTTATCGTCATCCCATACCCTGCCGGTTATGGTCGGGATATCCTCCTGCCAGATATTGAGCACGGTATCCTTCAACAGGTTTGCATACATCTCAAAAACAAAGAACTGCGGGCGCAGCACTATCCCTTCCGGATATGTGAATATTGCTCCCCGTGTATTGACGACCGGGGAAAAGCACGCCATTTTCACGATATCGCAGTTTCGCATGCACGTGTTCAGGAAGGAGGCGGAGAATACGGCGTCCGCCATGGTATAGATCGAATTGATGTCGTTTTTGTCCCTCTCGCCGATAACGCTGTCCATGTAAAAGTTCTCGTCCTCGCGGCTAAGGCGGGCGCGGTCACGGATGTCCATCAGATTCGGGTGATACCAGCCCCTGAGATTCCATTCGTCGTATGCGATTTTGATCTGTTTTTCCAGCCCCAGTGCCGTGAGGTATGCTCTCACCCTGTCTATGGAACCGGAGATATCTTCGCCCGTATGCAGCATGACGGTATCGTAGCTGTCCGGTATGACGCCGTTTTCTGTATTGCCCCAGTATCCGTGTATGGAGATAAGATCGAGAAACTGTCCCGCCGTGCGCAGCAGATTCAGGTTCCAGTCAAGGTCCGGTATGGACGCGGCGGAGAGCTCTATCGTGGGATCGACGCGCAGCATCATTTTTGCCGATTCACGCACCAGTCTGCCCCATTCCTCCGCGTCCTTTGCTCCGATCTCATGGCTGCCCCAGTTCTCGTTCCCGATGCTCCAGTATCGTACGTTATGCGGTTCTGAAAAACCGTTTTCCATGCGTTTTTTTGCCCAGCGCCCCATGGTCTTAAGGTTGCAGTATTCCACCCAGTCGCTCATGTCCTCCGCGGAACCGGTGCCGGCGTTGGTGCAGATATATGGCTTGCAGCCGATCTTGCGGCAGAGCTTTATGAATTCGTCCGTACCGAACTTATGGGATTCCTCCACCCGCCAGGCTTTGTCGTAAGTCGGCACGCGGGGATCTCCGACGCCGCATTTCCAGTCGTAGGCGGAAACGTAGCATCCGCCCGGCCATCGGATAATCGGAGTGCGGATGCGTCTGAGCGCTTCAAGCACGTCGGTGCGGAAGCCGTCCTCATCTGAAAGCGGCGAGCCGGGCTCGAAAACACCTCCGTATATCTGCCTGTGGAAATGCTCCAGAAAATGGCCGAAAAGCATTTTGTCTGCTTTGCCGACAGTCTGTTTTTTGCTGCAGATGACTATCATATGATCCCTCCGTGTGAAAGTGCTTTTATTATATTGCCCGCGAGGAAAACTGTCAATCGGTTTTGTGCGGCGCCGGTATCCGGGTATTATTGACAGGACTGAGAGTTTGTGATAAAATCTTAAGTGGGAAAAAGAACGGTACAACCGGTTATACAGTAATATCTCAATCCATATACTTCAAAGGAGTAATTACCATGAAACAGATCCTCGCAATCATTCTGTCCTTTATCCTTCTTTTGTCTGCCGTGATCCCCGCCTTCGCCCGGGATGAGGGTGAAAAGCAGGTCGCGATAGTAGTGCCCGGCGTTATGGAGACCGTGCTGTTTTTTGAGGAAACGCTCGATTTGCATCTGAGATACTTCGACGGTGCCGGGGATTATATCCGTGACGTCGGCAATATCAAAAATCTCCTGTTCGGTTTGCTTAAGGCGATTTTTCTTTTTAAATACGACAAGCTGGACGAAGCGCTTGTTGAACTCAACGACGTAACTCTCGGCGCACTGGATATGAATCCGGACGGCACCTCCGTCAGGAACCTTTGCCCGATAGCATCCGGAGCGGCGGATTCCTCGCTTTCAGCCCTGAAGAAGAGCGGGGAGTGGAAGCACGTGGACCAGGGAGCAATGTTCACTCTGACGCTGGGCGAGCAGCTCGGCGATGAGAACGTATTTGTTTTTCTGTACGACTGGCGTCTGAACCCTTTTGATCTTGCCGATCAGTTTGGCGCTTTTATTGACGAAGCCAAAGAAATCTCCGGTGTTGATAAGGTCAACATCTACTCAAACTCATACGGCGCGCAGGTCGTTTCGACCTATCTTTACAGTCTGGAAGGCTGTGAAAACGTCGATCGCGTTGTGTTCAATGCTCCCGCATGGCAGGGAACGTCCGTTCCCGGACTCCTTACCGCGGAGAGTAAGGAAGACATGAAGTTCAACATTATTGACGGACTGCATTTTGTAATGCGGCTTATGATGTTCGATTATGATCTGGAGCCGCTTGTCAGGTTGATTCCGAAGAGGATCGCGGACGAGGTGTTCTTTACTCTCGCACAGCGTACGCTGTATGCGCATATGCTGTATATGCCTGCGTTCTGGTGCTGTTGTACGGCGGAGGATTATGAGGAGCTTAAAGAGAAGCTGCTTGATCCGGTGCGCGACGCGGATTTTATAGCGAGAAACGACGAAGTGCAGTACGGCATTATGAGCCGTATACCGGAGGTGCTTGATTACGTTCAGGCGCAGGGAGTCACCGTCGCCATAACCGCCTACGACGGCAACAATCTGTTTATCGGCGACCGTATCAACGGCGACTATGTAGTCGATATAGAGAAGGCAGCCGGCGGCGAGGTTTTGCCGCTCGGCGAAAAATTTGCGGACGGCAGGACCGGTAAATACATCTCCCCGTCCGGCGGACTGGACCTGACGAACGGCCTTCTGCCCGACAGAACATGGGTCATAACGGGGCAGGCGCACGGCCAGACCTATTGGGACGGCGTGACGAATACGCTTATCCCGAAGCTTCTTCTGACCGATGAGATCGGGTCGGTCTTCTCTTCGCCCGAGTTCCCGCAGTTCATGGACAGCCGCTGCCCGGCGATGGATATATCACTGCTGCTTGAAAACAGAGTCGAAAAAACTCTCGATCCCGCCGAAGGTGCGGTCAAAGCGGTTATCAGAAACGAGTCTGACGCGAACGTCCTGCTGACCGGCGTGACTGTCAGCGGGCTGCCTTATAAGGCCGGTCCGGTTCTCGGTACGCTGAAGCCCGGCGAGTCGAAAGTCATCACGCTGACTCCCACAGCCGATTCCGCCGAACCCGGCTACGGCAGCATAAAGGTCTGCTATATCGATACGGGCATCCTTCCGCAGAAGGAATCAAGATCGTTCGCATTCAAGGTCGGATGAATCAGATATAGAATTGCCGCACGGGATATCCCGCGCGGCAGTTATTTTTGTTTGATCATGAATAATAAAGAATAACCAGATAATAAGTCGATCCGTTCTGCAGGGCGGCGACGCCTATCCTGTCAAAATCGGAGGTCGGGGCGAAGATCTTCATATTATCCTCGTCGTTCCGACTCAGGGCGACGACGGCTCCGCGGGCGTCTATGCCGTCGCCGCTTAAAATGCTTTCGCCGCATTTGTTGTAGATGATGCCGTATTCGCCGAAAATGGTGGGGAAGTCCGTGCCGTCCGGACGCTTGTCCGAGAAGTTGGTCACGAGTTCATTGCAGCGGATAGATGCGAGAGTGCAGAGTTTTGCGTCAAGGGTATAAGCGGCGTAGCCGTACTGCGCGCGGAATTCGTTTATGCATTGGAACACTTCGGCGTCGAGGCTCGTTGCGTTGTACACTGGCATTGCCTTTGTGGTCCCCTCTATAAGCGGCGCAGTGACGGGCGTTGTCGTGGTGGTTGCCGGAGCGGCTGTCGTGGGAGCTGCTGTGGTCGCTGCCGTGGTAGGAGCAACCGTGGCAGGAACTTCGGCTGCCGACGCGGCTTCAAATGGCGCGGTGAGAGGTGCATAGGACGAGGTCTCCCACGCATGCGGATCGGCGGTGGACATCTCGCTCGCAGGCATTGTGAGAGTAAAACCTGTCGGAGTCACCTCGGCCTCGCGTTTTTTGTGCAGATTCTTTACGACGATTATACCCGCCGCCGCCGCGATTAAGATGACCGCCGCAACGATGACAACGATTATAGCGGCGGTTTTTTTATTTGCGCCGTCTTCGCCGCCGCGGACGCTGCGCTGGTCCAGTTTGCGTTTTTTTCTCGCATAGTAGTCTTCGTTCATAATATTGACCTCATTCAAAAGATAAAGTGATCGTAGGTGAACAGATACATGTAAGCGCCGTCCGGCAGCGGGAACGCTTCTGCGGTCTTGTATTCCCTTATAAGGCTGTTGCCTGCCGCGATCAGACGGTCGTACTCGGAGGAGTCAAGCAGAAGGAAGTACGTATCCTGATCCGGCTGCGGTATGAACCATTCATCCTCGGACTGGTACTGATACGGCGTGACGGTGCCGTCCTCGTTGACGTTGACGTTTCTGACACGGATCGTATTATCCGAAATAACGGTGACCGGTCCTGCGTTCCAGAAGGTCGCGAAGCCGTAAGTAAGACCTTTCGCTTCAAGGTATTCCTCTATGGCGTAATTGTTGTTTGACGTATAGCTGTCTTTGGGCATTTTCGCGACATCGGAGAAATTGAACAGCGCCGCGATAACTGCCGGGATCGCCAGAAGCGCGGGGATGCGGGTGTTTACGATGCGCATACCGTTCTCATTACGCCTTGTCAGATACCAGCGCAGGAACATGGCGGTAAGGATGACGGCGGTACCTGCCATGGGGGAGAGCCGCCAGTTTGCTCCGGACAGGCTTCCGCATACGCAGCCGATCATGATTATCGCGCTTACCGCCCAATGGATCCATACCCAGAGGCGCAATGCTTTTCCTGCGGCGTCTTTGGGGTACTTTGTATAAAACACACTCGCTATGATCGGTAATACTGCAAGCAGGATCGCCGCGATAAGCCGTATAAGATTCTTTACGCTTTCAGTCAGCAGAGCCTTGTCATCAAAAGAGGCCAGCGGAAGATGAGCCATATCCTTCACTCCGAACAGAGTTATCCAGGAGTGGGGGAGCGACAGAAGATGCTCGCGCCACTCGTAGATCGATGAGTATTCGGAATACGCCGTCTCGTAGCCGGCGGTGATATCTCCCGCCCAGTGCCTGCCCAGCGCTATGCCGCCCAGGACCGCGACGCATAGTATGACAAGAACTCCGAGGACTGTTCCCGTGCTCTTTGAGAATATCCGGTTTTTCCCGTTCGTCAGATGTACAAGGAGGATCGCTGCAAGGAAAGGCAGGGTGAATATGGACATCGCGGAGATGCCGTCTGTGGAGGAGAACAACATAAGCGCGAGCAGCAGAGCTCCGGTCACGGCTGTTCTTATTATCAGCACCGTTCCGGACCTGCCGCCGTCCATCAGCGCGCGGCGTTTTTCAAAAAGCTTTGCCGCGTGCATCAGCAGGAATGCGCCCATAAGCAGGAAGATCAGCCCAAGGGAATAATAGATGATATGTCCCCAGAAGATCTCGCGCAGCTTGGAGCTGCCAAGCGTCATGCCGAGGATGAACGCTTCGGATAAGAATATCTGCGGCAGACTGAAGCCGGATTCGTGCAGCATCAGTCCGAGGAACAGGGCGAAGAGCACGAAGAAGATCACCATGCCGATAACGTGCGCCTTCATTGACAGTCCGAACACGGCGATAAGCGGCTGCATTATCAGGTTGCCGCCGAAGGGCAGCAGGCAGGCGTAATGGAAGCTCCCGCTCAGAATCTTTCCGCTCCGGTGCGAGGCGTTTGCCCAGAACAGCGTGTCGCAGCAGTCGGAGTGGAATTCCCCCTTCGCGGCGACAGTAATATAGTATATAACGATGCCGACTGCGGCGACGAAGACTCCGTAGCTGATGAGCAGCCGCAGAAGTTTCAGGCTGCCCTCTGCGGGTTTCTGCAGTTTCAGGTCTCGCTTAGGCGGCTTCGCCGGGCGGTCGAGGTTGACTATCTCTTCCTGCGCCGGCATGCTGTTTCTGTTTTCAGGCATTTTCGGCCTCCTCGTGATACTCCTGTTCGGTATTGACGCTCCATATGTTGGATTTGTCTTCTCTGCCCGAGAGGATATTGCCGACGGCTTCAAAAGCCGTGCACATGGAGTGGTCCATATTGTTGTAGCGGTGCTGACCGTTGCGTCCGATGCAGTAAAGGTTTGAATACCTGTCGAGGTATTTTATAAGCTCGTCTATCTGCGAGTAGGTGTCGAAATATGCGGGATACGCTTTTCTGACCTTTTCCCTGTGCGAAGCGAGAACGTTGCCTTTGCCGTTGATGATGCCCATTTTGACAAGCTCATCCGCCGCGAGGCTGACGCAGTCTTCTTCGCTCATGTTCCAGAAACCGTCGCCCTCCGCGCAGAAGAACTCAAGGCCTATCCAGACTTTATTCTGCGGATCGCCTACAAGATACGGCGACCAGTTGTTGAAGATCTGGATCCTGCCGGGGATTATGCCCTCGTCCTGTACGTAGATCCAGCAGTCGGGAACGATGTTGCCGAGCGTTTTTATATCCGTTTCGTTTTTGAGATTAAGCCTGTCAAGCAGCAGGCCTACGGTGACGAAATCGCGGTAGGGAAGCCCTTCGGCGATCTTGACGATATCGTCCGGCACGCCGTTCATCCCGGCTATAAGGTCCTTAAGCGGCATGGAGGAGATAAAGACGTCGCCGTCAAACGTGATCTCTGCTCCGTCGGAAATCGTTCTGACTGATACGATCCTTCCCTCGCCGTCGGTGTTTATTCCGGTGACTTCGGTGTTCATTATCACCCTGCCGCCCATTTCCTCTATCCCGGAAGCGGTTATCTCCCAGAGCTGTCCGGGACCGTATTTCGGGTACCGGAACTCCTCTATGAGCGATGTCTCCACTTTCGCGGAGTCTCTGCGTCCGCCGATCCTGGAGAGCACGTCTTTCAGTACCGCGGTTATCGACAACCCCTTGACCCTCTGGGCGCCCCAGTCGGCGGATATGTCCCGCGGATGACGGCCCCAGAGCTTTTCGGTGTAGCCCTCGAAGAACATGGAATAGAGCTTTTTGCCGAAACGGTTGATATAGAAGTTCTCAAGATTGGTTTCCTGTCTTTTATGTATGGCTGCTCCGATATAGCTGAACCCTGCCTCCGCCGTGGTCAGAAAGCCCATATTGCGGATGGTCTCCGGCTTCAGGGAAATCGGATAGTCGAAGAATCTGCGATTATAGTATATACGCGAGATCCTCTGCCGCAGCAGCATCACGCGGTCGGTCTTTTCCGGATCCGGTCCGCCGGGGGAAAGGGCCTTTTCCCTGCCCAGGAGCTTGTCGTCAAAGGAAGGCTTGCCCTGAAGCGGCATCATATCGTTCCACCATTTTGTGACCCGGGCGTCTTTTGAGAAGAACCTGTGACCGCCGATGTCCATTCTGTTATCTCCGACCCTGACAGTGCGGGAAATGCCGCCGACGGTGCCTGACGCCTCAAGGACGGTCACGCCGTATTCGCCGCCGCCGTTTTTCAGGAGCTCATAAGCCGCGGTAAGACCTGCCGGCCCGGCTCCTATCACTATCGCTTTCTTCATATCGAAACTCCTCCGCGGAGCGCTGCGCTTATAAGGATGTTGATTTAGATATTATACACTGAAAGATAATAAGAGCATGGTACAATTCGTATCAGACATCTGTCATCTGATAATTATATCATATGTTTTTTTGTTATTCAATCATTATTTGAACCGGCGCGCACTTGTATTTTGTCCCTCATTATGATAACATACTGCCGGAGGAGCGATAATATGAGCGAAAAAACGATTGCCGCGATCTCCACGCCTCCTGCGGCGGGGGGGATAGGCATAATAAGGATATCTGGAGTGGACGCCGTGCGGGTCGCCGACGCCGTTTTCCGTTCCGTTTCGGGCAGAAAGATCGATGAGATGCGTCCCTGGACCTGCGCCCTGGGGCATATCGCGGACGGGGACGAGACGATAGACGAGTGCATCGCCACCCTCTTCCGCGCGCCGCGCAGCTACACGGGAGAGGACGTGGTGGAGCTCTCCTGCCACGGCGGCACTTACGTCACAAGACGGGTGCTCCGCGCCGTTCTCGCAAACGGCGCGGAGCCCGCCGGTCCCGGAGAATTCACAAAACGGGCTTATCTTAACGGGCGTATCGATCTGTCGAAAGCCGAGGCGGTCATGAATATCATCTCCGCGCGCGGCGAGGCCGCTCTCCGCGGCGCGGTCAGCGCGCTGGGCGGCGCTGTCGGCAGAAAGATCGATGAGATCACGGCGTCTCTTGTAAACGCATCCGCCGCCATAGCGGTATGGACGGACGATCCGGATGAGGACGTGCCCGCCGCTCATGAAGACAATCTTGAGCGTGTGCTCCGTGCCGCTGCGGACGGTCTGTCCGTTCTTATCCGCGATTATGACAACGGCAGAGCCGTGAACGAGGGCGTTGACACCGTTATATGCGGCTCGCCGAACGTGGGCAAGTCCACTCTTATGAATCTTTTAAGCGGTTACGACCGTTCCATAGTCGCCGATATGCCCGGTACCACACGCGACGTGGTAGAGGATACCGTCCTTGTGGGGGACGTGCTGCTGCGTCTGGCGGATACCGCCGGGATAAGAGAGGACGCGGGCGAGATAGAGGCTCTGGGCGTTTCGCGGACCGTACAGAGAATGGACGGCGCGAGTCTGCTGATTGCGGTATTCGACGGCTCGCAGCCTCTGACCAGAGAAGACGTC
>JAILQN010000246.1 GCA_024699005.1 Clostridia bacterium
CCCCTTTGACAAAGCCGCAAAGAAGATCGTGATAGTCGGCGACCTTGCCAAAGACGGCAACACCGGCGACCACGGCTCAAGCTGGGTCAAACGAGGCGATCCGGACAACGTCCTGCAGGTCGCAGAAGAGCGCTTCGGCGATAGGGTGACCTTTGTGGGCACGGATGAAGCCTGCTCGAAGAGATTCGAGATCGCCTCCGCCGACGCCGTCATCGCGGTAGTCGGCATGAGATACGCCGACGAAGGAGAATACGTCGCCGACACCGGACTCATGTCCGGCGGCGACCGCAAAGACAGTCTCGGTCTGCATGATGAGGATATACGGCTTATAGAGCTGCTCGGAAGTCTTAATAAGGAACGTACCGCGGTCGTGCTGATCGGCGGAAATATGCTTATGCTCGACCCGTGGTACGACTGTGTTAACGGCATTCTTATGGCGTATTACCCCGGCGTGCGCGGCGGCGAGGCGATCATAGAAACGCTGTTCGGCGACAATAACCCCGGAGGCAAGCTTCCGTTCGTAATAGTCCGGGACGAAAAAGACCTGCCGCAGGTAGACTGGAAGGCCGAGGAGCAGTATTACGGTTATTATCACGGTTACCGCAGGCTCGATAAAGAGGGCAAGCTTCCCCGCCTGCCCTACGGTTTCGGATTATCCTATACGAACTTCACCCTCAATGACGTTCGTCTTGAAAACGCGGACGCCGATCACGCGGTTTTCTCCGCAAATATCACAAATACAGGCGAGCGTTCCGGCAGCGAAACGGCGCAGCTCTATATCGGATTCAGAGACAGCGCAGTCGACAGACCTGTAAGGACCCTCGCGGATTTCCGCAGAGTTTATCTTGCACCCGGCGAAAGCAAAAATGCAACCTTGACAGTCAACAAATCAGACCTCGCTTATTATGACGAAGAAAAGGAAAAGTTCATTGAGGAGGATATAGGATACACGGCTTATATCGGCAACTGTAATGATAAAAACTCGCTGACAGAAATTCCTTTTATTTTTGCATAAAGAAGCAGGTATTTTCTCTGTTTCACGATCAACATGACGGCTGAGTGAAAGCTCAGCCGCCATGTTGATACTATATGAATGACTTTGGTTACCGTCCCTTCGGTTCCGTCATTTTTTCTCTCAGCTCTTCCGCCACGCCCATCAGCCTTGAAAGTATCCCGTCTCTCTCCTCATCCGGAGCTTCAAGGCTCTGGTGATGAGCCTCAAGCACACAGTCGCCGAGATATCCCACGTCTTTCAGCGCGGCGATGAACAGATCGAAATCGATCGTTCCGTCTCCGGGGATCAGATGCTCGTCACCGTTGCCGTGATTGTCCTGTATATGCAGGGATAACGGCGCGACGCAGCATTTTTTGATTATATCGGGAGCATAACCGCAGCTCCAGGCGTGCCCCACGTCAAAGCACCAGCCGAAATACGGGCTGTCGACGCTCTTTACAAGTTCTGCGATCGCCCGCGGATCGGAGGACGCGCCCCAGAGTATGTTTTCGGAGAGGAGCACTACCCCGCGCTCCTCGGCAAGAGGCAGCCATTTTTCTATCGCCTTTTTGTTGACGGATATAAACCTGAGCCTGCCGTTTATGGTCTTTCCGTCCATCTGATATATCGGATGAATAACGAGGTATCTTGCGCCCAGAACAGCCGCGGCTTCAATGGACCGCTTTATCCAATCGTCGTCGTCGGCTTCGCCCGGCGCGTGAGCGTGGGTATACGGTATGCCGACTTCTTCCGCATGTTCGCGAAGATCCTTTGCCCATTCCAGATAATCGTCGGCGAGGAAAGGAGAACCGTCGAAAACCCAGTAGTCAAAGCCCATATCTATGCCCTCATAGCCGAGACGGGCAAGTCTGTCGATGGCGACGTCGGCGGGATATCCGTCCTCAAAAACGTCTGTGGTCGTGACGATCCTGGGCTTCATGCCTATGACGCAACTGCCCTCAAAGGATTTATACTCCGTCTTGACGCCGAGGTTCTGTACCCATTCGCGGGTTTCGAAAGTATGCAGGTTCCCGTTGGTGTTCTCATAGACCCACGTGGGAGTCGGCCAGATGCAGACTTCAGGAGAAACTGCGCGGTAGAAATTTTCTCCGACGCCGTCCTGCCCGTGATGAGCCATCTTGCAGTAATCGCAGTCAAGAAGCCCCGTAGACGCGTATTTGTTCACGACGTAGTTGCCCGCGCTTGTCCCGGCGTCGCCGTTCCACATGACGCCGGTCCCCGCAAGATCCATTCTCATTATTGTCGAAGCCTCGTTGCCGTTCTTCCATTCGGGATTGAAGGTATAGAAGACGGTGAACTTCGCAGCGCCGACGTTGAACACGTCGCCCTCCGCCAGTTCGACGACCTTATCCTCAAAAGCAGGCCTCAGTCTGTTGAAATCGTTTATCACTGCAACGGCCCAGGAGTCGTAGCCCTCGAAGAACTCCGCTTCCGGGAAATTGGCGTAAACCTTATCGAACGTGACCTCATCAGCGTGATTTTCTGCCACTTCAAGAAAAACTTCGCAGTGATCGTCGTGCGGGTGAGAAAGGAACCATGCGTCAATATGCGGTTTGCACCGCCCGGTCGCCGACTTGAGATACTCGATAAAATAATCCGTCTCAAAACGATGGCCGCCGTCAATGGCGATAACCTTTCCGTCCTCTGTTGTAATGATGAAGCTGTCGCAGATAGTGTCCTGCGTGGACCTCAGCATATGAATGGCGTTTTTGTTCATAGTGCACTCCACTTTTTCATTTTTGACCTGAAAGAATACCTTGAGCCTTTCAAACAGGGCTTTGATTTTGTCAAACAGATCCGTGAAATAAGATTTGAATTTCTCCGCGCAGGTTTGCTGATCTTCAGCCGAAGTTGTCTGTTCCGCCGTGACGGAAACGTCGGCGTCCTGCGCCGAAGCGATCACGGGAACAGCGCAGGCGAATATCAGCAGCGCGGTCAGTAAGATCGAAAGAAACTTTCTCATATAGCGTACTCCTTGACAGCAGTTGACTAATTAAAATCCTCTTTTGTAAAATCTGCGCGTTTTTCAGCAAGCCCGATATATTCCGTCCCTCCGATACGGCCGTTATACCATATGCGCCAAAGATCCTTGTCGGAGTCGTAGATTGCGGAGGGTTTGTAGCATGAATCGGCGTCCCAATCGCCCGGAGTCGGAGCGACAAGCGGATTGAAGCTGCAGCGATGAAAATCCGTGACTCCGTTTTCGGAATATGCAGCGCAGATGCACGCCGTGTTGACATCCCTGTAGCCTATATAAAAAAACAGATATCCGAGCTCCTTATGTCTTAATACCTGACAGCCGCCTATGCGGTTCTGTTCATATTCCTTCTCCGGGTTTTTCACAAATATCGGATTAAGCGGCGATTTTTTCCAATATATCCCGTCGGCGCTTTCGGCGCAGCACAGCACGTTCGGTTCATATGTCTCACCCGCGCTGTACCACATCCTGAAAATGCCGTTTTCGTAAAGCACGCAGGGATTCATAACGGATTCGCCCTCAAACGGCGCTTCCGGGGAGAGGACAGGCTCCGCCGTTACGCGATGGAAGACAAACCCGTCTTCGCTTTCCGCGTAACCAATATAGCTGTTGCCGTGCGCCTGGCCGGTGTACCACATCTTATAGCCGTCGCCTGCTTTCAGCACGCAGTTCCGGTTGACAAG
>JAILQN010000293.1 GCA_024699005.1 Clostridia bacterium
TATCCCCGCGGTGCTGGCGATCAACAAGATCGACACCGTGCCGGACAAGACCGCGCTCATCCCCAGGATCGATATGTTCTCCAGATTGTACGATTTCCGGGCGGTAGTGCCGGTATCGGCAAAGGACGGCAGCGGTATGCCTGCCCTGCATGACGAACTTTTCGCCCTTGCGGAGCCGTCGCCGCATTTCTTCCCGGACGATACCCTGACCGACCAGCCCGAGAGGGTGATCGCGGCGGAGATGATACGCGAAAAGATCCTCAAGAACCTCGATCAGGAGGTTCCCCACGGCACCGCTGTGGGTATAGATTATTTCCGTGAACGCGATACCGGCGATATCCTTGATATCGAAGCGACCATCTTCTGCGAGAAGCAGGGGCATAAGGGCATCATTATCGGCAAGGGCGGCGAGACCCTTAAAAAGATCTCCACCCGCGCGCGCGTCGATATGGAGCGCTTCTTCGGCTGCAAGGTGAATCTGCGTTGCTTCGTGAAAGTCAAAGAGGACTGGCGCAACCGCGAAGGGCTGATCCGCTCTTTCGGCCTTGAGACCAAGTGAGTCAACAAAAACTCATAACTCATAACTTATAACTCAAAACTCAGAATGCAGACAACTTTCCGCACCGACGCTGTCGTCGTCAGATCGGCAAAGGTCGGTTCATCCGACAGATTATTAACGCTCCTGACTGCGGACAGGGGCGTTATAAAAGCTTACGCCAACAGCGCGGAAAACCCGAAGAACAAGCTGCACGCCTCCTGCAATCTGTTCTGTTACGGCGATTTTCTTGTTTATGACGGCGGCAAAGAGCTTAAGATCGTCGAATGCGAACTGAAGGAGATATTCTATGATCTGCGCGTTGATATACTGACTCTCGCCATGGCTCAGTATTTCTGCGAGCTGGCGGCGGACCTCTCCGCCGGCGGAGGTGAAAACGGTCAGGAGATCCTGCGTCTTACGCTCAATTCGTTTTATTATCTCTCCCACGCCCTGCTGCCCCCGGCTCTTCTGAAACCGGTCTACGAACTCAGGCTGATCTCGGACGTCGGTTTTATGCCGTCGCTCGTCGCGTGCGGGAACTGCGGAGCGTTCGAGACGGATCCGATGTATTTCAGTCCCGTGCGCGGCGTCCTGCGCTGCGCGGAATGCGGACCCGCCGACGGTACGTATAAAAAAATATGCCTTGACGCCGTCAGCGCCATGAGGCAGATCTGTTACGCCGATTTAAAGCAGGTCTTCGCGCTGCGCGTGTCCGGCGACGCCCTACGGGAGCTTTCCGACTGCTCCGAGCGGTATCTGCTTGAACGCGCAGGAAGACAGTTCGGTACGCTGTCGTTTCTGAAAACACTGTATTGATGATCAATAAAAAACCGGTTGCTGCATTTGAAAATTCAAAAATATCACGGATTCCTGATTTTTTACGTCAGGAATCCGTGATATCTATAGATTACTGTTTTTCATCGAAGAATCCGTTGATGTAAACCTGTTTTTAATGCAGCAGTCACTTTTCCGTGCACATTATTTATCCTGTTATCGAGGATTCTTCTGAATTATCGGCATTATCGACGGACAGCACGTTCCCGTCCGCGTCGTACCTGGTGGTGCTCACACGCTTGCCGTTCTCGTTGTATTCGTTTATCATGTAAACCGTCAGATTGTCGTCCTTGTCATAATAGTCCGTGCGGACAATGTTGTTGCTTTTGTCGTAAGTCAGGGCGGAATATGAGGACAGATTGCCATCCTCGTCAAATTCGGACACCTTTACGATGTAGCCTTTTTTGTTGTATTTGTAGGTGGTGCTGCCGATCATGTTGTCTTCCGCGTCGTAGCGGGTGATCTTCATAAGCTTTGTGCCGTCGTACTCGTACTCGGAACGCTGAGTCAGCTTGCCCTCGGAGTTGTAATACTCGGAGCCTGTGCTCGCGCCGTCAGAGTATGTCGTCCTGCTTGAGCCGGCGAGCGTGCCGTCTGAATAATTGTATTGCACGACGCTGTCGGGCTTGCCGTCGGAACCGAAGCTCTCCTCAACGGATATGTCGCCGTCGTCGTTATAGGTGTAAAGCGTGTGTCCTGTGTCGGCGCCGTCCGCCCATTTGTGCGATTCGATAAGCTTTCCGTCGTTGTCGTAGTATTCCGCTACGGCGGCACCGTCCGTGTCCACGCGGGTCTTGGTGACAAAGTTGCCGTCTGCGTCGGGGGTATATTCCGCGATGAGCGAAGCTGTCTCCGCGGATATCCCGGTGGAGTATTCATTTGTGGATTCTTCCTCACCCGAAGTACCGCTTCCGCAGGAAGCGAATACAAGCACGACCGCAAGTACAAGTACGATTACTGCAAAGCTGCGTTTCATATTGTTTTCTCCTTTTAGATATCAGTCAAAAAAATAAAATATAAATAGCCTTATGATTTCGCATTCCGGATCCCGCATTCCGCATCCAGCAAAGACGCCGCCGCCTCGTCGAGGAATATCTTCGCGTCGGGATGCCGCTGAAGTGCGGAAGCCGGGAATCTGGGAGTGACCTCGCCCCCGACCGTCATGCTGATCGCCCGGGCCTTGCTCTCTCCCGTGGCGATAAGCAGTACGGATCTTGCCTTCATTATGGAGCCTATGCCCATGGTGATGGCGGTTCTCGGCATAAGCGACTCGTCGCCGAAGTATTTTGAATTCGCGGCGATCGTGCTGGCGGCGAGAGCCGTGACGTGGGTCCCGCCGGTAAAACTGTCCGTCGGTTCGTTGAAACCGATATGCCCGTTCACGCCTATACCCAGAAGCTGAAGATCGATCCCGCCGGCGCCGTCTATCATGCTGTCGTACAGTTTGCCGTAACCTTCCGGGTCTGCGGCGCAGCCGTCCGGCACGTGGGTGCAGGCCGGGTCGATGTCGATGCTGTCAAACAGGTTTTCTTTCATGAAGCGGTGATAGCTGTTCGGGTCGGCCGGTTCCAGACCTATGTATTCGTCCAGATTGAACGTCGTGACGTCCCGGAAGCTGATCTCGCCCTGCCGGTATTTTTCGATAAGGCGGGCATAGGTCTTTACGGGCGAGACGCCGGTAGCAAGCCCCAATACCGCTCCGGGCTTGTTTTTTATCACGTCCGCGATGACGTCCGCCGCGGCTTCAGCCAGAAGGTCGTCGGTCCTGAAAACACGAATCTGCATATATTATCCTCTGTAAGTATAAAGATTATCCGAACGCGGGGATCATGCCCCTTGCGCTGTAACTGTTTATCCTGTCGGCGGAGCGGTATCTCGAACATCCCAGAACGAGTCCGACCGCAAGATATATACATAGATTTGAAGAACCGCCGGCTGATAAAAACGGCAGGGTTATGCCGATGACCGGCAGAAGCCGGAGGACCATGCCGACGTTTACGATGACCTGTGAGCCGATCATCGCCGCTATACCGGAACAGACCAGATATGCGCCGCGGTCGCTCGCTCCGGAACCTATCCTGACGATCCTGAATATCAGAAGGGCAAACAGGATCAGCACCGCAAAACAGCCTATAATGCCCGCCTGTTCGCCTATGGTGGCGAAGATCATATCGTTTTCGCCTTCGGGAACGAGTTTTGAGTTCGTGTAATAGCCTCTGAAAAGCCCCGATCCGGTAAGACCGCCGGACCAGATGGCCTTAAGCCCCTGATTCTGCTGATACATGATATCCGGATAGTCCTCCGGGTTGAAAAGAGCGTTGATACGGTCTTTCTGTATGTCGGTCATTACGAACCGCCATATCAGCGGGGTCACCAGTACCACGGCGCCGGCTCCGGCGGCAATCCAGCGCAAACGCAGTCCTGCCGCGAACATCATACATGCGAAAATGATGATAAATATAAGGGCTGAACCCATATCGCCGCTTATTACGACCAGACCGGCGGGGATCGCGCCGTGTATCGTCAACTGGATTATATACCGGATTTTGTTGAGATTATCTTTGACTCTCTCAAGGTGAGCTGAAAAAGTTATTATAAAACCGATCTTTACAAGTTCCGACGGCTGGAAATAAAGCCCCGTACCGCCCAGAGACAGCCAGGTTTTGGCATCCGCGCGGGAAGGCGGCCCTACTCCGAACATCAGGGTTATGATCATAAGCCCTATCGATACGGCGGCGATGATGGGCCAGAAACGCAGAAACAGACCGGTATTGAGCGCGGAAACGGCAATAGCGGCAGCAATGCCCAGAGCGACAGCCGCAGCCATGACTATGGCGTCTCTCGTGAGAGGGAATCGTTCGCCGTGCGCCGCCGCCGTCTGCACGAACAAGATCCCCGCGGCAGACAGAATAACGCACAAAACAAGCATTATTTTGTCTGTTTCCTTGATAAATGATTTCATATGTGATATTATTCCAATGTGCAATGTGCAATGTGCAATGTGCAATGTGCAACTGATAATATCCCATACGTATTTAACTAACATTTAAAAATGAAAACATATGACTGTATAAATGAGAACGAAACTGCCGGCGTAGCGCGGGAGCTTGCCGGGTCGCTTCGCGGCGGCGACGTCGTTGCCTTTTTCGGCGGGCTCGGCGCCGGAAAAACGTTTTTTACCTCCGGAGCGTGCGAAGCGCTGGGCATCCGGGAATACGTCGCCAGCCCCACCTTCGCTATCTGCAACGATTATGGGCTTGCGCCGTCCGGTATCCACGTTTATCACTTCGATATGTACAGGGTGATGTCGGAGGATTCGCTTTATTCCACCGGATATTATGATTATTTAAATGATGACAGTATATTATTCATAGAGTGGAGCGAAAATATAAGCGAATTTCTGCCGGAGGACTGTATCAGAGTGGATATGGAGATAACCGGTGAACATTCGCGGAAAATAACCATAGAGGGCGGTGACGGCAGATGGTGATACTCGGGATGGAATCCTCCGCGGTACCGGCGTCGGCGGCGGTGATGCGGGACGGAAAGCTGTTGTCTTCGTTTGAAGTCAACGTCGGACTGACCCATTCGGTCACGCTTATGCCGCTGATCATGTCGGCTCTGGAGAAGGCGGGGATCACCGTACAGGATGTGGAGGCGATCGCCGTGACCGCAGGTCCCGGGTCGTTCACCGGGGTAAGGATAGGCATCGCGACAGCCAAAGGCATCGCGGAAGCGCGCGGGATCCCCTGCGTGCCGGTTTCGACCCCGCTTGCGATCGCTTATCCGTCTGCCGCGGCGGGGAATACCGTCGCAGCGTGCATGGATGCCAGACGCGATCAGGTTTATTTCGGATTGTTCAGGGGCGAGGGCGGAAAGATCATCAGGCTCTGCGACGACTGCGCCGTTTCTCTTGCCGAAGCGGAAGAGATCATTTCGCAGAACGCTTCGGGACCTGTGATCCTTGCCGGCGACGGCGCGGAAAAAACTTACGAAGCATTGCACATTGCACATTGCACATTGCACATTGAACTTGCAAACACTGTCGTCCGTTATCAGTCCGCGGCTTCGGTCTGCGCATGCGCGTACGATCATCTTAACGGCGGCGGCGCGACCGTGACTCCGGCGGAACTGGTCCCGGTGTATTTAAGACCGGCGCAGGCGGAGAGGATGAGGGCGCAGGGGTCAGTGGCCGGTGGATAGTGGTTCCAAGTTCTAAGTTCAAAAAATCAAAACAGGGAGGCGGGCAAATGACCGCATCATGCGAGATATGCGCGAATTACGCCTATGACGAGGAGTATAACGAATACTTCTGTGACGCAAATATGGACGAAGATGAGATGGTCCGTATTTTCGGAAGCGGATCCGGCGTCTGCCCGTATTTCCGGCCGGATGACGAATACGGTCTGGTCAGGCATCAGAATTAGGGGAGAGTTCCAAGTTCTAAGTTCCAAGTTCAAAGTTCCAAGTTCAAAGTTCTAAGTTCTAAGCTCAAAACGCAATACGCAATACACAATACGCAAAACAATATAGGAGATAAAAAACAATGAAATACACCGAATTGCTGGGGACGGTGGTAAAGTCCGTCGATTTCAAGAATGAGCTGAAAAACGGAGAGCGCATCCAGCTCACCTTCGGCTATCAGTACAACGTCAAATACAGTCCCAACGGTACCTGCCGGGGTGAGTTCGCAGCCAGAGCGGAGAACAAGGACAATCCCAAGGCGTTCCACATCCACGTTTCCATGATTGGGACGTTCAAAATAACGGACAAGGACGCGACCCGGGAAGAACTGCACGTGGAGACCTATGATCAGCTGTTCCCCTACGTAAGGGCGTTCATCGGCACGCTGACAGCCTCTTGCGGCATCCCGCCGGTAGTTGCGAAGTATATCGACATATCCGGCAGCGATATCTATCAGTTCAATATGGACGAGCTCAACCGCCAGGCGGACGAGTTCCGTTCGCATCATGATGAAGATGAGGATGAGGATTAAACTATGAACAAGGTACTTGAAAACGGCAACGAGGGCATTTATCTGCTTATGCTCACCCCGTACAACGATGACTATACGATCGATTACAAAACCTATGAGGAATACTGCGAGTTCCAGGTGAACGAGCGCCCGGAGCACCTTTTCTGCAACGCGGGCACCTCGGAGATGACCCTGCTTTCGCTCCGCGAGCGTTTCGAGATCGCGAAGCTCTGCGTAAAGCACAAGGGCGGTACCACCGTCGTGACCACGGCGAATCTCGCGCCGAATTTTGAAGAGAACGTCGAGGAGATAAAGACGATGGAGTCCGCCGGAGTGGACGGTCTGGTGTTCGTGCTCCGCGATATGGGCAAAGACCCGGACAGGCTCGTGGATTATATAGGCAGGCTCCGGGCGAAGACGGAGCTCCCCGTGTTCACTTACGAGTTCCCCGGCTTCCCGAACCACTGCACCTCCGGCGAGACCTACGCCCGGCTTGTGAAGGAGGCGGGCATAAGCGGCATCAAGGACACCACCTCCACGCTGGAGGGCATCGCGGAAAAGATCGCCCTGCGCGGGGATTCCGTCATTCTGCAGGCGAATATGCCCTGGCTGCACGAGTCCTACAAGCTCGGCGCCCGCGGAGTCATGGCGACCCCCACCGCCTGCGGCGGCATATTCTTCAGACGTTATCACGACGCGTTCACGTCCGGCGACGAGGCTCTCGCGACTCAGCGTTACAACGAGATAACCCTGCTGGACAATGCCATCGACAGCGGCTTCAACCGCAGCGCGAAATATCTGGTTTATCTGCGCGGAGTAAAGGGATTCAAGGATATCTCCCGCGGCGACCGCTTCCCGCTCTCCAGCGCCAGAAGACAGTCTCTGAGATCGTTCGCGGATTGGGCGAAGGAGAACGGGTTGTTCTGAGTGTTGAGTTTTTAGTTTTTAGTGTTTAGTGTTTAGATATCAGTTTTCTTATGAGGTGACATTGATGAAAGGTGTTAAATCGGTTGAGCCCCAGATCGCCGATCTTGTGAACGGCTGGCTGAAGGATTACGGACTGACATATAAGCTTGAACAGGAAAGTCTTAATAATGAAATTGATTCCGCACTTTCCGATTATGCATCAAAGCAGGGCGGGACCGGCGGAAACCGCCCGGATGCAAAACTGCTGTTACAGGATAAAAATCTGAAATACTGGCCTGTTCTTATTGAATATAAAGGCTACAAAGATAAACTTATCAAAACAGGTGATGACGGCAATGTCGCGAACAAAAAGGCTGATAATACACCTAACTATAAAAACATAAACAGTTACGCTGTTAACGGCGCAGTACATTATGCAAACGCTATTTTGCATTATACAGGCTATACTGATATTATTTCCATAGGCGTGACCGGATATAAAGATTCATTCGGTAGTCTTGTTCCGGAGATTGGCGTCTACTATGTTTCCAAAGCAAATTTCGGAATCGGACAGAAGGTCGATGATTATACCGATCTGTCTTTTTTGAAGAATGGCAACTTTGATGCTTTTGTAGATAAGATCAAAGCGATGAGCTTGACCGACGAAGAGATCGAAAAGCTCAGACAGGCGAGGGAACAGGAAATCTCCGCGAGCCTTATGAAGCTCAATAATGATATCTTCAAATCCGAAAAGGGACTTGGCGAACAGGATCGCATATATCTTGTTGCAGCCGCCATTATCGCGACGCTCGGTGTTCCCGGTAAAGTATCCGTGCTTGAAAAATCCGATCTGAGATCTTCCACGGAAGCCGGAAATCGTGACGGTGATCTTGTACTCAGGAAGATCGAGAATTTTCTCAGAGAAAAACAGCTTCCTGTTGATAAAAAAGATCTTCTCGTCAACACGTTAAAGAACACTCTTACAACCGACAATATCAATCGCCCTGATGAGGGCGGGGAGAGTCAGCTTAAAAGAGTCTTTTGCAAAATAGTTGACGATCTCGGAATTTACTATAAGACCGATATTTCAACTGATTTTACAGGCAAACTGTTCAATGAAATGTATTCATGGCTGGGCTTTTCTCAGGATAAGCTGAACGATGTTGTCCTTACTCCCTCATACGTCGCAAAGCTTCTTGTTAAACTCGCAAGGGTGGATAAGGATTCATACGTCTGGGATTTTGCAGCAGGTTCAGCCGGGCTTCTTGTTGCTGCCATGAATGAAATGCTCGACGACGCCAAACAGAAGATTAAATCGCCCGATGAATACAATAAAGCAGTTCTTGATATAAAACTAAATCACATTCTCGGCATCGAGATTTTGCCGAGTATATATATGCTTGCCGTTCTGAATATGATCCTTATGGGAGACGGCAGTTCAAATATCCTCAACAAGGATTCTCTACGTGATTTCAACGGCAATTACGGATTTGGTCAGACGGGTAAGATGTTCCCCGCGACCGCTTTCGTTCTTAATCCGCCGTATTCAGCATTGGGCAACGGCATGATCTTTGTCGAAAAGGCTCTTGCCATGATGGAAAAGGGCTACGCGGCAATCATTATTCAAAATTCTGCCGGAAGCGGCAAGGCGATCAATTACAATAAAAACATTTTAAAACACAGCACACTTCTGGCGAGTATAAAAATGCCGATAGACTTGTTCAACGGCAAGTCGAGCGTACAGACAAATATCTATGTATTTAGGATAGGCGAAGCGCATCAAAAAGACGACGTTGTTAAGTTTATTGACTTTTCAAATGACGGCTACACCAGGACGGCAAGAAGGAAGGCTGCGGTCAACCTCCGCGATACGGACCGGGCGAAGGAGCGTTACGCCGAGATCGTCGATCTTGTCCGCTTCGGAAAAGGCAAACTGAATATTTTTACAGATAAAGAATACTATGAGGGCAATATTGATCCCGATAACGGCGCGGACTGGAATCAGACAGCCCCGGTAGACACAAAACCGACTCTTGACGATTTTAAAAAGACAGTCGCCGATTATCTTGCGTGGGAAGTATCAAACTTGATTATTAATCAAAAAACGGAGGACGACCGCTTGGGAAAATGAAAGCCTCACTTGACGAGAGGCTGAAAAACGTCAAGTGGGGCGAATTTAGGTTAGGTGATTTGTTTGAGATAAGATCATCCAAAAAAAAATATGACGCAAACAAAGTAACCGTAAAGGAAAAGGGCGGGTATCCTTATATAGTGAGACAGAGTACCAATAACGGACAAAAGGGTTTTATAGAAGAAAGCGAAAACTATTTAAACGAAGGGAACACAGTATCATTCGGTCAGGATACAGCGACAATTTTTTATCAGGAAACCCCTTATTTTACGGGAGATAAGATAAAAATATTTAAACCGAAAATAGAAAAATTCAATAAAAATAACGCGCCTTTTTTCCTCGTTGCCATGAATAGGACTTTCAGTTCATTTTCATGGGGGGGATCAAGTTTTAATGTTAATATACTGAGCAATCAAATAGTTTCACTTCCCATAACTCCCGCCGGGTCAATAGATTTTGAATTTATGGAGTCGTTTATAGCGGAGCTGGAAGCGGAGCGGATAGCGGAGCTGGAAGCGGAGCGGATAGCGGAGCTATCCGCTTACCTGGCGGTAAGCGGATTGGACAATTATAAATTGTCCGACGCTGAACGCGCTGCTCTTGATCGGCTTGAAGATGTCGAATGGGGACAGTTTAATGTAATTGATGTTTTTAACGTTAAAAACACAAGTAGTATACTGTCATCACAAGTGAAAGAAAACAGTGGGACGGTTCCTTACCTTTGCGCAAGTGCTGATAACAATTCGATAAGCTCATATATCTCTTTTGACGAAACATACAAAGAAGAAGGAAATTGTGTTTTTATTGGTGGAAAGACATTTGTTGTTACATGTCAAAAGGATGATTTCTATTCAAATGACAGTCATAATTTAGCCTTGTATTTAAAAAATCATAAACCAACAGAAGCAGAATTGTTGTACCTTGCAACATGTGTTAGGAAGAGTTTGGGACATAAATACACATGGGGCGATAGTATAAGCAAATCAAAAATAAAAAAGGATAAAATCAAGCTTGTGTCAAATGGAGAAATTGTAGATTTTACTGATATTCAAAACTACATAACAGCCGTTAAAAAACTGGTCATCAAAGACGTTGTTGATTACGCAAATGAGAAAATCGAAGTTGCGAAAAAAATCATTGACTCATAATACAAGATGCCGCCCGAGATCATCGGGCGGTATCTTTTGATTCTTAATTATCTCCGTTTTTTAAGTCCATGAAAACTATAATTGTCTGTTTTTTGATACGCAATCGGCAAGATACAGGTTGATAAGAGTCTGATAAGGAATCCCGGTTATCGCGGCTTGTTTTTTGAAATATTCGATAACCGAATCATCAAGATTGATCGTGATTTGTTTTTTCAGTTTTTTTGCGTAGGGGTTCCTGACTGCATTGGAAAAATCATATTCATCTTTCATGATATCACCTTATACGCCTGCGATATATCGCCTTGCGGCGATGCGATATATTTACTTCGCAAATGCGATATGTCTCGCTTCGTTCGACGCGATATGTTCGGCTTTGCCGTACGTGATACGTCACGGGTGACGCCTATGCGGAGCGCAGCGGCGCACCTATGGCGCGTAAGCGCCACCTATGCACCGAAGGTGCACCTATACCCGCAAAGCGGGTACCTATGCGCCAACGGCGCACCTATGGCACGAAGTGCCACCTATGACGCAACGCGTCACCTATGCGCCAACGGCGCGCCTACGTCTGCTCTATCCTCTTGATATGTTTCTCGCCCTCGTCTGCGAGTCTGCGGAACTCCTCGATATTCTGTTTCAGGCGCGGCAGAGCCTCCTGCTTGTAGGTGCTGATCTCCTCCAGAGCGTCGATGCACTCGGTGAACGCGGTCTGCAGGGTCTCCACCGACACGCCGGTCTCCTCCGCCTGACGGTGGACCTCCGTGCCCTGCTCCTTGAGCATATGGCTCGTGGCTTCTATCATGCGGTTGGTCTCTTCGTTGAGGGCGTTGACTTTCTCCAGCACGATCTTCTGGTCGTACAGAGCGCCCGCCACGGTGACAGCCGTGCGAAGGGCCGCCACGGTGACCAGCTTGGCGCGGTCGACCGAGCGGATAAGCTCTTTGTTGTTGCGGCGGATGATCTCCATCGCGATAAAGCCCTGCTGGTTGACCGTGAGCAGCTGCTGGAAATCCTGGATGCGCTGGCGCAGCGGATAAAGGACCTCCTCCTGCAGGAAAGTGACCTTTTCCGGATCGGTGACGCCGTCGTATTTCATCTTCTCTATGGCGTCGTCCAGATACTCGTCCAGCTGCATGCCGATCTCGATGTTCTGCCTGAGCTGGATCGTCAGCTGGCGCATGGTATTCTGCTCGAGTTCGAGGGTGGTGTTGTCGTTGACCAGAGTCTTGCGCCCGCCGTCAAGCACCTTGACTATATCGGCGATCTCCGTATCCGCGGCCTTGAATTTTTCGAAATACCTGCGCGCCGGGTTGAACAGCTTGCCCAGTACGCCGCCCTTCAGGAAGTCGACCTGAGAGGGATCCAGATCCTTCATTTTCAGGGTCAGGTCCACGAGTCCTTTGGATACCTCGCCGGACTCGCCGCCCGCTTCGCTGAACTGGAACATCCTGCGCTGAAGGATGGCGTTCTTGCTCTCGGATTTCTTCATGGCGTCGACGCCGAACTGCTCGACGGCGCTGGTGCAGGCGCGGCGGGATTCCAGTTCGTCAAGGTTGACGTCCAGGATGGTGGCGGCGTTCTGCTCCACCAGCGCAGGGATCTTTTCTTCCGTTTCCGCGGACGGCGCGGTCTGTCGCTCCGCCAGTTCTTTTACTTCTTCCTGAGATGGAAGCTCGAGTGAAAAATCTGCCATTGTTTTCTCCTTTTTCAGTGTTGTTTTAAATAATGTCTCCGGCGCGAAGCGCCGCCTCTGCGCTCGCAGAGCGCATCTGTACACGCGTAGCGTGTACCTCTGTTCGCGAAAGCGAACACCTCTGACCGCAACGCGGTCACCTCTGCGCGGCTATGCCGCGCACCTACATATTAGCATTGAACAGCTGCT
>JAILQN010000294.1 GCA_024699005.1 Clostridia bacterium
GATTCTTTCTGCGTCAGTCTGTTTGCCGGCGCCGGATATTCGACTCTGGTTTGTGAAAACGATTTCATTCCGGAAACAATGTTGACTTCCGTTGATCCCGTCTGCCTTATTTCCGTAGAACGCTGCGGAATAAACGCGGACAGCATTTACGCGAATATGCTCGGCGCAGATATTTCGGAACATACAGCCCCTGTCGACCGTCTTTTCACAGCCGCGACGGAAGCCGGGATTTACACGATCGGTATCGGCGACGGAGGGAATGAGATCGGCATGGGCAATCTGCGCGACGTTATTTCCTGTGAACTGAATATCCTGCCCTGCGTAGTGGAAACGTCCGATCTGATCATAGCCGACGTTTCAAACTGGGGCGCATACGCTCTCTGCGCGGAACTCGGTATTCTTCACAGAAAGAAGCTTTTGCCCGAATATAAGTATATATTGTCATTTATGGAACGAATGATTGATTCCGGTTATATTGACGGAGTGACCAAACAGCATACAACCACCGAAGACGGTTATCCGCCCGAAGTATCATTAAAGATCATAAACAACCTGCTTGAGGTACAATTACATGGAACAGACTAAACTTTCCAAACGGACGTGGTTCAATATCGTCCTGTTCGGCCTTGCCGGTCAGCTTGCATGGAATGTAGAAAACCTTTATTTCAACACGTTCCTCTTCAACAAGGTCGGCGGCACTGCGGAGGATATCAACGTCATGGTCGCAGCAAGCGCCATAACCGCCATGCTCACTACTTTTGTAATGGGCGCATTATCTGACAGAGTCGGCAAACGCAAGGTATTTATATCCGTCGGATATATCGTCTGGGGCGTGACGGTAATGGCATTCGCTTTCATATCGCGTGAGCATACGGCAGCGCTCCTGAAGCTCTCCGATCAGGCGCGCGTAGCTGCGATAACGATCAGCCTTGTTATTATAATGGACTGCGTTATGACGTTTATGGGCTCCACATGCAACGACGCCGCGTTCAACGCCTGGATCACGGACGTAACAGACACGTCAAACAGAGGTTTTGTCGAAGGCGTCACCGCTTTGCTGCCTGTGTTCGCCACAGTTGCGATCGTTGTGGGTTTCGGTGCTGGCGTAACGGCTCTCGGATATTCCCCCTGTTTTATTGCGCTCGGCGTTGCCGTTATCATCTGCGGCGTGATAGGCTTGTTTACCCTTAAAGATCCGGAAGGGCTGCAGAAGCAGAAGAGAAATTACTTCGCGAGCCTTATATACGGTTTCAGGCCGTCCGTCATCAGAAACAACGCGATGCTCTATATAATCCTCGCGGCGCTTGGATTTTCCTCGACTGCAATTCAGGTGGTAATGCCTTATCTTTTCATATATATCCAGCATTTTCTGGGCTTTGATTTCGCTCATCTCAACCTTACTCCGCCTATGATAATTGCCGCCGTCGCAATCATCGCCGTTGTTGTGGCGGGCGCCGTTCTGTTCGGCAAGCTTATTGACAAAAAGGGCAAAGATAAATTTATGATCCCCGGCGCGATACTCTATTCACTTGGACTTTTCTGTGCGTTCTTTATGAAGACGATAATCGGATTCCTCGGCGCGGCTGCTGTTTTCTTTGTAGGCTGGGCATTCCTCGGAATCATGATAAACGCTCTCGTGCGTGATTACACTCCAAAAGAGGAAGTCGGTTTGTTCCAGGGCGTCAGAATGATATTCTCCGTTATGTTGCCCATGGTTATCGGCCCCAGGATCGGTACATTTGTTATCAATAAATTTGCCGCGACGCACGAACTCGGCACATATATCAATGATTACGGCGAAACAGTCAACGCTCCTGTTCCGGAGATATTCGCCGCCGCTTCCGTAGTAGCTATCCTGATACTCATTCCGCTTATCATTTTCAAAATAAAAAACAAATCCATTTCCAAAGCATCATAACCCGGGAGGTCAAGACATGAAAAAAACAATCGGTATCATTCTTTCCGTTCTGCTCACCCTGGCGGTTTGTGCTCCGGCATTTTCCGCATACACACCGTCGTCGCCGTTTGAACTTATCACGTCCACGGCTACGGTCAACGGCGGCCACAAGACATACACATGGGCAGACAGGAACGGAAATCAGGTAAATCCGTTCAAATCATCAGGCCATAATACGAATACCATTAATCCCAAACTTAAAGCATCCTCTCTGCCGGCGAAATACGACCTTCGTGATGTCAACGGTCAGGCTATGGTCACCGGCGTTACCGATCAGGGATTTTCTTCTTCCTGCTGGGCGTTCGCGGGGATCGGAGCTATCGAATCAGCTGCTATCAAACAGGGCCTTGCCGACTCATCTGTCAATTTCAGCGAATCTCATCTTATATGGTTTGCAATGAAAGGACTTACCCAGAATACAGCGGACGGTGCTTACGGCGACGGCATGGACAGCGACTATCCCTATGATGAAGGCGGCTCCTGGTGTGACGTCGTTTCAACGGTTACAAGAGGCAGCGGTCTTGCGAATGACGCCGATTATCCCTTCGACCCGGAGGATTATACGGATATAACCGTCAATGGCATACCGCATTGCAGGACCGGCAACGGCAACTTCCCAGAGAGCGCGAGATATGTCTCCGAGATGTTTATCAAGGACACCTCGGTCTTTGCCGAAGATACAGACGTCGAAACCATCAAAAACTTCATTTACGATCACGGCGCCATTACAATGGGCATCTACTTTTCCCTTAACCTTATCAATAAAGATAATTGGGCCTATTATACCGGAATCAAACACATTCCCAATCATGACGTGCTGTGCGTAGGCTGGGATGACAACTACTCCAGAAACAACTTCGGCACTGCCTTAGGCGGCAAACCGAGAAGCGACGGCGCATGGCTCTGCAGAAACTCTTACGGTACCGGCGGCGACTGGAACGACGACGGATATTTCTGGGTCTCCTATCAGACCGCAAATCTGGGACCGTGGTCCGGTTATACCGTTATGCCCGCCGGAGAATTTGATAATACATATCAGTACAATTCATATAACAATCTCGATTACGTTGTGGCGAATGATTCGAACACGATAGATTTCGGAAACGTCTATACCGCAAAAGGGCACGAAGAACTGAAGGCTGTATCCTTCTTTACGCTTCAGGAAAACTGCACCTGCACGGTCAGGGTATATTCGGACGTGGATGCATCGAAAGGCTCTCCCGTCATGGGCGCAATCGTGGACTCCGCCACGGCGACCTGCGATCTTCCGACAGCAGGCTATCATACCGTCTTCCTTGAAAATCCTGTAGAGCTTTCAGCCGGTGAGAATTGGTCAGCGATAGTTACTCTGACAGCCAATGATGAGAGCTACGCCGCCGCAAACGTCGAGGGTCAGCCGCAATATGACGGCGTTTCATATACCTCAAAGACCGGGCAGAGTTTTGTCGGTATAGATAACGTATGGTATGATTCCACCGACGTCATCGGTGACAATATGAACAACGTCGTATTGAAAGCTTTCACCTGCGATATTGCCGATAACGAAGATACTTCGATAAGCGTATCGACTAAAGCAATAGTCACCGGTCAGAACGCGACTTTGTCTCTTTCAAATCTGCCCGCCGATGCAGTCGTTACATGGGGTTCTTCAGATGAATCTGTAGCGACGGTTGATGATAACGGCAGTGTTACCGCCGTCAGTGAAGGCGAAGCGGTCATTACCGCGACTGTCACCACGGGCGGCAGGACAAAAACCTACAGCTGTACCGTTTCGGTGGTAGCCCCTCAGCCCGATCCCGACGAGCATCCCGCAAATGAAGGTATGTCAATCTGGGAGCGGATCCTTGCCTTTTTCAGAAGACTGATCGAGTTTATCAAAAACCTTTTCTGAGTTACGAGTTACAAGATACGAGATACGAGAGTCTCTGAACTTGTTACTCGCTTGCTCGTAACTTAACAAAAACCCCGGAGGACAAAAAATGAAACATCTCAGATCCATCACTTCCATCCTTCTCACAATCGCTCTTTTATTCTGCGCTTTTGCGCTGCCGTCAGGCGCTGTCGACGCGACCGTCTCAAACATCAGCTGTACCGTCAACGGCGACACATCTTCCTGCCGCGGCTTCTGCTGGTACACGCCGGATAATACGGATTCCGCCGTTATCATCAGGGACTCTCTCGGTCAGGACGTGACCGCATCACTTACAACCTCATTTGACTGCACAGAATTTGACGGGATGTACTGTCACAAAGCGACGGTCTGCGGTCTTGCCGCCGGAGAGACTTACACTTACGTTGTAGGTAACGGCGAAGCGTGGAGCGGTGAAGGCGTGTTTACCACGGACAACGGGGACGACAGCGTGGATTTCATTTCCGTCGGCGACGTGCAGGCGACTCCCCTCGAAAACTTTCAGAGAGCCGCAGCGGTTGTCGACAAGGCTCTTGAAATGATGCCAAATCCGGACTTTTTCTCCATGCTGGGCGATTTCACCAATGACTGCACCGAAGAGGAATGGGGAAATTACTTCACCGCGTTCAAAGATATAAACGCCCGCACGACCCTTGTTCCCGTTGCAGGCAACCACGACGAAAAGAAGATCAATTCTTTCTTCAACCATTTCTCGCTCGATTCATCCGCCAGCGTTTCCAACTTCAACGGTGTAAATTATTCATATGACGTCGGCAACGCCCATATCGCTGTTGTGAATACAAACGACATCCTTTCGATATCTCTCACGCAGATGGATTGGCTGCGCAACGATATGAAGTCCACAGATAAGGACTGGAAAATCGTTTTCATGCACAAATCCCCGTACACACTCGGCAAGGACGGCAAATGGCCCGACGCGCAGTATCTCAAATACTCCCTCTGCGACGTCATAGACGAGACAGGCGTTGACCTTGTGATGTCCGGCCACGACCATATGTATCTGCGCACAAAGCCCGTTAGCGCCCGCAAAGAGGCTCAGGACGGCGCGGTTTACGTTCTCGGCGGCACAGCCGGCACTAAGAGATACGAACTGCGCACCGTGCTTATCGATACGTTTATGCCGAAGGATCTGATCGCGGCAAACGTCGTGCAGAAGGACGGTTACGGTAATTATTTTGACGGCGAGACCTGGGACAATACCGATCCCGCTAATATCGGCGGCTGTTTCGAGACGGTCAGCATCCGCGGCGGAGAACTTACTCTGAACGCTTATATAGTCAGCGACTCAGACGGATCCGTTAAGAATATCGATTCCTTCACACTCAGCAAGGAAACCGGGCAGAACAAAGCGACTTACGAGGGCGATAATACCGTATCCGTTGTCAAGTATATCGCGCAGATGCCCATCTCGCTAGCCCGTTTCGCCGGTTATGCGTTCTTTATGTGGCTGCCGAAATTCATCACGATGATCCCGGAAATCATCAGGGTCTACAGAGAAACAGATACGTTCTGAGAATAACCCGCTCTGAAAAAATTTGTACAACCCCTTGCATTTTGCAGGGGGTTGTGTTATTATGCGGTTAAAAAGAAACAGTTGTTTCTTTTTAATGATTCAAAACGAGGTGCGACGTTATGCGAAAGAAAAATCCCGATACGATGTCTGCCATAAAATCTTTCGCCGAGGATTTCATGATGACAAACGGCAGGATGCCCACAACAGCCGAATTTTCCGACGCTGTGGGCGTCGCAAGGGGCACAGTATACAAATACCTTGTGGAAATGACCGAAAAGGGCTTGCTCGATTACGACGGGAAAAGTCTGTCCGTCGGCAAGATAAACCGTTCGGATATGGCTGTGATCCGTTCAGGAATATACGGTTCCATCCCCTGCGGCGTACCGGAGCAGGAAGAGGAGCAGCTTGAGAGCGTCGTCCAGCTGCCGGTATCGATATTCGGCGCAGGCGAGCTGTATATCCTTCGGGCAAACGGCAATTCCATGACAGGCGCGGATATCTGCGACGGCGACCTTGTCGTGATACGCAAAACAAGTGAGGCAAAGCCCGGCGATATAGTCGTCGCGCTGGACGAGGAACACGCAAACACATTAAAAACGCTCAGATACGACTCTTCTTCCGGCAGATATTTCCTCCATCCGGAGAACAGCGAATACGACGATATCTATCCTTCCGAGATCTCCGTACAGGGCGTCGCCACCCATATAATAAAATCCATCCGGAATATGGATATCAAAAAGATCTGATATAATACGCCTGTCACCTGTGATCATGAAACAATCCGTTTTCATCTGTATTGACCTTAAAAGCTTCTACGCCTCGGTCGAGTGTGTGGAACGTGGGCTTGATCCTCTGAGCGCAAAACTGGTTGTCGCGGATGAGACTCGTACAGACAAGACCATCTGCCTTGCCGTTTCTCCGGCTCTGAAAGCGTACGGGATCGGCGGCAGAGCCCGCCTGTTCGAGGTCAGGCAGCGCCTGCGCGAGGTAAAACAAGAGACAGGCGAGGAAGTCAGCTTTATCATAGCTCCGCCCAGGATGGCGATATATGAGGAGATCTCCGCCGATATATACTCCGTTTATCTGCGCCACATATCTCCGGATGATATACACGTATATTCAATAGACGAAGTGTTCATAGATGCCGGCGCGTATCTTGACCTTTACAACGTCACCGCACATGAGCTGGCGCTTAAGCTTATCCGCGAAGTCCTGTCCGAAACCGGCATAACAGCCACAGCGGGCATAGGACCGAATATGTACCTTGCGAAAATCGCCATGGATATCGTCGCGAAACATACAAAAGCGGATAAGGACGGCGTCAGGATCGCCGAACTGGATGAAATGAGCTACAGACAGAAGCTATGGGGGCACACTCCCCTGACGGACTTCTGGCATATAGGCCACGGTATTTCCGAGCGTCTTGCCCGCGCTGGCATGTTCACGATGGGCGACATCGCCAGGATGAGCATAGCAAACGAGGATACGCTTTACATGATGTTCGGCGTAAACGCGGAGATTCTGATCGACCACGCATGGGGCATAGAGCCCACGCGCATGACCGATATCAAGAATTACCGTGTGTCGTCCAACTCGCTCTCCGAAGGGCAGGTACTGCCGGAGCCTTACGAATACGCGGACGCGAAAATAATAATCCGCGAAATGACCGAGCAGCTCGTTTCATCGATCACCGCAAAAAGACTTATGACCGACGGTATCGTGATAGGCGTGGTCTATGACCGCAAATCGGTGGACGACGGCATCTATGCTGGTGAGCTCTCCGTTGACTGCTACGGCAGAGTCATTCCGAAATCCGCGCACGGTTCCGCCAGATTTGAGGAGTATACTTCATCCGAGAGCAGGATCGTCGCCGCAGCGGTCAGAATCTTTGATGAAATAACTGACAGAGCGCTGTATATACGCAGA
>JAILQN010000331.1 GCA_024699005.1 Clostridia bacterium
TGTCACTTTTTCTCTGCCGAAACAGCCAACGATCCGTTTTAACAAATATTCTTCCGAGAGAGGCGCTTCTGTATAAAGAATCTCCAGAACAGCACTCTGCAGGGAATAGGAATGATTATACACAATCATAGAAGCATTAAGCTCCTTGTATTCCGGGAATGAGAACGCCTGCTCCTTTACTTCTACAGAATACATGGCTTCAACGGTCTCCGCGACATCGTCGACAACTGGTTCGGGGTCATTTCCCTTATTCTCTTCCGGCGAATTGGCTCTGGAGACGGCATCCTCTGCCGTTTTCAGCAGACGCTCCTTTTCTACGGCATTATTGCGATACCAATCTGTAGACCAGATGCGATAGAACTGCCACCCCATATTTTCGAGGACGCGCTGTCTGAGACTGTCTCTGTCTCTGGCGTTTTTCGAACAGTGGTATGTTGCGCCGTCGCATTCGATGGCCAACAGATAATCGGAGCTGTTTGGTTTCCTGAGCCCCAAATCGATCCGGTAACCGGAACATCCGACCTGCGTATCAACCGTATAACCATGTTCACGAAGGAAATCACAAACCTCCTGCTCGAAATCCGAATCGTATTTATCGTCTTTTTGCACTTGGATCGTCCGTTCCAGCGCTTGCTCGCCGTTCTCCGCATAGTCCAGATAGGCGCGAAGCAGATGAACACCTTTTGATTCGGTGTTGTTCAGGTTGATATCCGTGTAATGAATTGAAGCCACAAGCTGGACGTTATCTTTCGCTCTGGTGACGGCAACATTAAGACGCCGCTCCCCGCCTTCACGGTTCAACGGGCCGAAATTGTGAATAAACCTTCCTTGGCTGTCCTTTGCATAGGCAACGCTGAAAATAATCGTGTCTCTTTCATCGCCCTGAACAGTTTCAAGATTTTTAATAAAGAACGGCTCCGCGCAGTCGGATTTAAAGAACCATTCATATGAAGGGTCTTCCATTCGCCTTTTTGAGAGCAGCTTATCGATCATGTTTTGCTGCGCAACAGAAAAAGCGACGACGCCGAGACTCCGTTTCGGGTATTCTTTGATATTCTGATAAATCAGATCAACAATAAACTCCGCTTCAAGCCTGTTGGTTTTACTCTTCCGGTCAAAGACGCCGTCAACATAGTAGTAATCGACGCCGATCCCTTTATGATCCGTGGCGGATGACGGGAAAGTGACAAGGTTGTTATTATAAAAATGGAGATTTGAAAATGCGATCAGCTGCTCATAATGGCTGCGGTAATGCCAGGCAAGCCGTTCTGTCGTAAAAACAGCACTACAGATATCCAGAATGGACTCAAAGTCTGTGACGTCACCCACTTCCTCATCATCGTCCTCGATATCGGCAGACGAATTGAAGAAATCACTGGGCGGCATCTGACGGGAGTCGCCGACAACGATCAACTGTTTTCCGCGATAAATGGCCCCGATCGCGTCCTGTGGGAATATCTGAGACGCCTCGTCGAAAACAACAGTATCAAAACTGATTTTTTCCGGATCAAGAAACGTACTGACGCTCAACGGAGACATCAGGAAGCAGGGCTTAAGGATCTGCACCAGGCTTCCGTTTTCAGCCAACAGCTTACGGATCGGCATTTGTTTCCGTTTCTTCTGACCCTCTCTGCGCAACGTAGCAACGGAAGACCCGCCGGCGACCATATCCAGATTGGGACGCGTTTGCGACAGTTCGGATTTGATTTGGATCTTGCTGATCTCGTAATGCAGTGAATCCTCTTTAACGAAGCTTTGCACCGCCTGATCCTGCGTAATGCGGGAGAAAGAAGACAACTCGGGCGTCGAGAAAAGGATATACTCAATCCAATGCTTGTAAAAGACTTTTCGGAATGCGCCGGATATCTGCTGCGGGTCAATCTGATTCTCGATCCCCGTATCAATAAAAGGTTTTAAATTGGCCGCTGATATTTGTTTCATCAGGCCAAAAAAACTGATCCAGTTTCCGAGTTTGTCAAAATCAGTAAGACATGCTTCAAGCTTTCTGATGCAGTAGTCATACCCGTTTTTGTCAAGATTCAATACTTCCGGTGAGAATTGCTTTGCAATACGGTCTTTTGCAGCGTCAACCTCCCGCATCTCATCAAGAAGCAGGGCCGCATCCGCTCCGAATGCCGCCTGATTTGCGGAGAAAACGTCTTTAGACATTTTTGAGATAGCGCAGAAATGTGACGTCCCGTTATTGAAGAATCCCTGCAGGATATCAAGATCCGCCATAACGTGGATCCAGTCGGTATCCGGTCCCATGTAGCAGCGGCCCAGACAGTTCGGGACGGCAGATTCGTTTTGTGTGTATACTGCGGACGTGGACTGCAGCTGCATCAGCTGTTCCGCAAAATCAAGTGCCTGCTTGTATTTCAGCTTTCCGTCTCCCTTGTAGTGGATGGAAAGCCCCGCGATAAAATTTTTGTAGTCCCCGTTGAACATCCGCGAAACTGCCGAACTGAATTCTCCGGTCAATCTCGTGTAGAGTTCTTGTCCCGAGTATTCCTGGAATGCTGCCGAATCGAAGCTTTCCAGAAGATGATTCCTTACCGGAATGATCGTGCCGCTCAGAACCTGCATATTCTTCAAAAACGGAAGCGCATAGTTGAATGCGTCATAGGACAGCAGAGACGGTGTAACCACATCGGAACCGGCAGCAAATGACAGCAGCATCTGCCACGTCTGTGTGGCAGAATAATTCAGTTCAGGTGTTTCATATTTTGCTCTTATGTCAGCCGTTGTTGATTGCAGCTTTCTGTAGCCCTGCAAAACGGATTCCAGGTTTTCTTTCAGCCAACCCCGCGCGTCAAAGCTGATTCTATCGTTAATGAATCCGTACCAGGAATTCTGTCTGTAGTTTTGCCCGACGGAGGCAGTATACTCCGTATATTGCTCTAACAGTTTTACAACA
>JAILQN010000335.1 GCA_024699005.1 Clostridia bacterium
GAGTCTGATTCATGAAAAAGGTCATATCATTATTTGTCGCGTTTGCGCTGACAGCCGGCTTTTCCGTGCCGGTCAGCTTCGCGCAGGCAGCGCAGACGCCTGTAATAGTTGAAACGCTCTACCCGACGCAGGACGTCGTCGTCGCAGATATCATAGCGACGAAAGCGCCGTATTGCGCCGACGATACCGGACGGGAGGACAGTACTGCCGTCATCCAGCGCGCGATCGACGACTGCGCGCGCAGCGGCGGCGGAACCGTATTCCTCCCCGCCGGCAGATATCTCGTCACCGGCAATATATATATCCGTCCGTTCGTGACGCTGCGGGGCGACTGGCAGGATCCCGACGAGGGAACGGACTACGGCACCGTTATCGTCGCCAGGCCGGAGAGTACGGATGAAAAGACTCCGGCTTTATTCGACGTCGGCGGCAGCGCCGGCGCGGTGGGGCTGACCGTGTGGTATCCGGATCAGTCCCTTGAAGACGTGAAACCGTATCCGTACACGTTTTACGTAAACGGAAAAAGGGATTATATGCTGCATACCCTGAAGGATATCACTCTCCTGAATTCTTACCGGGGCATCGGGCTTTGTTCTCTATGCGAGGACGGCGTTTATCAGTGTCACGAGATGACCACTCTGGAAAACATCAGAGGGACCTGTCTTATGGAGGGACTGAATTCCTATAATTCCGCTGACGTTGACGTGTATAAAACCGTATATTTCGAAAACCGGTACTGGATCGGGGCAGGCGAGGCTTACAATGCGCCGGACTGCGGGGCTCTGAAAGAATATACGCGGAAAAACGCGTCGGGATTCGTTCTGGGGGACCTTGAGTGGCCGGAGATATCCGACGTCCGTATCAGCGACTGCAGATACGGTATACATCTGAAAAAGGGTATCCGGGTGCAGTTCAACGGCTCTTTTTATAAACTGGATATCCGCAGATGCGATCACGCTTTCTGCGCCGAAAAAGATTCTGTATGGTCGCGCGGGGCAAACTGGGGCGTCAGTGTCGCCGAGAGCGTTCTGGAGGGAAGCAAAAGCGCCGTTTGTTATAACGGCAGCGCGGTATTCCAGCTGCATAACGTAAAACTGTGCGGGTGCATGCTCGTCCGCAACCCTCAGATCACGACAGGCGCGCATATTTCCGTGCCTGTGGATAAAACGTATCAGAAGCCCGCTTCGCTGCTATATATCGTGGAAGCGGACCGCACAGGCAGGACCGACGCTTCGCCCGACGTTCAGGATGCGCTCTCCTTAGCCGCACGGACGGGCGGCGTTGTATATCTCCCCGGAGGCGTCTACCGGTTCGACGGCCCGGTAAGCGTGCCCGCGGGAGTGGAGCTGCGCGGCTCCTCGAGCGTCGGCACGAGGGATCAGTCCGGAGAAAGCAACGGGACTCTGATCCTCTCGTTTTACGGCTATGACGAATCGGATTCGCCGTTGGTCACTCTGGCCGGAGACGGCTCCGGCGTTAACGGCATCCGCTTCGATTATCCCCGGAGCGCGCCCGAAAAGGACAGGGACGTCAGATTCGCTTTGACTCCGTGTATAAAGGCAGCCGGGGATGGCAACTACGTGGTCAACAGCTTCGTGAATCTTGCGTCCGTCGGCGTCAGATGTGAAAACTGTGAGAACGTATTTATCAAGCGTCTGGTCGGTACAAGCTACAGGTCCATGATCTCAATGGACAACTGCAAAAACGTCTGGATCGAAGCGACCCTGCAGAACGGAAACACGGTTACGCGCAACGGTTACTCCTCGCTCGGGATACCGGAGCTTCAGGGAAGGCTGAACGAGAGAGATATTTTTGAGGTATTGTTCGATCCCGTCCTTAAACAGACGAGCACGTACCTTGATTTTTCGTGCTGCGGCGGAGTAACGGTATTCCAGACGTTCATTTACGGCACGAAGCATTATATGAGCGAACGTGATTCCACGGTTCTGCTCGTTAACGTGGGCTGTGACGGCAACAACGGTCAGGAGCCCGCGCTGCTTCTTGACGGCGGCAGAGTCACTCTTGTGAATTCCATGCGAATGGAAGGCAGGATGTACCGGATCGAAAACAGGACCGATTACCGCTCCTATAACAGTATGCTCATAACCGGCGGATGCAAGGAGTATTCGGTCATGCTGAACAATACCCTTGATTCGCTCAGTCCCGAAGATATTCCGGGATGGCTTTTCCAGCCGTTTTACCGCGTATTCGCTTATATTGAAAAGCTTTTCTCGCGTATCAGATAAAAAACTCAGCAATGAAAATCTGTCAGGGAGGTATCCTTATGGCGGCGAAATTCATGCAGGCGCTGATCGCGCTTTTTCAGGTCGTACTTATGTCCGTCGGACTGATACCGGCAAACATGAGCGTGGACTACGGCGGCGAACCTTATTCACCGCCCGCGGTAAACACCGAAATGGTGCTCGCGGAAAACGGGAACAGCGTTCTCACGATCTCGCTGCCCGTGGACGCGGACGTCTGTCTTGAGACCGCGGCGCGGGAATTCGGGGACTATTTCGAGAAGATATCCGGCGCCGTGTTGCCAGTGACGACGATGGACTCGCTCGGAGCGGATCAGCCGGCGATACTGCTTTGCGTTGCAGATGGGGACGGAACCCTCGGCGAAGAGGATTTCCGCATTGTCTCCGACGGCACGCGGCTCTCGATCACCGGAGGGAGCAGCAGGGGTACGCTCTACGGCGTGTATACTTTCCTTGAGGAATATCTCGGCGTGCGCTGGTTCACGCCGGAGCTGGAGCGCGTGCCCGAACTTGACCGTGTAGTCGTGGACGCTGCGATAGACCGCACGGTCAGTCCGTCGTTCTCCGTACGGCGAAACGACTGCGTCGGCACAAATGAGGCGTACCGCGCGCGTACGAAAATGAACGTCTCATTCTGGTGGGATATGCCTGACTACGGCGGCGCGCTGACATACGTTATATGGGACGTGACGCTCGACCGCCTTGTGCCGGACGCGTTATTCGCAGAGCATCCGGAGTATTTCGCTATGGATGAAGAGGGGGGCCGCTCGACGGATCACGTGTGTCTTGCGAATCCCGAAGTGCTTGAGATCGCGGTCGAAAATGCCCGCGCGGCAATAGAAAACTGTGAAACAGAAGCGAAATTCCTGCACATAGGGCAGAAGGATAACATAAACTACTGCCGGTGCCCCGACTGCGAGGCGCTTTATGAGGAATACGGCTCTGTCTGCGCTCCGACGATCCTGTTCACAAACGCGCTCGCACAGCGGCTTGAACCTGAATATCCCGATTTCACTTTTACGTTTTTTGCGTATAATGAAACAGACCGGCCCCCGACCGGGGGCGGTCTGCGCTGCCGCGATAACGTGGTGCCGGTGCTTTGCGGACTAAACAAAGCCTGCCGCAGCCATCCGCTGACAGAGTGCGGAGCTGTGGACGGAGACGACGGACTGGTAAATCTGTACGGTAAAAACGAACCGCAGACAGCGAAGGATTTTAAGATCTGGACGACTGTCTCCGATCGCACCTATATCTATGATTACACGATCAATTTCCTCAATACGGCACAGTTTTTCTCGAATCTCGAGACGATGCAGTCCACGATGAAGTATATGCACGATATCGGAGTCACGGGCTATATCTATAATTGCGGCGACGGACATGAAGCGGCGTTCAACGAGCTGCGCAACTATCTCCTGCATAAGCTGCAGTGGGACGTTGACTCCGACGTGGAATATCTTATGAACGATTTTCTGTCCGCCTATTACGGAGCGGACGCCGCGCCGTATATCAAAAAAATCCTGGATATCCAGACCGCGCAGATACGTGCCACCGCTCACGCTTTCGATTTCGACTGGCATTATCAGTCCGGGTATTATCCGCCTCTGACGGTGCTGAAGCTGGATCGTCTCTGGAAAAAGGCGTTGGCGGCAGATATCACGGACGATGAGCGCTTCCGCATCGAAACGGCGCAGCTGAGCTGGGAATACTTCAAGGCAAATCTTTTCATCGGAAAGTATTCCTTTGTCAATCCCATGAGGATGAAAGAGAACGAAGCGCTTTACGACGCGTTCAAAGCCCACGGGATCAACCGTATCTGTTCATTCGGGCTTATCCCGCCCAAAGACGAGGTCAACTTCATCGAGCGCCCGATACAGTGGAGATAAAGAAACGCTTTTTTGATTTGTGAAACCGGTTCATTCGTCTTTCACCGATTTGTCTTTTTTCCCTGTCAGCGCGCTGAACGCGGAACCGATAAGGTTCCCGACCAGTGTCTCTGCCGTCTCACCCTTAAGAAGAGCCATTGCTTCTTTTTTTGTCTGGCTGTCCGCTTCGCGGTAGAGCTGTACAAGCTTCTTTTCCGTGGCGGTCACTTTCATGGAAGTCGTGTTTGCGCCTGCCGGCGGCCGGGAGGAAGACGAAGAAGATGTATTCCCCTTTGCGGCGTCCAGCAGGGATTTCTGTGTGACTCCCGTAGCTTTCGCGATCTGTTTGAGCTGCTCGGTGGTCAGTTCTTTTTCACCCCGCTCCGCCCGGCTTATGTCGGAGGCGGAGCAGTTTTTGACTTTCCGCGCCAGCTGTTCCTGAGTGAACCCCGCGTCGGTCCTGGCGGTTTTGATAAGTTGTCCCACCTTTTTCGCGTTTGCCATTCGTATCTCTCCTTATTCTTTGATTGTAATGATCATACCATGTCCGCGGATGTTTTGCAATTCAAAAAAATGATTTTCATTAACCCGTTCTTGATTTTCGCCGTTGCGGATGATATCATTAACGGGAGGAATACAGGAAATGAAAAAGCTTATATACAGATCCGAAACCTATTCGATATATGCCGGTGAACACGCGATCGTCTATCGGCTTGCCGATCCTCGGGCAGAGATCCCTGTCGCGTGGCCGGAGATCGAAATCGACGGAAAAACTGTTTCCGCCGTTCCCGACAGCGTCGAAACGGTCGACCGCCGGTTCCTGAACGGCGAAATTGAGCAGATCACTCTGCGCGGTGTTTTCGGCGGCGTGTTCACGTTGGTGATGAAGCTGCGCGTCTGCGCTGCTGCTCCGTTCGTCCGGTTTTGCTATGAGCTTTCCGCATCCTCGCCCGCGTATCTTACAAAGAAACACGGAGACAATCTGATCTACCTGAGCTGGTCAACCGAACACAATTGCGCGCGCACAGAAGTGCGTTTATCGGAGTTCAACTCACTATTTCACTGCTACTGTCTGCGGGAACTTCCGGCATTTGAGCATGAGGACGAGCTTATCGGTCCGATACTCGCGGAGGAGCGCCCGGGATACGCCATGCTTGCCGCCTATGAACACGGGTCCACGTATCCCGACAAATACTTATGCTTCGTACGGGAGGGGGAACGCATCGCGCTCAGGGCCTGCCGCGGAAATTACCGGAACAATCAGCCCATACATGAACAGCCGCTGGATACCATCTGGTTTCAGTTCGGCGCGGTCAAAGGGGCGCGGGATGAGCTTGCCAGGGCGTACCGCGCGTTCCAGCTCTCATACTGCACGCTGAACGCCGCGAGCAGAAAACCCTATATTTTTTATAACACGTGGGCGTTCCAGGAACGGAACAGGTTTTATAACAGGCAGCAGTATCTGTCCTCAATGAATCAGGAGAGGATCGAGCTGGAGATCGATATCGCGCACCGCATGGGAGTCGACGTGTTCGTCATAGACGCCGGCTGGTTTGAGCGGACCGGCGACTGGCTTGTCAACCGGAAACGGTTTCCTTCCGGGATGGAGCATATCCGAGACCTGCTGGAAGAACGCGGCATGAAACTCGGGCTGTGGTTCGGCCCGACTTCCGCGGGGGTGAACAGCGAGATACTCCGGCGGCATCCGGACGATCTGACCTGTCTTGAGGGCGAAACTCCCGGATCTTTCGGCGTATGGGAGACAGAACAGAGCTATGAAATGTGCATGGCCTCTTCCTTTTGGGAGGATTTCGCGGACAGGCTGATCACTCTGGCCCGCACTGTCGGCGTGCGTTATTTCAAATGGGACGGCGTCGGCATGTTCGGCTGCGACAGATCCGGTCACTTCCACGGCGATGAAAGTACAGACGCACAGGATAGACACGACTGCTACAGCTTCCTTGCCGGAACGTACCTTTCAAAGGCCGCGGATAAGCTGTGCGCCGCCGTGCCGGACGCTATCGTCGACATGGACATTACCGAGAGCGGCCGTTACGTGGGACTCGGTTTCCTTTCCAGCGGTAAATATTTCGCGATCAATAACGGACCGTATTATCAGAACTATGATATCCGTATCCCGGATGACACATGGACCAATATTTTCGTCAATCCCGGTCCGGCGCGGACGTGGATAATGCGGCAGGGGCTCAGCTATGATAAATGGATCCCTTCGGTGCTGATGATGGCGCATTATCTCCCGGATGACCCCGAGCGGTCTCAGCTGATGAATCTTGCGTCGCTTATCCTCGGTCAGAACGGTATCTGGGGCGATCTCCCGGGCGTGTCGGAAGAGGGCGTGGAACGGTTCGGGAAAGTGCTCGGCGTATATAAACGGGTAAGGGACGATATCACAAATGCTTATCCCGTTGTATCAGGCAGACCGGGTGAAGCGTTTGAAGTATATGAAAAAATCAATGAAAAGACCGGACGCGGAGTGGTCGCCTTATTCGGCAACGCAGACGGGAAGTACGTCTATAAGCTGACTTCAGATACTGCCGAAGACGCGACAGTCTTCGGCCCGGCAAAGCTTTTAAGAGACGGCGGCGAAATACGCATAGAAGCAAATATTGACGCTCCCGAAGCGGCGATCGTATTTTTCGGAGGCGCATGATATAAT